>CAZIID010000010.1:0-17199 GCA_964539415.1 uncultured Candidatus Saccharibacteria bacterium | reverse complement strand
TCGCAGACTCCTCTTAAAGACAGAAAGAAATTAAATTGAGATTTATCCGCTCCCTTCCGTCATTGCGAGCGAAGCGCGGCAATCCATCTTAAGTAAATAAGATTATGAATGAAAAAACACCTTGTGTTTACATAATGACAAATAAGAAAAACGGTACTTTATATACTGGTGTAACTAGTAATCTAGTTAAAAGAGTTTATGAACATAAAAATAATGTTATAAAAGGTTTTACTAAAAAATACAATGTTCACATGCTTGTATATTACGAAGTAGGAGAATCTATGATTGGTGCTATAGAAATGGAAAAACAAATAAAAGCAGGTTCTAGAGAAAAGAAAATATTATTAATAGAAAGTAAAAACCCTGAATGGAAAGATTTGTCTGATGAGATAATGGGCTGATTAATGAAGATGGATTGCCACGCTTCGCTCGCAATGACGACAGGAAGAAAAGGGGATGGTTTGCTTCGTCGCTCTATTCCTTACAGGAACTGTCCACTCATTGGACCTTTTGAATACAAAAGTTCTCAATGAGTCTTGCGCGTTGGGTCCCTCCCCAACACTCACCTCGCAAAGACGAAGTAAAAAATAATTTTACTTTTGTCATTTTTTTCGGTATTCTAACAAGATGTCATTATCAATAGGAATTGTAGGTCTACCAAATGTCGGAAAAAGCACACTTTTTAATGCGCTGACACGTAAGGCTGTGCCTTGTGAAAATTATCCATTTTGTACAATAGATCCATCTGTTGGTGTTGTTGCTGTGCCAGATGAAAGACTTTGGAAACTCTCTACTTTTTCAAAATCATTAAAAACTGTCCCTGCAGCTGTTGAATTCGTAGATATTGCAGGTCTTGTAAAAGGTGCTTCTGCTGGAGAAGGACTCGGTAATAAATTTCTTACAAACATTCGTGAGACAGACGCCATAGCTGAAGTTGTACGTATTTTTGAAGATGAAAATGTAATTCATGTATCAAACAAGATTGATCCACTTTCAGATATTGAAACTATAAATTTAGAACTTGTTTTGGCTGACATGCAGACTGTAACAAAAAGGCTTGGAAGTTTACAAAGTGAAATCAGAAGAGGAAGTAAGGTTGCTGTAATAGAAAATGGAGCACTAGAGAGAGTAAAAAAAGCTCTTGAAGATGGAAAACTTGCAAGTTCAGTTTCTTTTGATGAATTTGAAATAGTTGAAGTAAAAAAACTTTGTCTTTTAACAATGAAGCCGATTTTATATGTTTTGAATAAAAAAACTGGTGGTAAAAATTTAGACGAAAATAATGATGAAAGGTATCAAAAACTTTTAGCTTTCTTCAAAGAAATAAATGCTAAATACGTAGTAGTGGATGCTGGAGTTGAAAAAGAACTTTCCGAATTTGAGGGTGCAGAAAAGGTTGAGATGAGAGAAGGTCTAGGAGCTAAAGATGATGGAATAGATAATCTTATTAAGGCAGGATATGATCTACTTGGTCTTATGACTTACTTTACTACGGGTGTTGATGAAACAAGAGCCTGGACTATTCAAAAAGGATGGACTGCACCAGAAGCTGGAACTGCTATTCACGGAGATTTTAAAGATAAATTCGTGCGTGCTGAAGTTATAGAATGGGACAAATTACTTTCTGCTGGTTCAAACGGTAATGCTCGTGAAAAGGGATTGATACGAACTGAAGGAAAAGAATATATTGTTAAAGATGGGGATGTTATTGAGTTTAAGATATAAGTCATTAAAAATGTATTAAACCACCCTAGGGGTGGTTTTTGTTTATATTATTAGCCTCATATATAAATATTAAGTAGACACATATATGAGACATTATGTTATAATAGATAAGTGATATTTTAATTTAATTAATTTTTTAATATGGAACAAGATAAAAAATCAAACATAGCATTAATATTGGGTATAGCTATACCACTTGTAGTTATAATTTTAGTAGCGGTTTTTTCTTATATGCCAAAGTCGGCGATTACTCCAAAATATGATTTTCTTTATTATGTAAGAGATTATAATAAATCATACTGTTTTAATGGAGATATCTATACCGTTGCAAAAGGAAAAATTAAAATTGCAGAAATAGTAAATTCAAAAGAAATAGGTTGTAATTATGATGTACAGACAGATCCGCCAAAAATTTACAAATACAGTGCTGTTGATGGTATTCAATCACAAATATCTTTAGAAGACGCACAGAAGCTAACACTTGATAACAATCCTATTTCACCAGACGGTCTCTCTATAAGAAATGGAGATTCTTACAATGCTGGTATCTTTGAATTGTTTGGTGGTGTTAATAGAAATTATAATCAGATAAATTTGATTGATAGTAAAGGAAATGCAAAAGTTGTAGATATTGGAACTTCTTATAATTATAACTTTGTTTTTGTTGGTTGGGTAATATAGTTATTAATTTTTAACATATACATTATATGGATAAGGAAAAGATACTAAATGATTTAAGAGTTGCAGTAAATAGTGGCCTTATTAGTAAGAATGAGGTTACTTCAGCTATTGGATTGCCGAAAATTGATAATGCAAATTCTGGGAACTCCATTATTAGAAGATTTGGTGTATCAGAAATATTATATTTCATTGGAGGTATTATCGTTCTTATAGGGCTTATCATTCTTGTAGCTCAAAATTGGATGACAATGTCCTACGGTACGAGAGTTCTAGCGACTTTTGGTACTGGTGTTGCTTTCTTTCTCGGTTCATTGGCTTTATCTAAAACAAATACTTTAGGAAAACTTGATAATGTTTTTTACATTCTTTCTGCAATACTAACTTCTTTTGGTTATTTTGTAATGTTTGAAAAATTTATTACAGAAGCCAATATGAATTTGTTTACCATTCTTATTCCTTTCCTTCTTTTGTTACAGTTTGGACTTACACAGTTTTTTACAAAGAAAGATGTATTTACTTTATTTAACGCAGTTTTTGGAACTTGGCTATTTTTCTCCATCACAAATGTAATGATTTCAAATTCAATTAATAGATTTGGTCAAAACTTTGATCTTTATAGGGTGATACTTGTTGGATTTAGCTATTTATCCTTTGGATATTTTTTACAAATAAGGCAAAGACCCTTTTCTTCATTCTTTGATATCTTTGGTATTTTGGGAGTATTAGGTGCGTCTTTTGCTTTGAATGTAATGACAGGTTCAAGTATTTTTGGTGGAAGCTCTACTGCTCCAGCTATATGGTCAGGACTTTTTCCTTTAATACTTTTAGCAACATTGTTTGGAAGTGTTTACTTAAAGAAATCAGCATTTTTATTTATAGGTATGCTTTTCTTGGTAGCTTATCTTATAAGAATAACGGCTCAGTATTTTTCAAACATTACAGGTTGGCCAATAGCTTTAATATTTATTGGTATTGTAATAATCGGACTTGGTTACTTGGCGATATATATTAATAAGAAATATATTAAATCTGCAACAATATAGTATTTCATAAAACCGGCGACAAAAAAAGTCACTGGTTTTGTGTTCCGAAGCCTCTGCCCGACTGAATGAAAGATTCATATCAGTCGTTCGAGCGGGTAATTCATCCGCTCCGTCATTGCGAGCGAAGCGCGGCAATCCAGTATTAAAAAAAGATGGTTTGCCACGTTCGGAATACCTCACTCGCAAAGACGAACAAGAACCGTTTGATATATAGTATCTATTTGTGTTATAAATAGTCGTGCAAAAAAATGGCAAAAAAGTGTTTGTTGGAGTGTCTGGAGGCGTGGACAGTTCTGTTTCTGCTGCTTTATTAAAAGAAGCAGGCTTTGATGTAACTGGAGTTTTTATCAAGGTTTGGAAACCAGAATATACAGAATGTACTTGGAAAGAAGACCGATTAGACGCAATGCGAGTTTGTGCAAAACTCGATATCCCATTTTTAACTTTAAATCTTGAAGAAGAATATAAGAGGGATGTTGTAGATTATATGATTTCTGAATACAGAGCAGGCAGAACTCCTAATCCTGATGTTATGTGTAATAAATATGTAAAGTTTGGAGGTTTTTTTAAAAAAGCTATGGAGCTAGGCGCCGATTACGTTGCGACCGGACATTATGCAAGAGTTGCGGAAGATAAAGAAAATAAAAAGACTTTAATGCTAGCTGGTAAGGATAACAATAAAGATCAGTCATATTTTCTTTGGACTCTTACTCAAAATGAGCTTTCAAAAACTTTATTTCCAGTGGGGGATATAGATAAGCCTGAAGTAAGAAGACTTGCTCTCAAATATGATTTGGCGAATGCAACAAAAAAGGACAGCCAAGGACTCTGTTTTATGGGTAAAGTTGACGTAAAAGATTTTCTTAAGAATTACATAAAAGAAAAAGCTGGTGATGTAATAAATGAAAAAGGTGAAAAGATTGGCACACACTCTGGTGTATTCTTTTTTACCCTTGGTGAAAGACACGGATTCAAAATAGAAAAAAAGAGTCCAAATGATAAACCTTACTATATTATCGCTAAGGATTTTGATAAAAACATTCTCGTTGTTTCTCAAGATTTGGAATTGATAAAAAATGAGGAATCAAAAAAGGTTTTATTAGAAAAAGTGAACTTAATTTCAGGTGATATAGAAGAAGGTAAAATTTATCAAGCGAGAATTCGTTATAGACAGCCAGTTGAAGAATGTAAAATAAAAAGAACACCTGATGGATTAGAATTGAATTTTACAAACCCTCAGAAATCTGTAACTCCAGGTCAATCTGCTGTGATTTATGATGAAGAAGTGTGTATTGGGGGAGGAATTATAGCAAGTTGAAAGCATAAAGCTTAAATTCTAAAGGAGTAAATTTATCTTTTTGTTTAATCATGTTATGATTATTGCATGCCAGAATTTTATGTTATAAAAGCAAATGGTGAGAAAGAACTATTTGACTATAAAAAATTAGAATATTCTTTAAAAAAACTAGGTGCTACCGAAGAGGTTATTAAAAATATAATTTTAGAGGTTGGAGGTCAGCTTCATGACGGTATTACTACGAGAGAAATATATCAAGAAGCTTTTTCTATTTTAAAAAGAAAACAGAAATCCGTTGCTGTAAGATACTCTTTGCGAAAAGCAGTAGGTATGCTTGGACCAACAGGTTTTCCGTTTGAACAGTTTGTTTCAGAGATTTTGAGATCACAAGGTTATGAGACAGTAACAAATAAAATTGTAACTGGTAGATGTGCAGAACATGAGGTTGATATTGTTGCTTGGAAAGAAAATGAACTTGTTATGCTTGAAGCAAAATTTCATGCACATATGGAAATGAAATCAGATTTAAAAGTTGCGTTGTATGTGAAAGCTCGTTTTGATGATCTTATAGGTCTTGAATTTGATTTTGGTGGCAAGAAAAGAAAAGTTACTGATGGATGGCTTATAACAAATACCAAATTCAGCCATACAGCAATAAGCTACAGTGAATGTCAGAGATTGCATTTGATAGGTTGGAATTATCCATACAGCAATACTTTGCATAATATGATAGAAAAATCCGAGCTTATTCCTATAACAGCTCTTACCACAATAACAACAAGTGAAAAAAACATGTTACTTGCAAAAGGATATGTTATTTCAAAAAAGCTTACAGAAGTTGGCTTATTAGAAAAGCTTGGTTTTAATGAAAAGAAAGCTAAAGTCATAAGAGAAGAAATATTAAGTGCTTGTGCAAATTGTGTTTTGTAATTAAATGTCTTCAGAGAAGTTAAATAAAATTAAAAAAATAGAAGACGAAATCTTGAATTTAAAGATTTCGCCTCTTTTTTTATATAGAACTGAAAACAAATATTTTCCTGTTATTGGAGAGGGAAGTTTGGATAGCAAAATTATGTTTGTTGGAGAAGCCCCTGGAAGAAATGAAGCTAAGACTGGTAAACCTTTTTGTGGAACTGCGGGAAAAGTTTTAGATTCTCTTCTTGGTCATATTAAAATAAAAAGAGAAGAGATTTATATAACAAATATTGTAAAAGATAGACCACAGGAAAATAGAGATCCAACGCCAAAGGAAATTGAAATATACGGACCGTTTTTAGATAGGCAAATAGAAATAATTCAGCCGAAAGTAATTTGTGCTTTGGGTAGATATTCAATGGGGTATATTATGGAGAAGTTTGGATTGAAAAATAAAATTGAACCAATAGGAAAAATGCACGGTAGAAGCTTTGATACGGACACCTCATATGGGCCTATAAAAATAGTTTGTTTGTATCATCCTTGTGTGGCTGTTTATAATCCAACCAAACTTCCAGAACTAAAAAAGGATATTAAGATATTAAAAAAGTAGAATCTTTTTAATTTTCCGCTATTATGGTATATTTTTCTATATGAAATCAAGCGAGATAAGACAAAGATATTTAAAGTTTTTTGAAAAAAGAGGACATTCAATAATCCCTTCTGCATCTCTAATACCTGAAAATGATCCATCTTCTTTGTTTACCACCGCCGGAATGCAACCACTCGTTCCTTACCTTTTGGGGGCTAAACATCCAGCCGGCACAAGGCTCGTAGACGTTCAAAAATGCGTCAGGACAGGAGATATAGACGATGTCGGTGATAATAGACATTTAACGTTTTTTGAGATGATGGGCAACTGGTCTCTTGGTGATTATTTTAAAAAAGAAGCCATAGAATGGAGCTTAGAATTTCTTACGAGCAAAGATGAAGGACTTGGTCTTGATCCAGAGAGACTTTTCGTAACTGTCTTTAAGGGAGAAGAGGGTATTCCGCGTGATGACGAGTCTATTACTATTTGGAAAGAAAATTTTGCTAAACATAGTATTACAGCTGAAGTTGCAGGTACTGATGAGATAATAAGTGGTGACGTAAAAATTATTCCCCTCGGTAAGGATGATAATTTTTGGATTGCAGGCCAAGTTGGTCCTTGTGGTGGAGATACTGAAATGTTTTATGACGTGCGACCACAAGATGGAAAAGTTGAGGGTAAATTTGCCGACCTTGTGAAGTCCGGAAGAATTATTGAAATTTGGAATAATGTTTTTATGGAGTTTAATAAAACCGCAGACGGTAAATATATTCCACTTACAAAAAAGAACGTTGATACAGGTATGGGTCTTGAAAGAACAACTGTAGTAATGCAGGGTAAGACTACCGTGTTTGATACAGATATTTTTGAAGCTATTTTGGCTAAGATAAAGAAAAATGTAAATAAACAAGACGAAAGAGCCGAAAGAATTGTCGCCGACCATATTCGTTCTTCTGTAATGATGATATCTGATGGAGTAATACCTTCAAATACCGAGGCTGGGTATGTTTTGAGAAGGCTTTTGAGAAGAACTATTAAATATATAGATCAGCTCGGTATTTCAAAAGAGACTATTTTTGATTTAGCAAATGTTGTTATTGAGCAACTTACTTACGCTTACCCTGTTTTATCTCTAAAACAAAAAGAAATTATTGAAGTGATAAAAAATGAAGATGATAAATTCAGAAAGACATTAAGTAATGGTTTGAAAGAATTTGAAAAAATCAGTAGTGCAAACATTTCTGGAAAAGATGCTTTTCTTTTGTTTTCTACTTACGGTTTTCCATTTGAATTAACAAAAGAATTGGCTACCGAAAAAGGAATATTAGTAGATAGTGTTTCTTTTGCTGAAGAATTCAAAAAACATCAAGAAATTTCAAAAGTCGGTGCTGAACAGAAGTTTAAGGGAGGTCTTGCAGGAACTGGAGAAATGGAAACCAAGTATCATACAGCAACGCACTTGCTTCTTGCATCACTAAGAAGAGTTTTGAATGGAGAAATAACTCAAAAAGGTAGCAATATCACGACAGAAAGGATGCGTTTTGATTTCAACTGGCCTGAGAAACTTACAGCAGAGCAATTGAAAGCCGTTGAGGATATGGTAAATGATAAAATTGCCGAAAAAATTCCTGTAGAGATGCTTGAATTACAAAAAGAAGAAGCTAAGAAGATTGTTACGACATTATCTTTTGATTTATCTAAATACGGTGATGTCGTGAAGGTATATAAAATAGGAGATTTCAGCACAGAATTTTGTGGAGGTCCGCATGTTGCAAACACATCTGAGCTCGGACATTTTAAAATTGTAAAAGAGGAAGCTTCAAGTGCGGGTATCAGAAGAATAAAAGCAATTTTGGAATAATATCAAAAATTTATAAATTTGATTGCAGTTAAGAGCGACAGGTATTATAATATCCATATGTCGCTCTTTTCTTTTAATTCAAATAAAACAGAAAAAGTTTTGCTTTTTGATTTAAAAAGTGAAAGTCTTAGTTGTTCTATTGTTAATTTTTCTACACAAGAAAAACCCGAAATACTTTTTTATGAAAAAATAGAATTTGGTGATGCTATTAAATTTGGAATAAAGAAATACTTGTCTTCAATGTTTGATGCATTTGATCAGGTCTCCCTTTCAATGAGGAAAAAATACCTTTCTCCATCTGGTATTTTTAAAAAAGAATATAAGGTTGATAATATACATATCAATATTTCTTCTCCATGGATTTTGTCTCAAAGCAAATATTTTAAAGTAAAAAAAGACAAAGCCTTCACAATTACAGAAGATTTTGTAAACCAAATCAAACAAACAGAAGGAAAAGATGTCTTTGATAGCTCCTTACCAAAAGACAAAAAAGTAAAAGATAAATTTAAAGTTTTTGAAGAGTCTATAGTTCAAACCAAATTAAATGGTTATAAAATAGAAAATGTAATTAAAAAAAGCGTAAATTCGTTTGAGGTCAATGTGTTTTTGAGTATTATTCAAAATGATATTTTAGAAAAAATACTTGGTTCAATAAGCAAAAATATTATTACGGATGAATACATAATGCATTCTTTTATACTTTCCGGTTTTTCTTTTGTTCGTGATGCTTATCCAGTTAAAAATGATTTTGTCTTGCTAGATATCGGAGGTGAAACTACAGAAATATGCGTAGCACAGGATGATTCAGTAGAAAAAGTTCTTACTTTTCCTTTTGGAAAAAGAGTTATCATCAATAAAATATCTGAATCATTAAAGGTTCCGCAAAATATAGCATCTTCACTTATAAATATGAAATGTCATGGCAATTGTGATGAAAAAACAGCATCGCAAGTTGAAATATCTGTTAATCTTGCCATAAAAGAATGGACAAACAATTTATTTGAAATTTTTAAAGAAATTTCACCAAATGGTAATATACCCAAGGATATTTTTATTATTGCAGATGATGAAATTACAGGAATAGTTGGCAAAAAAATTAAAGAGAGTAAACTTAAAGGACCTGGTATTACTGATAACGATTTTAATATATCCATACTTGATGACAGGAAGTTCGTCTCTTTTTTTAAGAAACAAGAGATATTCACAAATGACGTACATCTAAGACTTGCTATAATACTTATAGATAAAATTTTTAAAAACAAAAACTTGTCCCACTAAATTTTCTCTGTAAATAGATAGGTTTAAATAAAATCAAAAATCGTTATTATTTTAATAAAAATTAACTTTTAATTGGATGGCTAAAAAAATAATTCAAGACATCATAGTAAATAAAGATCCAAAAGGTAACAGAACCTCTATTTGTGTTGTATCTCAAATCAAAGAAACAGCAAGTAAAAAAATTGAAGAAGACAAACCTATCTGGATAAGCCAAAAGAAAAGAGGTGAGGACGTTTTTTCTACAACTTTTGCATCTATTCCTCAAGGCGCAGAAAATATAACACCAAGAAGTAGAAAAGCTATGTGGATTATAGCCGTTGTTGTTTGTTTGGTTGCAGTGTTTTTACTTTCTTCTCTTTTTTCTACTGCTGAAATACGTGTTTATCCAAATTCTAATTCTGTAGAACTAGACGATACCTTAAAAATATCAAAAGATTCCGAAAATTCATCCATTCCTTTTGAAATCGTCCAAGTAGAAAAGACCGTATCAAAAAAAGTTGATCCAGATAGCGAACAACAATCTAGCATCAAGGCGGTTGGTAAAGCTTTTATTTTTAATGAATATAGCACTTCCAAACAAAGGCTTATTGTAAACACAAGGTTAGAGACTTCCGATGGTCTAATATACAAGATTAAACAGTCTGTTGATGTTCCGGGCTTTAAGATGGAAGGTGATAAAAAAATTCCAGGAAAAATTGAGGTTGAGATTATTGCTGATGAAGCTGGAGAAAAATACAATATGAAAGTCTCAGATCTTAAGGGGGATTTTACAATTCCTGGTCTAAAAGATTCAAAAAGTAAGTATGAAGGTTTTTATGGCAGATTAAGTTCAGACATAAAGGGTGGATATATCGGTCTTGTAAAAACAGTATCAGACGAAAAGAAAGAAACATACAAAAATGAACTTAGAAGCACTTTATCTACAGAGTTAATCAAGGAATTTTCTGCAAATGTACCAAAAGGTTATGTATATTTTGAGAATGTAAAGTATATTGAATACGACAATTCAGTCTCTGGAATTGTCTCTATGGAAAATGAATTAAGTGAAAAAGCAACACTTAGAGTTTTTGTTTTTGATGAAAAGAAACTAGCCTCATACATAGCAGTAAATAAAATAGAGGGTTATGAGTCTGGTGAAGTTTATCCAATTTTTACTAACGATGTAGTTGTTCAATTAAAAGCAAAAACAGAAAAACCTTGGGAGGAAGAATCTCTATCTTTGGATATACAAGGACAAGTTAAGATTATAAAAAAAGTTGACGAAGATAGACTCAAAAAGTTTGTAGTCGGAATGAGAAAGTCAACAGTTGGAGTGTTGATAAGTTCAGAATTCTCAGATGAAATAGAAAAAATCAGTATAAATTTGAGACCGCAATGGAATCTTAGTTTGCCCAAAAAGGCTGAAAATATAAAGGTTAGAGTGGTATTAGAATAAATATACAAAAATATATTCTGATTTTATAGTCTTGATATCTTAAAAATGCTTGACTATATTGGTTTTTTTGTTATTATTGAACTTGTTGCTTAAAAAAATGAACGAAAAAAATAAGCCTTCGGTGGCTGGATTAGTTTTAGAGGCCTTTCCTAACACACTTTTCAAGGTAAGACTTGAATCAAGTGGTGAAGAAATAATGGCATATCTTGCAGGTAAAATGAGACTTCACAGGATAAGAGTTCTTATCGGTGATAAAGTGATTTTACAACTGGATGATTACGGAGGAAAAGCAAGAATAATTAAGAGAATTTAAATAAAAACAAATGAGAGTAAGAACATCAGTAAAAAAGATTTGTGCCAAATGCAGAGTCGTTAGGAGAAAGGGTCGAGTTTACATAACATGTCCTTCAAACCCTAGACATAAGCAGAGGCAAGGATAATTTGATTATTTTATAAATAAGTGCTATTGTAGCTCTTAATAAATTTTATATGCGTGTAGCAGGAATAACATTACCAGATAATAAGAAAATAAAGGTTGGTCTAACAGTTCTTTACGGAATTGGACTTTCTCGTGCAAAATCAATCTTAAAGGAATCTAAAGTTGATATTGAAAAGAAGGTGTCAGAGATTACAGCAGACGAAGAAAACAAGATTAGAAAAGTTATTGAAAGTTTAAAAATAGAAGGTGACCTTAAAAGAGAAGTATCTTCTAATATTAAAAGATTAAAAGATATCAAGTCTTACAGAGGCTTGAGACACATAAAGAAACTTCCTTGTAGAGGTCAGAGAACAAAGACCAACTCAAGAACTCTCCGTGGTAACACAAGAAAGACTATGGGAACAGGAAGAAAGGCCGCAGATAAGAAGTAATCAAAATAAATAAACAAAATGGGTAAGAAAAGAATAGTAAAAACAGAAGAAAAGACTGATGATGCTTCAAAAAAAGCATCTCAAACAGCAAAGACCTCAAAGAAGAAATTTGAAGTTGGAGTTTTGTGTGTTAAGTCTACATATAATAACACTTTGGTTACTTTGACAGATCCAAAAGGTAATTCACTTATGGCATCATCTGCTGGAGCTTTAGGCTTTAGAGGTGCAAAGAAGGGAACTCCATTTGCAGCTGCAAAGGTTGGAGAAATTTTAGGAGACAAAGCGCTTCTTTTGGGTATGAAAGAAATTTCTGTTGTGGTTAAAGGAGTTGGTTCTGGAAGAGAATCAGCTATTAGAGGTTTTATTTCAAAAGGTTTCAATATTACAGAAATCAAAGACGAGACCCCAGTTCCACATAACGGACCTAAGCCAAAGAAACCAAGAAGAGTATAAAATTAACTAGCAGAAGTGACCTTTTAATTTCGCTTCGCTCATAACAAAAAAATCATGATAACTGGACCAAAATATAAAATAGCAAGAAGACTTGGAGCTGGAGTTTTTGAAAAAACTCAGACTCAAAAGTTTGCCTTGAGAGAAAAATCAGGAAAGACTTTTTCTAAAAAACCAAAAATGAAATCTGGTTTTGCTATGCAACTTTTGGAAAAACAAAAAGCTAAAGTTACTTACGGAGTTGATGAAAGAAAATTCAAAAACTATGTTACAGGCATTTTGAGCAAAAAAGGAGAAAACAACGAAGAATCTTTGATAAAGAAGCTTGAAATGAGATTGGATAATGCTGTATATCGTTTGGGACTTGCTAAAACAAGACAGTTTGCAAGACAGATGGTTAATCATGGTCACATAAATATCAACGGTTCAAGAAACTCTATTCCATCATTCCAAGTATCAGTTGGAGATGCTATTACTGTAAGAGAAAGAAGTTTAAATAAGAATTTATTCAAGGATTTTGAAGAAAGAATGAAGACATACAATTGTCCATCATGGCTTTCTTTTGATAAGGCGAAGAAAGAAGGTAAGGTTCAGGGTTTACCTAAACTTACTGGTGCTGAGATCGGTTTTGATATCTCAGCTATTTACGAGTTCTATAGCAGATAGTTTCTGCTGTGCGTTTGTAGTTAGTAATTTTTATTAATATTTTTATAAAAAAAATGTCCGACAAAAATAAAATTATCTTACCGTCAAAACCAAAAGTTATCCATGAAGAGGGTTTTTCTGGTGTTTATGAGATAGACGGTCTTTATCCGGGCTACGGTCACACTCTTGGTAATTCTCTTAGAAGAATAATTCTATCTTCTATTCCAGGAGCTTCTATTACTTCAGTAAAAATTGGTGGAGTTTCTCACGAATTTTCTACTATAAACGGAGTTAAAGAAGACGTTATAAATATAATTTTAAATTTGAAAAAAGTTAGAGTTAAAATGCTAACTGATGAGCCTCAGACTATTGAGATCAAAGTTAAGGGTGTAAAGGATGTTACAGCTGGAGATATTATTGTTCCTGGACAAGTTGAAATTTTAAATCCAGAACAACACATCGCTTCTATTACAGATAAGAATGTAGAATTTACAGTTGAAATTAAAGTTGAGTCAGGACTTGGTTATATTCCAAAAGAAGTTATACAAAAAGAAAAAGTAGAAATCGGCGTAATTGCAACTGATGCTATATTTACTCCTATAAGAAGAGTAAATTATGAAGTTGAAAATATGCGTGTTGGAGACAGAACAGATTTCAATAAGCTTAGAGTTTTTATAGAAACAGACGGAACATTGACTGCTAAAGAGGCATTAGAGAAATCTATTGTTACAATGATTGAACAGTTGAAAGCTATTGTTGGTTTCCAAGAAGAAGTTATTGAAGAAAAAGAATTAAAATCAGATGCAATTCTTCCAGAAAGCGATAATAAAGACGTTGACCCAGAATTCCTAAAGACAAGAATCGAAACCTTAGATTTGTCCGTGAGGACAATTAATGCGCTGTCCGGTGCCAATATTAGGACAATTGGTGGCCTTACAAGAAAGAAAGAAAAAGATCTTTCTGAAATTGAAGGACTTGGTGCAAAAGGAATAAATGAGATTAAAGATGTCCTAAATAATTTCGGTATTACTTTAAAGTAAAAAGATGAATCACAGCAATAAAAAAAGAACATTTAGTAGAGAAATGGGACAAAGAGATGCTTTAATTAAAACTTTAGCTGTGTCTTTGTTGAAGTTGGGTAAAATCAAGACAACTGAAGCAAAAGCTAAGACACTTAGATCTTACGTCGAGAAACTTGTTACAAAAGGTAAAGAGCAAACATTAAATTCTCAAAGACTTATAGCAGGAAAGGTTGGAGCTATGTCAGCAAATAAAATAGCAAAAGATATTGCTCCTAAGTATAAAGATAGAAAAGGTGGATATCTTAGAATCACAAAGTTACAATCAAGAATTAATGATGGAGCTAAAATGGTTCTAATAGAATTTGTATAAAAATTATGGAACAGAAAAATTACAAAATTGATGCAACAGGTAAAAAGGTTGGAAGACTCGCAACAGAAGTCGCCGTTTTGCTTATGGGTAAGAATTTAACTTCTTATGCAAGAAATATAGTTGCTAATGTTAAAGTTGAAGTGATCAATACATCTAAAATGTCTATAGATGAAAAGAAATTAGTAAACAAAAAATACAAGAGATTTTCTGGTTATCCAGGTGGACTAAAAGAATTAGAAATGGAAAAAGTTATAGCAAAGAAAGGTTTTTCAGAAATATTGAAACTTGCTGTTAACAAAATGATTCCACAGAACAAGCTCAAGTCAAAGCTTGTAAAAAATCTAAAAATATCAGAATAAATATATGACAGAAAAATCAGAAAAAAAATATATTGAAGCTGTAGGTAGAAGAAAAACCGCTATTGCAAGAGTTAGAGGTGTTGAATCTGCTAAAAACTCTGTAAAGGTTATTACTGAGAACGGAGAAAAGAGCCTTGAAGAATACTTTAAAACAGAAAAGCAGAGAGTTACTGCAATGGAGTCTTTGATAAAGTTTCCAGTACCAGTATCATTTGCTATCACAGTTAAGCTTATCGGTGGAGGATCTTCAGCTCAAGCAGAAGCAGTAAGACACGGTATTGCAAGATTGTTAAACAAATTTGATCTAACTTTAAGAAAAGATTTAAAGAAAGCAGGATTCCTAACAAGAGATCAGAGATGTAAAGAAAGAAGAAAATTTGGTCTCAAGAAAGCAAGAAAGGCAGCTCAGTGGTCAAAGAGATAATCAAACAGAATTATTATACAAAAAATCCGAGTTAACGCTCGGATTTTTTTATTTAGGCTTCCTATTTTTTTTGTCTTTGCGAGCAGAGCGAAGCAATCCAGTATTAAGATAGATTGTCACGTCGGAAGACCTCCCTTACAGGGACTGTCCACTCATTGGACCTTTTGAATACAAAAGTCCTCAATGAGTCTTGCACATTGGGTCCCACCCCAATTGCTCACTCGCAAAGACGAAAAAGAATATTGTTTAACTCTATTAAAGAAAAGGGCTCGAGATATACTCGAGCCCAAGGCACCCTTTCTCTTTTTGGGAGTTAATCAGATGTAGTTATCCCTATCGGGATCTTTTGAAAGATCACAGCCGATGTCTGTTCTAAAGCCAACGGCTGTGACGGGGGTCGGTCTTTTTATGGTCATTAGCGTAGTGAAAAAACCAATCAAGCTAAGTATTGCCCATAGAGTTTTCATCTTTTTTCTCCTTTTAAAAACAAACCATCTATAATAAAGGTTATTCTTTTAAAGTTATATCGTCAATCTTTTTTTAATTTCATCTTCATCAAAAAATCATAATTAAAAAAGCCCGAACTTTTATTCGGGCTATAAAAAACGCTTCTTACCAAAATAACATTATTGATTTCCACGTTCTTCTCCTTTTTTTTTTGGTTTAAAAAAATGGTGGGGGCCCGCCAAACAATATTGACCAGATTTCTCCAGCAAAATGTTAGCATTTTTAAGGTCCCCCAAATTCAAAATCAATTCAATCTAATCTACTAGTATTATATCAAATAATAATATGATTGTCAATTACTAATATTGATTTTATATTTGATTATGTTAAAATACTCTTATTAATTAAGATTAATTAGCGAAAATAACATGAACGCAAAAGACCCAAAAAATACACAAAACACTGATGATATAGTATACGAAGAAGAAACAGCCAAAAAGAATAAAACATCTTCTAAAGGTGATTCTTTATCTACGGATGAAGTTGTTCCTGAAGAAGTTGAAGAATCTTTGGAACTCCTCGTAAAAAGTTTGCGAGAAAAACTAAAAACTTGCGAAAAGGAAAAGCAAGAATATATGGATGGTTGGCAGAGAGAAAGAGCTGATTTCAGTAATTACAAAAAAAGAATTGAAAACGAAAAGCTTGAATTAGTTAAGTATGCAAATGAAAGTTTAGTTGAGGACTTGGTCCCTGTGTTAGATAGTTTTGAAATGGCCTATGCAAATAGAGAAGCTTGGGAAAAAGTTGATAAAAATTGGCGTGTTGGTGTAGAATATATTCACACACACCTTATAAAAGTCTTAAAAGAAAACGGTATTGAAGAAATGAATCCAGTCGGTGAGAAGTTTGATCCCGCACTTCATGTAGCAGAAGAAATAGAAAAAGTTGAAGATAAATCAAAAGACGGTATTATCATTTTTGTAAAAAAGAAAGGATATTCTCTAAATGGTAGGGTAATTTTGGCCCCAAAAGTTATAGTTGGTGAATTAAAATAGTATTATTTTACTTGTTGACGTTCTTTTGTGTTTAGTTATAATCAGTATATGTTATCAATTCAGAAACAACAGAAATACTTTGAAAAAATGGTTCGTTTACCAAACGGCTCTTTGGCTGTTGTTGTTTTTGAAATAGTTGAAGTAAATGGAAGCCTAAAAGCGCGCGCTGTTTGTGGAAAATTAGTTGGACAAGAAACCGTTGAAGAAAAAATATTCGCTCTTCCGTCTCACATAGAAAATATTCCAATTATTCCTCTTAAGCAACCCCTATTTTCATACAACTTTCTAGCGCAAAAAGATTTATCATTTTTCTCAAGTCAAATAACAAGAGCTCCTAATTTTGCATAGTTGATTTCTTTTGTCGTTCCTGACCTTGTCGGGAATCCAGTTTTTTATAAGATGGATCCCCGCATCCGCGGGAATGACAAAGTGAGCGTATATTCGTATTTATTATTCGCATTAATTAAAATTAACTTATGTCAAAAATAATCGGAATAGATTTGGGAACAACATTCTCCGCTGTAGCAATAATGGAGGGTGATGCACCAAAAATAATTGAAAACATAGAAGGAGCAAGAACCACACCTTCTATTGTAGCAACATCAAAAACAGGTGAAAGACTTGTTGGTCTTCTTGCAAGAAGACAAGCTGTTACAAATCCAAAGAACACAGTATTTCAGGTAAAAAGATTTATGGGACATCAATATGATGATGCTGGAGTTCAGAAAGA
>CAZIID010000009.1:0-17317 GCA_964539415.1 uncultured Candidatus Saccharibacteria bacterium | reverse complement strand
CAAAAAAATTTGTGAGTAGAGAAAAAGCACCGCGACGGCGGTGCCTTTTATCGTGATTTAAAAATGTGCTACTGAGCACGCTCCTACTTTTTCACCTCTTTATGCACAGTAGTCTTTCTGCACCATTTACAGAATTTATTGAGCTCTATTTTTCTTTCAACTTTTTTCCTGTTCTTTCTGCTCCAGTAATTGATTCTTTTGCAGTTCTTACAGGCTAGTTTTATTAATTGATCTTGTGACATATCTGTTTTTAATTACCAAAAGAGTATACCCTAAAACTCAGTAAAAAGCAAACTAAATCTCAATAGTATCAGGAGCAACCGTCTTAACAGTCCAAAATCTCTTGTGAAGCGTCTTAAATACATCGGATAGCTCATTACTCTTAAGAAGCCACAAAATGATAACACAGACTATTATACCCACGAGACCAGACAACATTCCTTGCAAAAAGACTCCCCAGAAAGTATCAAGACTGAAGATATTATCAAAAATATTTAAACTAAAATATGTGACAGCTCCCATTATTATTGAGGCACAAAAACTTTGGAATAAAGTATTTAAAAGAGAATTAGAAAAACCTTTATTTTCTTTATTAAAGATAAACCAAAGAACGATACAATTCAGCAGTGATGATAAAGTAAATCCAAGCGCCAACATCAAGACTTCTGTACCAGCTATACCATCAACACGTAAAATTGATTCAACAAAATCCTTAAACATTTGGTTTGATTCAAAAAACTTTAAGAATATAAAAGTAAAGAATATGGTAGAAAGCATAGAAACTATATTAGATATAACAACTTTTTTTGTCTCTCCAGAAGCATAAAATCCTCTTATCAAAAGAAGTGATAAGGACTGAGCAACGGCAGACACTATAAAGATAGCTAGCATTGCTGCTGTAAGTCTTGTGCTCGTCCAATCAAACTCTCCAGCGCCATATATAACTCTAACTATTTGTGCACGTAAAACGATAAATAAAACGCTTATAGGTATAGACCAAAATATTATATGCTTTGCTCCAGAAGCCAAACTTTCCATAAACTCTGTTTTTTTACCCTTAACAAATAAATTTGATAATGTAGGAAAAGCTACAGTAGCATAACTAACTCCAATAATAGACATAGGGACTGCTTCTAAATTGTATGCAAAGTTAAAAATGGCAATTGACCCCTCTTTCATCAAAGAAGCAAAACCCAACAAAACCATAATAGAAATTTGAGACATACTCAAAGCTAAAGTCCTTGGTATAGATATTTTTACAACATCGTAGATTTCAGAAAAGTTCATTTTTATTTCTTTAAATGAAAGTAACCCACTCTTTATTACAGACGGAATTTGAATTGCGAAATGTAAAACAGAGCCCAAAATAACACCAAAAGAAAGTCCGTATAATCCAAAGATTGGATAAAACACAACAATACCCAAGATAATGCCAACATTATAAAAAATAGGACAGAGCGCATATATAAGAAACTTTCTACTAACTTGTGTAATATTTGCAAAAAAATTTGATAGACCTAAAAATATTGGTGACAATAATAAAATCCTTGTCATATTTATCAAATCAGGCAAATTTGGACTATCTTTCATTCCTTTAAAAATAATTGGAGTCAAAACCGGAATCAGAAAAAAAGCAATGATACTAATCCCAACCATAAGAATAGAAAAGAAAGTAAAAATAGAACCAATAAATTTCCTCACTTCCAATTCTCCTTTGTCCATTCTCTCGGATATAAAAGGTATGAGAACAAAAACAGAAACTATAGACGCCACAGTGACAAAAATAAAGTCTGGAATTCTAAAAGAAGAATAATACAAATCAAGTTGAAGTCCGGCACCAAAAGAAGATGCAAGTATTCTGTCACGAAAAAGACCTAAAAATTGAGAAACTAAAGCAAAAATACCCAGAAGAAAAGCGGCCTCATGTAAGCCGGTAATTTCGCTACTAAATAGTTTAAAAAATTTCTTTACCATATACTTTCTACTAGTATACAAGAAAATTAACGAAAATAAAAATTTTAATTTCTGCAGATACCCCGTACAAAATTTAGAGAATGTGTGACAGTGTTTAAAGATTGTCTGTTTTATAAACATTTGTTTTTTACCTATGGTTTTTTTGAGTGAAATTTCTACGGGGTGCTCAAAATATACCTGTCCCGTAGTAAGAAATTATGATTTCTTTACTACTGGGATAGTCGCCCTGCTCCTTAAATTTTGGCAAACTAAAACCACCGCTTTTGACGATGGTTTCAGATTTTGCCTTTATGCCTATAAGCCGAATTCTGTCCAGATATATTTTTAATATATCTTGGATAATCATTTATCTGTCACACCGATTACTCGGTAGATCAAGCGGCACTTCCGTACGAGACGGACACGGCCTTGCACAGGGGTAAGGATTTTGTCGTTGCACCCCAAAGGTTACCCTAAGGATTCACCCGATAAAATATTATTTCATTGGGTGGATTTTTCTTTCGAAAAAATCCGTCACTGTTCGCACCTCTAGTCTTACGACTGACGGGCGTTACCCGCTACCTATACCATCAAAAAATTTGAATCGCTGTGTTCGGACTTTCCTCCAAGAATCACAATAAAGCAATTCCAAGCGATCACCCAACAAAAAGGCTTTTTATATAATAAAACATTTTAATAAATAAATCAACCCAACCTTATTAAAAATCTAAAAAATATGGCTTAAAATATGGCTTTTTATAAGACATTTCTATTTGACTTTTTGGCATAAGTATGCTAGTATATTAGGTAGAGTGAAATTTAGGGGAAGGTATCCCCTATTTTGTTTTTTGACATAACAGTTACAAAAGAAAGAAATAAGGAGAGTGCTATGATCGTGTTTCTAATTGGTTTGGTGTGTTTTTGCTTTAGTGTCCATTTGATCTTGAGAGTTACGTTTACAAAACTCTCGCAAAGAGAAGGCAAAGAATCCTTTTTAGTCACGACAATGAAGCTCGGGAGAATAAAATTCCGAGTTCGTGGACTAAACATCGTCCAATACTTTGCTAACACGAAGGGGTTAGGCAAACATATTGACGAAAAAACCGGAGATATGTTAGAAGGAGAAGAAAGTTTCTGGGAAGGAAATGCTAGTAGTTTTCTCTGGAGGTTCTACGGTGTAAGATGGATAGGACTTGATTCTATCTACACATTCCCTATTGAGAAATACAATCTCAAAGGAGATGTGAACAGCGAACTTGAGAAAGTTACAGAGACTGCAGAGTCTTTATATTTCAATGGTTCATATCTGGACAAGACAGTGGACGCAGAGGCGAAGGGTGGTTTGAAAGTTACTCTAACCTACAGGGTTGGAATAGAAACAGTCCATGCTGGAAAAACGATTCAATTCCGTTTTTTCCTTCCGCGCGTTCTAGACCCCATAAAAGCTGGCACGAGAGATTTTGTCGCTTCCAAGGAAGCAATGGAGCTTATCGCTGCACAGTATGAGGGCAAGCTGACAAGCCAAGATAATTCTGGTTTTATCAATCTAATCCAATCGTTAAATGATGGTGCAATAGGTAATCCCGGGATTGTTGAAACCATAGGGCAAAAAATTGTCTCGATTAACGTCTTGGATATAAGGATTGATCCTGAAACCCAGAAGTTACTTGAGGCAAAGAAGAATGCCACACTCAGAGGTGAAGCTCTGGTGGAAGAAACTCGACTCGCAGTTTTGCAGGCCAAGAATACTGCCGATAGGGCGATTGAAGAGGCACGTGGTACATCCGAGGCGGCGAAGTTGAACAAAGGAGTTGACGTACATATTCTTAAGGGCAAGGTTGATGCTATGCAAGGTGACACAAGGTCGCTCGCTCTAATGGAAGGGCTTGGGAAATTTGGTGGTAACAATCTTGTTCTGGGAGGAAACACCGGCGTGATACTTTCAAATGACGAAGGAAAGAAGGTGACTCTGAAATGAAATTACTGAAATACCTGTTCAAGATTGTTCTGATAATCGGTTTAATGTTTTTGATATTTAGCATTATTCCGAAAGGAAAAGCCGACATCATAGGCTTTGCCTTGATTGGTGTTTCAGTCGTGGTGGGTATTATTGCTTTGTGGTGGTTCCTCAAAAAGACACTCCACAGAAGCAGAGCCCTGCACCTCAAACGGTTCCTCCTCAAAAACAGAATACAAAAAGTTCTTGGGGGAGGAAAGGTTATTGGGTTGATTCTCATCGTTCTTGCAGTTATTGGGATTGTGTTCTTATACAATCACTTTTCTGCAAAGGTGGATGAAACCAAATGGGTGACGACTTGGGAGAAGGCTCCTGGAGTCATCGGTGTGAATCCAGAACAAAGAAAGGCTGGACCATTCGATGTAAAATTCACAGAGCGAAATAATGACAAGATGGTATTTACTGTTTTGTCTGGTAGGAGAAAACTTGCAGAAGTTTTTTTAAAACGCTCTGAAAACCCCAAATGGGATTGGGTTGGAATTTACAACGACCCAATATGCAAAGAATATCCACGAGGTGAAATAAGATTCAAAGAGTATGCTGATGGTTCTCTTGAGGGAGAACAGTCAACATTGAATTCACAGTGGGTAGACACTAGGGTGATTAGGAGATTGTAACTGTTATCAATGCAGGGGCAGAAACCTTCCAGGTTTCTGCCCCTTTTTTTTTATACAAAAAAATCACTAAACTTTTTAAGGTTTAGTGATTTTTTAATTTTAGTTTTTTTAGAAAAGCGTAGCAAGTATGAAGTTTATGATTCCTTTTACAGATATCATTATAAACATACCGATAACTGACCATAACATATGTTTATATCCAGTTTCCCTTTCAGAAGAATTTTCTGCATTTCTGATGTATTGAACCATACCCCAGATAAACCAAAATACTGCTAAAGTAAAAACAAGATATACTAGAGGTGAAATTATTTGAGCGTTTACTCTATCTATAAAGGCATCCACCTCTACCATATTGCCAACTTCTGCATAAGCTTTTTCTACAAAAAAATTCATTATTATGGTAACAAATTATTTATATTACCTGCTGCATCACCTATTCCAACACCTTTTGTTCCAAAAGTGCTTGTTAAAACAGCAACTAGACCCCAGACAGAAACCATAACTGCAATAGCTACAATACCCCATATCATTGCATCTTTTGCTTTTTCTCTATCATCTCCTTCTTTTATAACAAATTGAAATACATTCCAAATAAACCAAACAACAGCCAAAGCTATAAGTATTGGCACCAAAGCATTCAAAAGATTTTTGAACCAAACAAGCAAATCACTAATTCCACCTGTGGGTCTATACTGACCTACTTGAGCGAAAGTCAAAACTGGCAATAACCAAGCTCCACCTACTGCTAAAATTTTCTTCATAAATTATAATTAAATTATTAAACTGATAACTAATAATACGACCAAATATTATATTGTCTATTCAATTATACCAACCTCAAATATTACCGCAATGCCAATTATCAACACTTATTTAATACTCGGAATTTTTATACCAGTAGTATCCAACTTAAAAGTATTTGTCAAAATGGCAACTAGACCCCAGACAGAAACCATTACAAATATTCCCACAACACCCCAAAACATAAACTGCCTTCCCTCTTCTCTCTTGTCTCCCTCAGCTATCATAAATTTGAATACCCCCCAGATAAAAAATACGATAGATAAAGCTATTAAAAGCTTGATGAGTGGCTGTAATATACCTATTATTATAGTGTTGTATACAGTATCACTAAACGTTCCGGCTTTTACAGTACCGCTATAACCTCTTGATAAATCTGTTAGTCCTCCTCCGTTTGTATTACCTATTTGAGCTGTTGCAGAAACATTAACACTTGTATTTGAACCTGTGACATTAAATGTTCCACTAGGCGATGCAAAAGACATATTAAAAACAGCAAACTGTAACACTACAACCAACACCACCATAGCACTTATTATTTTTTTTAAAAAAGAATATCTCATATTAAAATATATTAGCACCACTGACCGACTCAATGGTTTTTGCAACTATCATTGCTATTGCTTTTGCTCCAAGAAGAATTGTAATCCCTATAATGGTCCCATAAAAAAATTCTTTTGCTTTACCGAGCTTACCCTCGTTTCCTTGTGCTTCCACAAAAAGATATCCAGAATATATTAATGAAAGAATAGCTATGATTGTTCCTATCTTAATAACAATATTGTCCATGACATTCACAAACAGTTGTTTGAGATCAATATTACCCATTGGATTATTCAATGTCGGCTTAACTGTTGGCGTTAAATTTGTAGATCCATATTCAGCAAATACATTTGAAACAACAAATGGTGAAAAAATAACAACAAGTACGAGCACCGCTAATGTATTAAATAAAAATTTTCTTTTTATCATTTTACTTTATTAAAATTATTAAAATTTAAGCCATCTAAAAATACCTGTTCCACCATCTTCTTGTTCAGCAATATTAACCCCCAATCCGCTTACTATAAGCTTAACAATAAGAAAACCGCACAATAAAAAGAAGAAACCTTTCATCGTTTTAACAAACATTGTTTTTGCGGCGGTTCTTTCTCCGGAATTATCTGGTTGTAGTAAAATTCTAGCCCCTGCCCAAGTAATAGTAATGACTGCTATCCAAAATGAAGCTCTTATTATCCAATTGATACCGTTGTTCAAAAAAGCCATTGCATCATTAAAATTACAAGGTGCTTGTCCAGCATTACCACAAGTCACAATACCCTGAAAATCAGCAGAATAAGTCACAGAAACTATAGCCAAAAAACTAAAAAGTGATGTTGCTAAAAAAATAAGTGTTTTTCTAATCTTCATAAATTAATTATATCACAAATTATTTATTTCATCGCTAGCCTTACCAACAGATTCAGTTACTGACAATCTTCCAGTGGTAACATCCTCTATCATATTTTGGAATATTAAAGAAGTTTTGTCTTTATCTGGGTCAATCCAAGCTTTTGATATTAAGGCTGAATTATAAAGTATAGAACCCACAGCATTGGATGTACCTTGAGCGATAATGTCTCTTCTTGTAGGAGCATAACCACTAAGAGAAAGCCATAATTTCATTGCTTCGTTTCCAACAAGATAAGAAAAAACGCTATAAGCTGATGGTATGTTTTTTGAGCTTTTCAAAATAACAAATGACTGCATTTTACCAAAAGTTGATTTTAAATTTGTATCTACTATCTGCGGAAAGAGTGCAATATCAAAATTAAGATTTGGATTTTTGACTTTAAGATCGCTGAATTCTGAACCGAAACCAAAGTAAACAGCAAGGTCTCCCCTTAAAAAATAACTCTTTGACATCGGAAGGGCTCTGTTCCATGAATAAACAGTTTTCTTCGGATTAGAATAGTCTGAATAAAATCTTACAGCTGATTCAGCAGGTGTGATTTTGCTATCAGTAGAGTTTTGATTATTTAATGCAGAAACTAACTTTTCTGAACCATATTTTGTAATAGGACTTCCCGCTTGAATTATAAGAGCGGAAATAATATCTTTTGCATTATTAACATTTCTGAACTCACCGAAAGCAACAGCACTTTTCAAAATATTTGAATTCTTATCACTTCTTGAAATTTTCTCTGCCAATATAGGAAAATCAGCCCAATTTGTAGGAGCTTGCGCTATTTGATTATTTGTAAAGATATCTCTGTTCCAATACATAACCAAAGGATCAAGAATAAAAGGCAAGCCGAGAACACCCTGACTACCTAGAAAAACTTCTGTTCCCTCAACAAAAGTATCTTTGTAAGTTCTTTCTGGATAATTTTCGTAAGGAATAGGATAGATTTTATTTGTGTATTTTACAACTTTATCTTGAGGCAATATAAGTGCGTCTGGACCAATACCATCTGCGAGAGCTTCCACAACAGTACTATCAAAAGACTCTTCAGCCAATTGGGTATACTTAACTTTCATTTCTCCTCCATAATCAGAATTTAATTTTGAAATAAAACCATCAAACATTCCCTTATCAAGTGTACCCCAAACAGAAACCTCTGTGGTGCTTACTGTAGAATTACTTGCTTTATATGTAGCAAAAGCTATAACCCCAGCAACAATAAAGAAAGCAAAAACTGATACTACAATAATCTGAAATGTACTTAATTTATTATTATCGTTCATTTTTTTCTAAAAATTAAACCGTAATGTTGAGCTCCAGCTGTTATCTCTCTGTCTAGTTCAAAATCATTTTTAATAAAAAGATCTTTTGCTTTTGATGGATCAAAAACACTACCCGCTTCTGGACCCATTCCACCAAATGAACTTGCCCAGTCCACTAAAAATACTCTGCCACTTCTTTTTAAAATTCTTTTTATCTCTCTGCAAGCACCTTCTTTATTATCAAGTTGGAAAAAAATATTTGCAGCTATTACTCCATCGATAGATTGGTCACGAAGCTTTGTTCCTCCGAGATTCTCAATATCTGCCCAGACTATATCTACATTTCTAACACCAACAAGACTTGCCTGATTTTTTATTTTAGTTAATAGGTCTTTCTGAACATCCACGGCATAAACTCTACCACTTGAACCAACAGCGCGAGCTGCAGCAAAAGTATAAAAACCAGAACCCGCTCCAAAATCAGCAACATAACTTCCAGCACCGATATTAAATTGATCTACATTTTTTTGAGGATCTGAAAACATAATTAATATACATTATATAATAGATACAACTTGGTGCAAGTTGATAAAAGACTGGCAACAAACTTCTTTTCTTCAACTTAAAGCGAGGCCTCGCATTTTTAAAACCTTGGTAGGAGCGACGGCGACAGACAGAGAAAATATTTAGCAAAATATTTTCGTGTTTTTAAAATGCGAGATTGAGCGATCTCTAGTATTAATTGTAGAAAAGAAAAAACCCACCAAAGCAGGTTTTTCCTGTTGGTGGGTTATTTAGCTCTTTTTGGAAACGGATCCAGGTCACGCCGGAGGGACGCAAGCGCCCCAAGCGCCAAGGTGATCCTGTAAATCTCCGAGAAAACTCTATCGGGATCGGCGCCCAAATTGATCAGCTCCACAGCTTCGCTTTTGTCGTGTTCGCTGACTCCCCTGGCGCCTTTTATCAATTCGATTGCTCTAAGCTTATCCATAAACTATCCCTTTCGTTGGTTAGTGTTAATCTGGTTACAAGTATAGCATATTACAACATATTTGTCAACATAAAATACACATCAAAAAAGACCCTATTTTAGGGCCTTTTTTCTCCATCTCCAACTTAAAGCGAGGCCTAACTTTTTAAAAAAATTGTACAGCACGGCGATTTCTTTTTCACTTAAAGCGAGGTGTAAAATTTCAAAAGCCTTACGGAGTAAATTTTATAGAAAAAAGTCACCAAACTGGTGACTTTTTTCTATATCTTCAACTTAGAGCGAAGTCTCGCATTTTTAAAACCTTGGTAGGAGCGACGGCGACGGACAGAGAAAATATTTAGCAAAATATTTTCGTGTTTTTAAAATGCGAGGCTGAGCGTCCTATATACACGTCACCGACGCAATAGAATCCCCTTCTCTAAGTCTCATAATTCTTACACCTTGAGTTTGTCTTCCGAGTGATGGTATTTCTTTTACTTCAACTCTTATGACCTGACTCTTTTTTGAAATAGCTGCAATTTCATCTTCTCCATCAGTCACAACTTTTGCAGAAATAATCTCACCTGTTTTTGAAGTAACTTTCATAGTCTTTATACCAGAACCTCCCCTCTTTTGTATTTTGTATTCTTTCAAAGGTGTTTTCTTTCCGTATCCGTTTGAGCTAACAACAAGCAAAGCGGGGTTTGCCATTTCTTTCTTTATTATATCTGTTCCCACCACAGTATCCCCTTTACCAAGCTTAATAGCTCTCACACCAGATGCATTTCTTCCCATTACTCTAATATCTGAATCTTTAAACCTGATAGATTGACCCTTTGAAGTTACAACAGACACTTCTTCTTTTTCTGAAATAAAT
This sequence comes from uncultured Candidatus Saccharibacteria bacterium, assembly GCA_964539415.1. GTDB lineage: Bacteria > Patescibacteriota > Minisyncoccia > Phycocordibacterales > GWA1-40-21 > CAYQFQ01. The sequence goes on along the minus strand of CAZIID010000009.1, from coordinate 7,376 downwards.
AATGCGGAATTGAGTTCATCTCCATCATTTAGAGATATAGCGATGAGTCCGTTTCTTCTAACATCTTTGAAACCTTCTGCATCAACTCTTTTTGCAACACCTTGTTTGGTAACAAGAATAAGTGAAAGTTTAGAATTCTTGAGTTCTTTTGGCATTGCTAGAACTGAAGTGATTTTTTCTTCACTTGAAATTGAAAGGAAGTTTACAATAGATTTTCCTTTTGTTGCTCTCTTACCTTCTGGTAATTCATACATCTTAAGCTGATATGCTTTTCCTTTATCAGTAAAGAACAAAATATCATTGTGAGTAGAAGCTGTTAAGAAATGAGTTATGAAATCTTCTTCTTTTGTATCAAGATCTACGACTCCAACTCCACCTCTTTTTTGCTTTCTGTATTCATCTGGATTTGTTCTTTTTACATATCCACCTGAAGTGAGAACCAAAATACTTTCTTCATCTGATATCAAATCTTCTTCTGAAAAAGACTTTACTCCAGATTTTATAACTTTAGTTCTTCTGTCATCGCCAAACTTATCTGCGATTTCTTTTATTTCGCTCTTTATTATTTCAAGAATTCTCTTTGGTTTAGACAAAATATCTTTAAGGTCTTTTATGATTGACTGCACTTCAAGAAGCTCATCTTCTATCTTCTTTCTTTCAAGACCAGCAAGTTTCTGAAGTCTCATTTCAAGAATAGCATTTGCCTGTAATTCTGAAAACTTAAACACTTTCATAAGCTGAGCCCTAGCTTCATCAACATCTTTGGATTTTTTTATAAGCTTAATTATTTCGTCTATATGATCAAGAGCTTTCTTTAGACCAAGTAAAATATGCTCTCTAGCTTCGGCTTTTTTCAAATCAAACTCTGTCCTTCTCCTTATAACAACTTTTCTGTGTTCTATAAAATGATCAAGGAAAGATTTTAGAGCGAGAGTTTTTGGAACACCGTCAACAAGAGCAACCATGTTAAAGTGGAATGTTTCTTCAAGCTGTGTGTGCTTATATATAAAATTCAAAACACTCTGAGGTTGTGCTCCGTTTTTCAATTCGATAACAACTCTAATATCTTTTGCTGATTCATCACGAAGAGCTTTTATACCTTCAATTTTCTTTTCGCGAACGAGGTCAGCGATAGCAACTATAAGTTCAGCCTTGTTAACTCTATAAGGAATAGAAGTAATTATTATTTGGAACTGTCCTTTTTTGTCTTCTACGATTTCGGCAACTCCTCTTGCAAGAACTCCTCCACGTCCAGATGCATAAGCTCTGTTTATATCGGACTGATTATAAATAATACCTCCTGTTGGAAAATCGGGACCTTTAATAAAACCTAACAAGTCTTCAGTCGTCGCTTCTGGATTATCTACCAAGTGCACAGTTGCATCGACAACTTCTCTTAAGTTATGAGGTGGAATATTCGATGCCATACCAACAGCAATACCAAGAGTTCCATTCAAAAGAAGGTTTGGAACACCCGCTGGCAAAACAGAAGGTTCTTTTTTTGTATTGTCATAGTTTGGTCTCCAATCTACTGTTTCTTTTTCTAAATCTTTTAGAAGCTCACCAGAAATTTTTGACATCTTTGCCTCGGTATACCTCATAGCAGCAGCAGAATCTCCGTCTATGTTTCCGAAGTTTCCTTGTCCGATAATAAGTGGATATCTATATGAAAAATCCTGTGCCATTTTTACCATTGAGTCATAAACAGCAACATCTCCGTGAGGGTGGTAATTACCCAAAACTTCTCCAACCACTGCAGCGGACTTTCTAGTCTTTGCTCCCGAAGTAAGACCAATCTGACTCATAGCATAAAGAATCCTTCTGTGAACAGGTTTTAGTCCGTCTCTAATATCTGGCAAGGCTCTTGTGGTAATGACAGACATTGCATAGTCAAGATATGACTCCCTCATTTCTATAGAAATATTTCTATCAGTTATATGCTGATCGAATCCTTCTATTTTTTTGTCTTTTTTTTCTTCTGCCATATGTTTTGTCCGCCAAAAGCGGTGTTATTAAAAATTAAAAATATCTCCGACTTGTTTTTTTATATCTTTTATTTGTCTTAGTTCTGAAAAAGGAATACCTGAATTTTCGTATTTTACAATTGTTTTCTTATAAACTATATAACATCCTATAATAAGCAAAGTAATAACCAATGACAACACCAATCCAATTATTTTCTTTTCTTCGTCACTTTTTTCTTTTAGATGTCTGAAAAAAAACATTTTTTATACTTGTGCTGACAAAACCATAACCTCACCTTCCTTTCCGTCCAAATCTTTCTTTTTAAGAGTAAGCTTGTCTTGTGCTTTTACATCTTCCTGTCCAATTTCTTTCAAAAACTTCTTTAAGGCATCTTTTTCTCCAACTTCTCCAAAATGCATTGGGATAATAATTCTCGGTTCTATCTCTACAGCAACCTTACTAGCTTTTGATGGATTTAGAACACCGTCACTTCCAATTGGCACAAAAAGAATATCAACATCACCGAGATCTTCAGTTACCTCTTTAGTTAGATTCTCATCAGAAAGTGCCCCCAAGAAACAAATATTCATACCTTCAAGATGCACTGAGTATATAGTGTTGATTCTATCACTGCCACCGTATATTGATTTTGAAGGAAAACCTTTTATTACAACTTCTTTTACTTCATATTCACCAGGTCCAGAAATAATAAAAGGATCCTTACCATTATAGGAAAGATTTTCTGTACCATTAAAATCTTTATCGTTCACAGACACCAAAGCTATATCAGAAAAAAATCTAGTTGTCTTAAATTTTGACTCTTTTGAAATCGGATTAAAAGCGATAATTATGTCGCCAAACTGCACTTTAAAAAACTCCACGCCTTGATAGGTTATAATCATACCTCACAATTCTATCAAATTCATACTCTTTAATCAAACACATAAAAACAAAATATGACTTGAATTAATCTCTTTTTTCTGTCATTATGTGGCAAATGAAAGTCATAGAGGTAATACCTATCTCAAGGGGTATCAACAAAGAACAACTATCATATTTCACAGCAAGCGAAGTTGAAATCGGTTCCCTAATAACTGTTCCTCTAAGAAAAAGAACTATTCCAGCTATTGTCGTATCTCTAAGTGAAGTTGAGGATATAAAATCAGAAATTAAAAATTCAGACTTTGCACTCAAGAAAATAGAGAAGACAAAATCCCACAAACTTTTACTAAAAAATTTCATAGACTCTGCAAATGATACGTCAAAATACTTTATCAGCTCTGTCGGAGCAGTTTTATCATCTGTGGTTCCAAAAGTGATTCTTGAGAACGCCGAAAAAATAAAGATTCCAGAAAATCCAAAGAAAAACACTCGCGAATTATGTGAAAAACTAGTAATACAAGCTCCAGACGAAGAAAGATTCGCAAATTACAGAAGTCTAATCAGAGAAGAATTTGCCAGAGATTCCTCAGTGTTCTTCTGTTTACCTACAATTCAAGATCTTAAAAAAGCTGTAGATAAGCTACAAAAAGGTATAGAAAAATATACTTTTGTATTTCACAGCTCGCTATCCAAAAAAGAAGTTATAGACAATATAAACCAAATACTTGCAGAAAAACATCCAGTACTCATAATCGCAACTGGGGGTTTTCTTTCAATTCCCCGAGAAGATATCGGCACTATTATTGTTGATAAAGAAAATGCCAGATCATATAAACTTCAAACCAGACCATATCTTGATATGAGATTTTTTGCAGAGAGATTTGCAGAAAAAAATAAAATAAGAATTATCTTTGGTGATTTACTTCTAAGAGCAGAAACAATTTATAGATATAGAATGGCAGAACTGATAGAAGTTGCTCCATTGAAATTCAGATCACTTTCTACTTCCACTCAAGAAATGATGGATATGAAGGAAATAAAAAAGATTGATGAAGATGGTATGGAAAAAGCTGAATTTAAAGTCATTAGTCCAAAAATGGAAAGACTTCTTAGAGAAAACATTTTAAATAATGAGCACCTTTTTGTGTTTGTTGGCAGACGAGGTCTATCACCTTCTACTGTTTGTGCTGATTGTGGAAATATAGTTGCTTGTAATTCTTGTGGTTCGCATATTGTTTTACACAAATCATCGGTAGAAAATTTTTTCCTATGTCATAAGTGCGGAGAAAGAAGAAGCGCATTAGAAAAATGCAAAAACTGCGGTGGATGGAGACTTACAACACTTGGTATTGGTACAGAACGAGTTGAACAAGAAATACAAGAAATGTTTCCTGAGCAAAAAATATTTCAAATAAATACGGACCTTACTCCAACTCACAAAAGAGCACTCGCAGAAATTGAGAAATTTTATTCTGCACCACAAGGTATACTTATCGGCACAGAAATGGCCCTGCTATATTTATCTGAAAAGATAAGCAACTCTGTAATAGTATCCATGGACTCTTTCTTCTCTGTCCCAGACTTTAGAATAAATGAAAAAGTATTAAATATTTTACTTAAGATAAGATCTATTACAGACAAAAACTTCCTTATACAAACACGTGATGCAAAACAGAAAATTTTTGAATACGCGATGAGAGGCAACTTGGTGGATTTCTATAAAGAAGAATTAGAAGACAGAAAAGCACTCAACTACCCGCCTTTTTCTATTTTAATAAAAGTAAATATTGTCGGAACAAAAACTGAAGTTATGGAAGCAGTAGAACAACTTCAAAAATCAATTGATCCTTATGAGATAGATATTTTCCCTGCTTTCATACCGCAATCAAAAGGAAAATATGCCGTGAACGGCGTTGTGAAAATCAAAAAAGATGATTGGCCAAATGAAAATTTATTATCAGTATTTAAAGCGCTTCCTCTAAACTATACTGTAAATGTTGATCCAGAGAGTTTGTTATAAATAATAATCACTTGCACTATAAAAAAACTCTACTATAATATTCTTCGGACGATTGGTTGTGCTGCGTCGATGACCACGTGATACGTAATATGACCCATAAAGCGTAGACCCGTTTGACCTGCATTGTCAAAGAACTCTCAACCATCGTCCAACCCCCACCACCTGCTCGCTCAGGTGGTTTTTTTATAAAAAAATAAAGGCGCTTTGCGGAAACCGCAAAGCGCCTTAAATAAAAACATTCTTAGACATTCACCGGGACGCCAATTCGTCCGGACATAATACTGATTCGTTCAGTGAGAAGTCTTTGGATTCGATCCTTTTCATTAAGGCCCAACATAAACTCTTCGCGTGCTATTTCCTTGTCAGTAAATTCAACCTTGCAATATGCGCCGACAAAAGGCTGAACAAGATGTTTCAACGCCTTATGCAAACAGAAATCGATTTGTTCAAATTTTGAATCGTGACAAACTTCAACAATCACACCCTGAAAATTGAACACAACAGGCCTTCTCGTTTTAACCGCCATTGATATTGCGGTAAAGATAGTATCCAATGTTGTAGAACCAACAGCTGGATACAACATACCGTCCAAACTTCTGAAAAGAACCTTTTTGGGTGGTCCAACCTTGTGCCCTTCCGGCGCAAGTTGATTATAAAACTGCCGAACTTTCTCGAGCTTCCTCTGTCCTCTCATATATCCTCCTTCTATTTTAAATGTTATAGATCAATTCTTTCTGAAATAGGTATAACAATTAATAAACTTTCTGTCAAAATGTTACCAATATATTCATAAAAATTTTTTTAAAAAAACCACCAGCCGTTTTAAACAGCTGGTGGAAATGATCAGTTCTTGCCTGATATTTTGTCACAAGTTTTTGTAATATAACGAAGAGATATTATTATCATACCAATACAAATAAATATCCAAACGATTGAAAAGAGATAGTCTAAATGAGGAACTTTTCCTGCTCCAATTACCATTTCACTCATCATCTTTTCTTTCATCATCCTCAGATTTAAATAAATAATTCCGTAAGATATAAACACACCTATAACAAAGTAAAAATTAGTCTGACTTATCAAGCGTTTTTCTTTTCCAAATATTTGGTTAGACATATAAAAAGCAGAACCAGAAGCAAACAGAAGAAAAAGAAAAAATATTGAATAGAAAAATTTTTCAACTATCATATTTACCCTCCTTTATTTAAAGAACTCTCAAAAGAGAATAGACCAAATTTAAGGTAATGTCAAAAGCTCTTTCTGGTCATCTTATCCGTCTAAAAGTAATGTTTTACACGAACCACACAAAAAGCTCACTTGGGGCCTTCTGGGGGCTTAAAAGGGTATTTTAAACTGCTTTAAACCTTCAAAAACGTTTATAATTTGACTTAATATCATATCCACGTAATATGTCTCATAAACAGGTTCTTTAAAAAAAGGAGATAGAAAATGAGCAAAAGTTTCTGGTATAAAATGATGGTTGCCTTTTCATCAGTGTTTTGGCTTGTATTATTGTTTTATGGTTATACAAATGTAAGAATCACTGATGACTATGTAATAATGTCCGAAAGTCCTCTTGTAAAATTACCTTTAATTTTATTTATTGGAATAATGTACAGATTAATTGGATTTATTGGAACTGTTGGAATTTTCCCTTTTTATTACTGGTATCTATTACAGACTAAACAAAAAGAAAAATTACAGGAAATAAAGTTACCAAAGATAAGAATTTTCTTGAGTATTGCTATGTGGCTTTCCTTTGCTTTACTCAATGCAATACTTGGAGATGGAAGTGATTTGCCCTTTTTGGTAAAAAACAAAGTGCTTATCTTTATCTGCAATATACCGATAGCAATTTTCATTCTTGCAGCACTTAAGATATGCGATTATTTGGGGATTTTTATCCTATCACCTATATTTTTCATAACGCGCTTGTTTTTTCAAAAGACACCGGTAAAATCTTAAAGAAAAACAAATGGCTTGGGTCGTAAACGACCCAAGCCATTTTTTAATTTTGTGACCTTACGGGGAAGTTCGACCATTACATGGTCAGTACCCCCGATGGACAATTTTTCATTTGAAGACAAACTTAAAATTGTGCTCATCGGGGCTTCGATTCCCCGACGTAAGCAATTCATATTGCTTACTTAAGGTCACAAAATTAAAAACCATCTTTGCAGATGGTTTTTAATTTTGTGACCTTACGGGGAATCGAACCCCGATTACAGCCTTGAAAAGGCCGTGTCCTAACCGTTAGACGATAAGGCCATCGAATTACAGCGATTAATATAACATTTTTTTGTAAAAATGCAAAAGAATGTTAATGTATCTAAACCATTGGAGAGGTGGCTGAGATGGGACAAAAAACAAACTGCTTTGTTTTTATCCGCGAGTGATTAACGAGAGACCACGAAGACACTGGTCCAAAGGCGACAATTCGAGCATAGCGAGTATATTGGAGAGGTGGCTGAGTGGTTGAAGGCACCGCATTCGAAACGCGGCAAACCTG
>CAZIID010000008.1:0-18513 GCA_964539415.1 uncultured Candidatus Saccharibacteria bacterium | reverse complement strand
ATTACTGATAAATCCAAGATGAGTGCTTCTATCACAGCCCATCCTAAATAGTGAACTCCGAAGAAAAGAAAACTCCACAACATATTAAGAAGTAAATTTGCTACAAAAAAACCGAGTATCCAGTAAAACATATTTCCTATTGGAACTTTATTCCAATATATTATTGTTGAAATTGCTGTCAAAATAAATATTACAGTCCAAACAATACCAATGACAAAACCGGGCGGTGTCCAAGAAGGTATAGTTAATAAATCTCGATTGTTATACCAGCTCATTCCAACACTTGTGATTTTGCTCCCAATAAAAGCAGTTAAAAATACCGCGAGTGGTATTAAGATGTAATGTAACATTTTCATTTTATTTACCCTGTTAAATAAGATTTGAGTCTTTTTCTAATAAACATTTTCCCATGATAAGTTTTTAAGTATTTTTCGCGATGGGTAGCGTCCTCTTGATTATAGCATGCTTCATAATATATAAGTTGTACTGGTAATCTATTTTTTGTTGATTCTACTAAACCTTTCCTGTGCTGTTCAAATCTTAATTTTAAATTTTTCGTAAACCCTGTATAAAATTTCTTATCTTTCATTGAGTATAATATATAGTTATATAACATATACAAAATCAAAATTTAAAATTATTTAACAGGGTTAATTATATCACAAAAAGAAAAAGCGAGCTTTATGTGACAAATCCACATAAAGCTCGCTTGTATTGTTCTAATGCGCTAAAAGATCCATATTGTAACGATTCAAAACTAATCCCTCATCTTTTTGTGAAGTGTGCAAGGTTAAGCAAAGGTTTTTGGGCATATCAGTTTTCATAGTCTGAACAAAAGTTTCCGGACTCATTTGTTCAACAATTGAGCGAAGGCCCATGATTGCGATATTGTGAGAGACGACAAACACCCTTTTGTTTGAAAAGTCTCTCCTAACATCGTTTAGCCAAGACCGGAGTCTAAGCAAAAGATCTGAGACACTTTCTCCACTTGGGAAACGATACCAGAATGGACCTTCAAGGGTAAAAAGTTTTCCATCAACATCATTTAGCGTGACGAAAACTCTCCTATCAAAATGCACAGTCAAAATTCCATGCTCTTGCTCCCGAATTCTTTCATCTTCAATCGTCTCTATACGAGACAAAGCAGGACAGCCTTCGGTTAAGAATTTCAAAGTCTGTCTTGTTCTCAAATACGGAGAGACAAAAATAACATCAGGGAACCTATCACCTCTTATGTGAAAAAACTTCTGCAGTTCCTGACCAACTCGCCTTATTCTGTTTTCTTGCCCTTTGGCAATTGGGGTATCAGGGTCGGAAGATGTCAAAAAGTATCTTTGGAGTTCTTCTTGAGCAAGTTTTCTGGTTGCTGAAGAGTGTGGATCAGCATTGAATGCTTCCACAAAATTTTGATGTTTCGGATCACTGTGCCTTCTCTCATCCATTTGATTGAATTCTGAAAGGGCATGCCTTATTGAAATCAGCTCTGACGGACCTTTAATAATCATTTTTAATCCTCTTTTCTAGTTTTGTTTTTCAAAGTTATCTAATGTAAAAACTAACACTTATAGATAATATGGTCAATGTAGAGCAAAATAGGTTTTATAGTCCTCTTCTTTTTAAAATAAGTTTTTCTACTTCTTCTCTTACACCTTCGGTTCTTGTAATTCTATTTATTCCAACAACAAAATCAAACTTATCATATCTAGGGTCTGTGTTTATCTTTATAATTTCTTGTATAGAGTCTACAACTGTTTTTGGAGAAAAAGTTTTTACTGATCCTTTTATTTCTGGCATAGCTAAAATCTTATCAAAAAGAATAGAGAACTCAGCATTTATTTTTTCCTGCTCTTGTTCAAGTTGATTCTTTAGATCTTCTATTTCTTTATTCCAAGATAAAATCAAACTACCATCTGCGGATACCCAAAAATCTGTACCGGCAAGTTTAGATAAATCTTCAACCTGTTTTTCTTTTATTTTAATCTGTTCAGAAATAGACATTGGTTTTTCTGTCGCTGTTTCTGCTTCTGGCTCAAAATTGTTTGGGTTTTCTATACTCATATAATCTATTATACAAAATATAGGTAAAAATTCATAATTTGACTTTTAAAAAAGAATTTGATATAATATAAGGTAGGTAAAAAAACAAGGAGGACAAAATGAGCTTGTTTACGGTATCTGTTAACGTTGGGAAAATTATTGCTAAACATATTTTTGAATTTCGGGTATACCCCAATAACCCTGATAACTTGATGTTAGATAGGGCTTTCTATGCGACCTTTGGAAAGGTCCCGACCGACATTCAATATGAAGTTGAAGTGGTGACATGGTTCAGCCCCAGATTTGATGGTCTGATCCACATACACAAGTCCAAAGATGGTGGAAAAAGAATGATGTGTTATCCCCTTTTGATTCCCTCTTTGGGAGTTGCTCTGGAAAAGATGATTGTATGGGCAGTTGGAACTGCCTACACCCAAGAAAGCATGACTGATTTCCAGACCATATTCAAGGGTGATACATTGGCTTTTCTTGAAGAAATGGAAAAGACCCATCATATCAAACTGTCATCACTAAGACCTTCCTGAAGTTGCTCTTTATAAACCCCGAGAGAAATCTCGGGGTTTTCTTTTACTATAAATTTACCAAATCTTTAATGTAAGATTATTTATTGCAAGTGGAGAGAATTCCCCGTAGCACAGCTTAGGGGATGAATGAACACATGTTTTTTTGAGCAAGCCTGCCTGCCCTGCATGCGCAGGCATGGCAGTCAGGCGGAGCTTGCACTTCTGCAACAAAGAACACTCTGATTCACACCACAGGTCGCATAAAACCTTTATCTCTTGGTGCGAGGTTATTTATTAAAAGCCTGTAATCCATATCCAAGCATCTCAGATACATGATCAAGACCTGCATCATCTAACTGTTCTTGTGTAAAACCTTTTTCTTCTCTTATTTTTTCTACTATTCTAATAGTCCTTTCATAAACTCTAACCACATCATTGTTGCCTATTTTTTCTGCATACTCTTTAAATTTAATAAGTTGAGTTATTATTTGTTCTATTATAATCACCTGAACAATATGTTCACCTAATTCTTTATTTTTATTTTCTACCCATTTTGATGTTAAATCCGCAACTGTTTTCCTGTCTACTCCGATTATAACCCGAGGAACTTTAGTTTTTTCTCCTTTTATCCCCATACTTTCAGAATAAAAATACTTTATCCGAGTTAAAGTCCCAGAATTTATTTCTTTTTTTACCCTATCCAATTTTCTATCCAAATGTTCCTGACTTGTAGTTACATCGATTGCAAGAGCAAGATGTGTAGCATCGTTGTTTTCTTCTTCGAATTCAACAATCGTATCTGTACCATTATGTATATCATCATATTCTGAAGCTTGAATAGTCATGGCAGATTCACCAAGCCAATTACTTCTCTCTATCTGGTCAAAAATTATAGCTTCAAATATTTTTGCTGTTTTTCTAAAATACGCCTCTGTCTCAGATTCTCTTGCATGACTCTTCGCAAAATCTATTTTTTTCTCCTCTACGTATCTAATATCACTTTCAATGTCCTTATATAAAGTGAAAGAGCGCATATCTATTGGATCACCCAAAACTTCTTCGGCTCTTTCAAATGCTGTATCTAAATCTAATTCACTTTCTACCCCTGCTTCAAAACTGTTTTTCATAAGATGATTATTACACTTTTAAAAATAAAGTAAAACACATAAAAACAAATTATCTTCTAACAAATAATCGCACGAGCCTTATGTCTTCAAAATTACATTTATCCCCTAATTTGTTTTTTATAGGTGAAAGAAGATAATCTCTATTTTCACTATACAGATTTTTAAATGCCATATATATATCCTTAAACTTTGCGACAGATATTTCTTTCTTAAGATGATTAATATTAAAATCTGGTTCCTCTTCAAGAATTTTTTCAATATGATCTAGTACTGTGCCAATCTTGATACCACGAACATTTGAAATATCAGAAAGTCCCACTTCATCTTTAAGCATATTACGAATTGAGTCTCTTGCACTCATTTTTTTTTCTTTCTTTTTACCAGAGACAAAACCTGTAGGCGAAATTTTTTCCAAAAATTTCGCCTGCTTCTCTTTTATTTCATCCGCTTCTAAACACTGTAAATCCTCCTTGTCCATTTCTGACTTTTCCCTAAGTTTTTTATCAAATTCAAATACCCCACTGTGCACTTCAAGTGCAATTTTATTTAAGCCCAAAAGTTTAAGTCCATTAAGTGAACGTACACGAGAAAGAGCAACATAACCCATCCCCTTTTCAAATGACTTTGATAAATCCACCTCTACTGCATCCAAGCTCATCCCCTGACTTTTATGCACAGTAATAGCCCAAGCAAGTCTTAGCGGAAATTGTTCAAGCTTTGCCTTTACTTTTCCTTCATCTTCTATTACCCAAGAAGCTCTTTCAACATTTATAATCTTTCCAGAAACAGTCCTAATAGTAGGTCCATCAAATCCACAAGCGACCACTTTTCCTAAAGTTCCATTCACAAATCCAACTTCAAAATTATTTTTTACAAACATTACTCTCGCTCCGACTTTCAATTTTAAATTATCAGGAGCCAAACAACTTTTTTTCAACAATTCAACAAGTGGTGCCCTGCCCTTAGTTATCATTCTGTACTCCCTGTATTCACCAGTTATTCTGTCGAGCTCGCCGTCATTTATTGAATCAACGTTCGCATTATGTGTGTGAAGTTTTGTCGGCTCAATATCACACTTTGGTTCTTTGTTATACCTTTCTCTTAGATGACACATCGTGTCTTCACAAACTGTATTATTCCTAATATCGTTCAATACACTTAAAAGGACATCATCTTTTTGTCTGTGTTGTTCTTCTAAATAACAAATTTTTAAATCAAGTTCATTCCAGATATCAGAATCAAAGGAAAATAAAGTTTCTGTATCTTCACCCCTAGAAATCGGAGGAAGCTGGAAAAAATCTCCACAAAGTACAACTTGCATCCCACCAAAAGGCAGATCAATTTGCGTGAAATGTCTGACAATTTGATCTACAAGTCCAAGACGAAAATGATTGAGCATTGATATCTCATCAATAATTAAAACTTTTGTATTCTTAAATCTGTCTCGTAAATATTTCTTTTCATAAAGTGCGTCTAAATCATAATGACTTACGGAATCTCTAATACCAAGACCAGACCATGAGTGAATTGTTGTTCCACCAATATGAGTCGCAGCGATACCTGTGGATGCAGTAATACCAACTTCCACTCCTTTATTTCTAAGGAATTTTATATATTCATTTAATAAGTGAGTTTTACCAGAACCAGCTGCTCCAGTAATGTAGCAGTTATACCCACTCTTCAAAATATCCATCGCTTCCGCTTGAGTCATGGAAGCATTTTAGCATAAAAAGTAATTTTATTTTAACCCTTGTCTCCAAGCATTAATATTCTTGTGGTTCCCTGAAAGCAAAACTTTTGGCACTTTGTATTTCTTACCTTTATATTCTAGGACTTCAGGTCTAGTATAGACTTCCCTGCTTGAAATTCTTTCTTCTTCTCGTGAAGAGAAATTACCAAGTACTCCTTCAATCTGTCTTGAAATACAATCCATCATAATCATAGCTGGTAATTCCCCACCAGTAAGCACAAAAGGTCCAACAGAAATCTTTTCTGTCTTAAATACTTTATTTACTCTTTCATCAACACCTTCGTACCTTCCACAGATAAAAATAACATTTGAATATTTTTCAGTTACAGACTTTGCGTATGGTGTATCAAACTGTTTACCTTCAGGAGCGAAAAAGACAATCTTAGTTTTACTATTTTTGATTTTTGTCAGCGCCTTACTTATCGCTTTTATCATGGGTATTGCTTGCATCACCATTCCAGGACCTCCACCAAAAGGTTTATCATCAACTCTTTTATATGGTTTATCTTTTTTTGCTTGCTCTTTGGATATTTTTACAAAATCACGAGGATTATAAAAAGACACTTTTATCTTTTTCTCTCTTATAGCACGCGCCAAAATAGACTCATTTAGATATGAGCTGAAAGCCTCTGGAAATAATGTAATTATATGAAAATTCATTTACCAATATATTATAACATAAAATATAAAAAAGATAAAGCGGTTGATTTCAATCAACAAAAAAAATCACACTTACCCCATCTACGCCATGGCGTAGATGGGGTATTTGGATTCAATAAATTAAAAGGGCGACATCTTGCGATGTCGCCCTTTTAATTTTATTTACTTAGTTTATAGCTTAAGGTCTGCCATAGCTTCATCAACGGTTTTTGATGCCTTTGATTCAGTTCTTGCAACCGCTTCTGGTCTAACACTTCCTTCTGGTTCGTTTATCTTAAGATTTACTCTTGAATTGTTCTTCATTCCAACAACTCTCAAAAGTGTTCTTATAGCTTTAGCAGTGTTACCTGATCTTCCGATGACTTTTCCCATATCGGCGTTGTCTACTGTAAGTGTAAGTAATACACCCATTTCATCAACAACTCTGTTGATAACGACTTTCTCAGGAACATCAACCAAACCTTTAACAACAAACTCTAAAAATTTTACGTCGTTTTCCATTTTGTCTTTTTAATTCTGATTTCTTGCAGTAATTCGACCGGAATATTAAATACTGCCTAAAAAGAATTCTATCATATACAAAAAAACTCCGCAATCAATGTGGAGTTTTTTTAAATAGTTTATGCTTTTGGTTCTTCAGATTTTACTTCTGCTGTTACCTCTGGTGCTTTTGCTTCTTCCTTTTTCTCAGGAGCTTTCTCTGCGACTACCTCTTCTTTCTTTACTGTTTTTTTAGGTAGAACGTTTATCTTCTTTCCTGTGATAATCTTTTGCTCAATTAGCATATTGTGAACTGTTCCAGAAAGTTGTGCACCCTTTGAAATCCAATATCTTATTTTTTCTGCGTTTAAGCTATTATTACCCTTACCTTCTCTTGCATCATAAGAACCTAAAACTTCATTGAATCTTCCGCTCTTTGGTCCGTTTTTAGAATCAGTAAGCACAACACGAAAAGATGGCTCGTGAATTCTTCCTACTCGTTGTAATCTTATCATTAACATATGTGCTAAGCATTCTAGACGAAAAAAGGCTTTTAGTCAACTATTAATTCGTTTTAATTAAATAGAACTTTTTTAAAACACATAAAACTAGCCAAATCAAGGTTTTTCTGATATAATTTTCGTTCAATGAAAAATAGACACAACAGAGAACAAAAGACTGAAAAACACCCAAACAACAACCGAGTAATAGGTTTTATAAAGAACACAAAAGGTGGTATAGGATATTTCATTTCAGAAGATGGTAAAACAAATGCAGAAATTCCCTCTAAGTCACTTTGTTATGCTATGGTTGGAGATAAAGTAGAAATAAGGGTATCAAAAAGTAAATCAAAAGGAATATATTGTGAAGTAGAAAAGATTATAACTCATTCAAAAAAGTTTTTTGTTGGTTATGTAGAAAAATCCGGTAATAGCCTAATCGTAACTCCAGACGACAGAAGGATAAAAATCTCCATACTTGTTAGCAAAGAAGATGAAAATAAAGTTGTTGTCTCAGACAAGGTTCAAATCAAGATTAAAGAATGGAAAGAACTTCCCTCTTTTTCAACTGGGGAGATATTAAAAGTTATAGGAAAAAAAGGAGAAAATAATGCCGAAATGGAATCTATAGTATTAGACAAGGGTTTTGAAATTGAATTTCCAGACAATGTAGAGCAAGAAGCAAAAAATATTTCTGATAAAAATAAAACTGTACCAAAAGAAGAAATAGTAAAAAGAAGAGATTTTAGAAACACTCTTACCTTCACCATAGACCCAGAAACAGCAAAAGATTTTGACGACGCAATTTCTTTCGAAAAACTACCAAACAACAATTTTCAAATAGGAGTTCATATTGCTGATGTTTCTCATTATGTCAGAGAAAGAAGCTTTCTTGACGTTGAAGCACTAGAAAGAGGATGTTCTGTCTATCTTCCTGATAGAACCATCCCTATGCTCCCTTTTGAGCTCTCAGACAACCTTTGTAGCTTGAACCAAGGTGAAGATAAACTCTCTTTCTCGGCTGTTTTTGAAATTACAGAAAAAGGTAAAGTTGTTTCCAGATGGTTTGGAAAAACTATAATAAATTCAGATAAAAGGTTTTCATACGAAGAAGCTCAGGCAACCTTAGACAAAAAAGAAGGTAAATATTTTTATGAATTGGATACATTAAATAAAATAGCCAAATTTTTACAGAAAGAAAAATTCCAAAAAGGAGCGATTGATTTTGAACAAGATGAAGTTGCTTTTGAATTGGACAACACTGGTAAAGTTGTAAGGATTTACAAAAAGAAAAGATTAGATACACACAAACTCGTAGAAGAATATATGTTACTTGCAAACAGAGAAGTTGCAGAATATATTTTCAAAGAAGAAAAGAAGTTAAACAAAGCAATTCCCCTACCTTACAGAATTCACGATACACCAAACAAAGAAAAAATAGCTGAACTTGCTATTTTTGTTAAGGCTTTAGGTTATGAACTCAAACTTGATAAGAATGGAAATGCAACCGGTAAAAGTCTTCAATCACTTTTTGCACAGATTGAAGGTAAGTCAGAAGAATCGTTGATAAAAACAGCTTCTATTCGTTCAATGGCAAAAGCAATATATTCAACAAAAAATATTGGACACTTCGGTTTGGCTTTTGAATATTATGCTCACTTCACTTCACCTATTAGAAGATATCCAGATCTTTTAACGCAGAGAACTTTGTATAAAATACTAAACAAAGAAACCATGACAGAAAGAGATTTTGCTTTCTATGAAAAAGCGTCAATAAAAAGCACTGAAAATGAAATTCGTGCAGCAGAAGCGGAAAGAGAATCAAAGAAACTTAAACAAATTGAATTTATGCAAGATAAGATTGGTCAAGAGTTCGAAGGTTCTATTACAGGAGTTACTGACTGGGGTATATATGTTGAAGATTCAAATACGAGAGCAGAAGGTTTAGTTAGACTTTCATCTTTAAAGAATGATTACTATGAAGTTGATACAAAAACCTATTCTCTTATTGGAAGAAAAACAAAACAAAAATATTCTCTTGGAGAAAAAGTAAAAATTAAACTTGTCGGCTTGGACTTAGATAAAAGAACGATGGATTTTGAGATAACACAATAAAAAAAGAAAAACCCCTAAAGCTTGAAAGCCTTAGGGGTTTTGTTTTAGCAATAAAGAACCTAAACTATTTCAACTTAAAAAAATACTTTGTTTATCTCCCTTCTTTCTGGTAAATCCATAGCAACCGCCATGGTAACGAGAATCATTGTAATGGTGTAAATAATGCACAAATACAACATACCATTTGAAATTCCAACCAAACTGCTAACTGCATTTGTGACAAACCAATAAATGATGATCAACACAAAGGTTCTGGGTAATGAAAAAAATAAAAGAAAGAAAAGTATACTAGCTAACCCAAGACGGAAAGTTTCCATTCCAAGTGAAATCATTACAAAAAAACCAATTATTACAATCGCTATAACAAAAGTAATTACAAGTAATGTTTTACTTTTTAGGAAAATAACGAAACCAGCAAATATATCCCTACTTCGCTCGAAATCAATCATTATCCCTATAATCACAAATAAGGACACAAAAGTTTCGAAAATCGCCAACCCTTTCACACCAATAATCCCCGACAAATAATCAGAAAAAATAAATGAGAGTAAGCCAATCAAGCCTGCGTATATCGTTCTAGGTATTACAAACAATGATAGTCCTAAAAGGAAAATCAGAACAAAAGAATCCAAAACAATATTCGCGAGCGACAGTTCAATAAACATACCCACCTCCTTTTTATTGCAAAATTAGTCAAAAAACAATCTCTCACCATATTGCCATATTCTAAAGCTTTTATCAAACAATTAAAAAAATTACTGAAGCGAACACAATTCATTTTAAAAACCTTTCTTTTTCCACTTAAAGCGAACTTATTTATTTTAGAAACATTACGGAAGGAAATTTCTAGCAAGAAATTTCCTGAGTATAGAGAAAATGCCACGGTTGGTGGCATTTTCATCGTGTTTCTAAAATGAATTAGTGAGCGCCCCCTACTTAGCAACCGCAACTGCCTCATCAAACTGTATAGATAGCAACCTAGATATTCCATCATTACCCATAGTCACACCATAAATAATACCTGCACGAGACATTGTCTCTCTATTATGTGTAATTAAAATAAGCTGAGAATATTTTGAAAGGTTTTCAATCATATCTCCATATTTTTTAGAGTTTGCTTCATCAAGTGCCGCATCAGTTTCATCTAGAATAATAAAAGGAGGTGGATTAACCTGAGAAATAGCAAAAATGAGTGCAATAGAAGTAAGAGCCCTTTCTCCACCAGAGAGCATCATGAGTCCCTTAATCTTTTTCTTTGGTAAGCTTACTTCAATATCAAGTCCTTCTTCAGTTTCTTCCTCTTCAACTTCTATTTCACCATCTTCACTTACAGATATTTCTGTATCCTTACGTTTTCTTTTCTTTTCTTTTATGACAGATAGAGAAGCACTTCCACCACCAAACATTGCAATGAAAAATTCACTAAATTGAGTATTTATTTTATTAACTCCTTCCTTAAATTCAATAGTGAGTTTTTCTTCAAGTTCTTTAATTAAAATTTTAAGAGATTCTGAAGATTTTATTAAGTCCTCAAGTTCTTTTTCTAGGAATGTATCTCTTTCGCTCGTCTCTCTATATTCTTTAAGAATTTCATCCGAACCAGAAACACCTGCATCTTCAAGACGAATCTTCATCTTCTCCATTGTTCTCTTTCTTTCTTCTTGTATGGCTCTTTCTTCCAATAGAATGTTTTCATTAGTCAGAACCTGACTCTCAGAGTTAAGAATATCAACATCCCTATACCTAAGTGCAGAGACACCAACCAAAATAGATGCTTCTTGTAATTCTTTTTTAAATTCTTCTTCGTTATGAAGTAATGTCTTTTCTCTCAAGAATATATCATTTAGTTTACTTCTAATTTCATTCTGCTCTGCCACTACTCTAAATAAAGCCTTTTCAGCATCTCTATTTGAGTCTTTTTCTTTTTCTATTTCATTTTTTAAAACAGAATATTCTACTGTAAGTTTTTGTTCTAAAACAACAAATTCAGAAAGAGTTTTTTCTTTTTCTCCCTTACTAAATTCAAGTGTTTGTATTTCTTTTTTTAATTCTTCAGAAGAATCATCTGATTCTGTGCTTCTATTTCTTGATATGAAATCACTAAGTAATTTTCTAATATTTCTAAAGATCTCTTTTATTTTAGAAAGATCCTCCATTGTTTCCACTCCTTGTATTTCAAGTTCAATAGATTTATTTAAATTTTCCACAGAGGAAAGCTCTATAAGTTTCTGCTGACCGACAACCCTCGCGTCATTCTGTTTTTTAAGTAATCTCAAAAGTGAGGATATTTCCCCTTCTATTCTTCCTATATCTCGCATTATAGAATCTTTCTTATCTCTATTTTCTTTTATCTGTCTTTCAACAAAAACCACCTTATCGCTTTTTTCGTCTTTCTCTGAAGATTTTTCTAAAACTTCTTTAGCATTTTTTAACTCATCATCCAACCTCTGCATTTCTTTTTCTGGACCAGACCTATCAAGTTGTATGAGTTCTTTTTCGTTTTTTATATACAGCTCTTCTCTTTTAAAATATCCATGATAAAACTTATTCAGATCTTCTTTCATCTGTGCTGTTTTCTCAATTTTTTCAACTTGTTTTTTAAGAAATCTGATATGAGGAGCGATTTCTCTTCTCAATGATTCTGTTTGTTTTATATTTTCTTCTGTTTTTTCAAGCTTCCTCTGACTTTCTTCTTTTTTATATTGATATATTTTAAGACCAAGAGCTTCCTCTATAATGTCTCTTCTTTCACGAATATTTGCATTCAAAATTTTATCAGCTTCACCTTGGGAAATAATATGATACCCAGATGATCCAATATGTGCTGATGCCAAAAGTTCTATAATATCTCTAAGCCTAACAGGGCTTCCATTTATCAAATATTCACTAGAAGAATCTCTATTAACAACCCTTTCAAGGGATACCTCATCAAAATCGATATTTAAAACTCTTCGACTATTATTAAAAACTACTTTTACGGATGCTCTGTTTGAACGAGTTGCATCTTTACCACCATTAAATATCAAATCTTCAGCTCTCTTACCTCTCATGGATTTTATAGATTGTTCTCCCAAAACAAAACGAAAAGCCTCAGCTACATTAGATTTACCAGAACCGTTTGGTCCGACAATAGAAGAAATGGGAGAAGTAAAATCCAAAACTCCCTTTTTCCCAAAGGATTTAAAACCACTGATTTCAATACTCTTTAACATTAGTTAGTATTCTATCAAATTAGTGTCTACGAAAAAAGGGCTATTGCCCTTTTTCAAGTTTTAAAAATAAATTCTCTTGGAAAAAATTCTTAAATATTTCATCTGTAGTATCGAAACTCTCAATTCTACCGTCTGGTGTACCTCCGACAAGTATGTGCCAAAGATAATATTTTTCCCCAGACACACCTCGTTCTTCCAATTGAATTTCAAATTCTGTTCTAGCCTTTACATAATCTCCTAGTATTTTTTTGGCTTCTTCTTTAGATTTAGAATCAGCGTATTCAAAAAGAGAATCCATCGCTCTATTCAAAGACAAAAGATATTCTGACTCAGGTGAGTTCTCAATAATTTCAAATTTTTTTTCTTGTTTAGGAAATCCTTCCATAATTTTATTTCTTTATTTCAAGCGCTTTCTTTGCAGCTTCTTGTTCGGCTTCTTGCTTTGATTTTCCGCTTCCTTCTGCAATTAGATTATTATCTAAATACACCCCAACTGTAAACTCTTTATCATGATCTGGACCTTCTTCTTTAATAGTTTTATAAGACGGAGTGATTCCCATTTCATCTTGTGCTTTTTCTTGAAATTTACTCTTAGCATCTATCCAACCTTCTTCAGAAACAATTTGGTCTATGAGATAAAAAATGTGTCTTGAAATAAAATATTTTGTAACTTCATATCCTTGGTCAAGAAATATAGCCCCAATAAGAGCCTCAATAGTATTTGCAAGAATTATCTGTCTTGCTCTACCGTTGTCTTTTGCTTCACCTTTAGATAAGAGCAAATAATCATTCATACCCATTTTTGAAGCAGCATCAGACAAAGTTTCTGCTTTTACAAGAGCTGAACGGAGCAAGGTTAGTGACCCTTCAGTTTGATCTGGAAATTTTGCGAATAAATGTTCTGTAACAATAAGTTCAAGAACTGCATCACCAAGAAACTCAAGTCTCTCATTATGAGACATAACTGTGTCTCTGTGTTCATTTAAATATGACCTATGAGTAAAAGCCAGTCTCAACAGAGCTGGGTCTTTAAAACTTATTCCTATTGTTTTCTCAAAACTTGAAAAATCTATCATTTGATTAACTTACTTTTTCTGACAAAATTGTTATCGCTTTCGTAATTATAGGCAAAATATCATTATAAAAATTCAAACTTTCAATATCTTGAAGTTTAAACCATTTTGTATCATCAAGTCCTCCGCTTTTACCAAGTGAAAGATCCTTCATTTCAGGACACTTTGCTAGAAAGTACGTAACATTTTTCCTTATCTTACCTTCTTCTGGATGATTAGCAACATATTCATTATTTAAGAGCTCATCTTCTACTAGTACGTCAATACCCATCTCTTCTTTAACTTCTCTAACTACACATTCTTGCATAGTCTCTTTTTCCTCAAGTTTACCTTTTGTTAGCGTCCATCTTCCAAACACATCATGCACAAAAGCAAGATATATATCATCACCTTGTCTTGCATATACCACCGCACCAGAAAGTCTTTTTATAGGCATATCTTCAAAAGGAATATCTGCAATTTTATTTTTCTTTTTTGAAGTTTCCTCTTTTCCTGGTTCGCCAAGTTCTTTGTAAATAGTACCCAAAACTCCATTTATGAAGCTTCCGCTTTTTTCTCCACTATAACTCTTAGCAAGCTCAATCGCTTCATTAATAGCAACTTTTGCAGGAACTTCTGATCTATCAGAAAACAAAAGCTCATACAAGCCTACTCTTAAAATATTTCTATCAACCGCTGAAATTTTTTCCAGTGGCCAATCAGGAGCTGCCTTAGAAATAATATTGTCCAAATCGGACTGTTTATCCAAAACGCCTTTCAATAGATTTTCCATAAAAGGAACATCAGTTTCGTTATTACCGAACTCAAGATTTATCCTCTTAAGTGATTCTAAAGTTTGCTCTCTAGTTAGATTTCTGAAATCCCACTCAAAAGCGGTTTGGAGAACTATTGATCTAGCAAGGTGCCTATTTGACATAAAACTTTTTAGGTTTGTCTTAAGTTTCTTTTTTTCTAGAAACTCATTAAAGAACTAATAAAAGGTAAAAACTACCGGACCTTATTTTGTTTCCTCTTTTCCGGCTTTCTTTGCTTTTTTGGCTTTTTTGACTGCTTTGGCTTCAATGTCAATAACAACTCTGCCTTTGTATTTACCACAATTGCTACATGCTGTATGTCTTAAACAAGCTGATCCACAATCTGGGCATTTCGTAGAACCAACATTTTTTAGAAAATGATGTGATCTAACTTTTCCCCTCTGGGATCTTGTATGTCTCATTCGTACTACCATAATGTCGTATATACTACACTATTTCTTTCTTTAATGCAAATTAACCCTGTTAAATATCTGCCAACTTGACAGATCTCGCAAGGCGGGAATTTAACAGGGTAAATTTGCCTTTTGTTGAATTTTTAAAAATTTAAAATTATTTAACTGTGCAGGTGACAAAACGTTCTTCTATGTTCAATACACATTCCATACTTTTTTATAGCCTCCATATGAGCCTTCGTTCCATACCCTTTATGTTTTTCAAAACCATATTCCTTATATTCTTTTGCCAAGTCTATCATGATTTTATCTCTACTAACTTTTGCTACTATAGAGGCCAAAGCAATTACTCTTTCTTTTTCATCTCCTTTTATAATAGTTTCCTGCTCAAATTCTTTAGGTGCATAAAGTCCACCATCCAAAAGAACCTTGCACTCTTTAGGGTCAGCTTCTATATTTCTCAATGCTTCCTCTAAACACTTCTTGATACAAATACTTATACCAATACCATCTATTTCATTGGCAGATGCATAACAAACAGAATAGTTAACAACCCCGTCAACTTTCAACTTTTCCACTTGAGCAAAAATCTGTTCCCTCTTTTTAGCTGAAAGTTTTTTTGAATCACGGAGCTTGCCAAATATAGAATCATCAAAATCAACTGGCATAGAAAATGCACAAACAGCAACAGGTCCAGCAAGTGGACCCCTACCAACTTCATCAATTCCAACAATTTTTGATTTCACAATTCAAGTATAAGATATTTTGGTAAAAATAACATCAAATATAAGTCGACTAATGAAATCAGAGCAGACAAAATCTGCCCCGGCCCGTTTGTAGATATTGACTCAATTATTTATCTTGCGGGCATAAAACAATAAATATATTATTGGGCGTAGTATATTTTACATAAAAAAAGCACCCTCCACGCAAGGGTGCTTTTTTATGTATATAAATTTATCTTATATTTTTACACATCTTAAAGCATACCCAGCAATAGGAAAGTCATAAGTACAATTTATAACACCGCTTAAATTTCCACAAACCCATTGCCAGTTAGGTAGTTGAGGAGTTGATGACCAATAGAAACCATCACCAACAAAGCCACCGGGCAACCCAGTCCCACCGGGAAAATAAGTATCCCCAAATGCTTTATATAATTCTGCAATAGTTGGTATTCTCCAAATATTTTGCACAGTTTCAGAAACAGTCACGCCATCAGCCTCAAGGTGTGACGCTAAATAAACAGCATTCTCGTAGGTATCACCAAATCCTAAATCAGCAGTCCATTCAAGCGTAGCACCTCCTGCAGGCAAAGTTCCCTCAAGAGTATTATTAGGACCATAGAAGTACCCATCTTCTACTTTGTCTACTGGTGGTACTGAGATATTTCCTGTTATACCCATAATAGAAGTACCAGTTGCAATATTAGATGCTGTGTATGTTAGGTCGTCTAATGCATCATATATTTCAGCTAGAGTAGAGAATGTTCCTGTAGGTGATGATGTAGTTGATACAGTGTGGTCTGAAGATGTGGCTGAATAGTTTATGTTTTGTATTTTGGAGTATATGTCAGAGAGAGTAACCATTGTGGCAGTAGAAGTGCTACCTCCTGGTGTAAGAGTTCCTGCTAGCGCTACGAAAGAAAAGACGAGGAGAGCTCCGAGAGTATATGAAAGTATAATTTTAAATTTGTTCATTGATCTATTAGTTATTTAAATAATATATGTATTATAACAATATATATATATATATATATATCAAATGAAGTGTGGATAACTTACTTGCCAAAGTCCAACCTTGGTATTGGATGGTATGTGTTATAATATTCCATGGCATCTTCCACTGTTTTATAAAAATCACAACTTTCAAAATATTCGGGAAAAACTTTATTATCTAATATATTGTTCTCCCCTCTCTTTGTCCCTATATAATCTATATAACTGGAATACTTATAATTACACAAAAAAGATTCTGCTTTTTTTGTATTGTTAATACCAATATCTTTCCATGAAGATTGAAAAATCTTAAGCGGATTTAAATGAATATAAGAATAAAGATATTTTAAATACTCGTCACTATCTGCATGTTGTGCTTGAAACTTCCCACAGAACAACGGCCCAACTCTTTCGTATTTTTTATTAAAATACATAGTATAGGCAGTTAATAATTTCTGCATGAATTTACTTATACCCTTATCTGTTTTCTCTTTTACTAAGATATGAAAATGATTAGACATCAGACAATAAGCCCCAATATTAATAATGGTGTCTCTATCTAAAATATAAGAATCAAATAATGAATCTTTTTTAATAACATCTCTAATCACAACAGTATCAGAATTATTACAATAGTATAAAAGAGAGATAAACCTTTTGTAATCATTTGCATCTAAAAATATTTTTCTTTTTTCTACTCCACGCCCATACAGATGATAAAATTCACCTTCTGAGAAAACTATTTTTCTATTCATAAACATATTATAACATACTTTAAATTTACCAAGGTTGGACCTTGGTAAATTAATAAAATTACTTGGGTATCGTGTCAATTCTTGTTTTTAAAATTTACTAGTATAATAGACTTTAATGGCATATAAATTTACACACCTACATACACATTCACATTATTCCCTTTTGTCTGCCTTACCACAAATACCAGATCTTGTTAAAGCTGCCAAAAAAGATGGCATGACTTCCCTTGCCCTGACTGACAATGGTAATCTTTATGGTGCTATTGAATTTCTAAAAGCTTGCAAGAAAAATGAGATCAAACCGATAATTGGTGTGGATTTTTATGTTTCTGCAAGAACAAGAAATGACAAAGTTGGAGGAGTGGACTCAAGAAGGACCAGGCTTGTTCTTTTAGCAAAAGATGAGATTGGCTATAAAAATCTCATTAAGCTTGTAACTTTTTCACACCTAGAAGGTTTTTATTATAAACCAAGAATAGACCGTGAACTTATAGAAAAATACAAAGAAGGACTTGTTTGTATTATGCCTCAGTTTAGTGGGCAATTGAGTAACGCAATTAAACTCAAAGATACCGAAAAAATAAATTCGACATTAAAATGGTTTAAAGAAATTTACGGCCAAGACAATTTCTTTTTGGAAATTACAAACCATCCAGAAATAGAAGGACAAGCTTTTCTAAAAGATGAAATAATTAGAGTTGGTAAAGAAACAAATACCAATCTCGTTGCCTGCCATGATGTCTATTATCTAAAACCAGAAGATAGAAAAGCTCGTGATACCCTCTTACAGGTTAATAGTCATTCTGATTTTTCAGAAAAAAATTCCGAAGATGACGAGGAAGAAGACTTTTCTTTTATTTCACAGGAAAAGGCAAATGAATATTTCAAAGACGCTCCAGAGGCTTTAGCAAACAATGAAAAAATTGCAGACATGTGTAAATTTGATATTGAACTTGCTAAATGGAAATTCCCAACTTATATAGTTGAAAGCGGTTTGTCATACGATGATGAATTAAAGAAACTTGCGTATGAAGGAATTGACAAAAGAGGACTTCCACATAGCAAGGAGGTTATAGATAGACTAGAGTATGAATTGAAAGTTATAAAAGATAAAGGTTACCCACAATATTTTCTTGTTGTGTCTGACCTTTTACGTTTCGCACACGAAAACGGTATTTATACAAACATCAGAGGGTCTGTTGCTGGATCACTTGTAACTTACGTTACAAAAATCACTAACGTTGACCCACTAGAATATAAACTTCCATTTGAAAGATTCTTAAACCCAGAAAGACCTTCCGCTCACGATATTGATCTGGACTATGCCGATAACAGACGTGATGATGTTATTGCAT
>CAZIID010000007.1:0-23863 GCA_964539415.1 uncultured Candidatus Saccharibacteria bacterium | reverse complement strand
CAAATGTGTGTGTATATTATGTGCCTTGACTTTTATCTTCTAATATGCTATACTTGTAATAGTATTGGTTCTTTTAAATACATCTAGATTTGGCTGTATCTTTTAGGGCATTATTTTGTGCTTTGAAAGATACGGCCAAATAACTTGACCGTACGAAAAAATCCTAAGCAGCCACTAAACAGTGGTAAGGAGAAAGAGATGAAGAAGGAACAGAGATTGGTGAAGATGGTACCGACGGTGTGGAAGTTCGTTTTTTCACGATTCAATGGATCACCCAATACGTGGGGTTGGCATCAAGCCCGGGAGCTTTTGGAGGTTATCAATAACATCCTGGAGGGCCTCGAGCAGAAGCCTATGACGACAGATGATCTCCTCAGGGAGTATCCATTCATCACGCCCTACGTCAGTGGGGAGTCGGTGACGTGCTACTGGAACGTGACGAACGATGGAAGAATTTGGAGTACGGCAATTGAAGCTCGCGAAAACTGGCTCGAAGATCTGGTTATCAGAGATGCCTTATTGCCGGCCGGAATCGGAGTCCTCTTTATTGAGGCGGTCAAGGACCCCATCGGCAGTATGGAAAAGAAGCTAGCTTGGATGAAGATGAAGAATAAGTAATACGACCTCGCGTTTTGAAAGGACCCCAAACTTTCAAAGTGCGGGGTCTTTTTTATTTGTATTTTTTATATAATTTTAAGTATTAATCTTAATTTCAAAAACCTAATAGGATGATAGTAATCATTAAAACTGTTATAATAGCTATATGCAAAAAATAGCTACACAGGTTTTTATTTATTCATCTATAGCTTTTGGAATAGCAGGGATTTTGGTTGTTTTGATTGGTTCTGGACCAGACAAGCCAGATTCTAATTTAAGCCAAACACTGATTAAATTTTTGTTTGTGACGGTGTTTGTTATATTGCCTTCATTTGCACTAAGTGTTGCAGGTAGATACTTAAATAATAATTAAATCACACACGTCTATTAAACCTTTGTATTTTTTGGGTATTTAATATAAGCTGTAAGAAGATTTGTAAAATTTAAAAAGGAGTTTTAATATGCCGTTGCAAAAAAGAGATGAGATTGATCAAGGTGTCTGTCCTCTGTGTGGCCGTAGAAACGAATGTGAGCATCACTGTGGTGGTCAAGATCATAACTTCTGTTGGTGTCACAACTTGAGTATTCCACGTGCTGTATTTGATCTTGTGCCCAAGCAAGCCTTGTCAAAGGCTTGTATATGCAAAGACTGCTTATTGAAGCATGGAGCGAAGGTTATCTCACGAGCTATTCAGTTGAAACCGTAGATTAAAAATAAATAGGGAAGTTAGCCGACTTGAGCGTGTGTTTTAAATTAAACACACGTTCTTTTTTTAATTTAAAAAATGTTTTTAAATAATTTATTGTAAGTGTTCAGAATACCCCGTAGCTCTGCTACGGGGATGAATGGACACATGTTTTTTTGAGCAAGCGGAGCTTGCACTTCTGCAACAAAGAACACCCTGATTCGCACCAAATACCTCGTCACCTTTTGGTGCGAGGTTCTTTATTTTTCTGCTCTGTTATCCCAGACTTGATCTGGGATCCAGTATTGGATTAGTTCTGGATTCCCGCCTTCGCGGGAATGACAAAAAATTAAATTTTAATATTAAACACACGTTCTTTTTTTTGGACAAAAGAAAAACCCCACAGCTATATTTTTTAAGATATGGTTGTGGGGTGGATAGTTAGAAAAATTAAGCGACGTCTTTTATATTCAATGTCTTGTCCATCATACGTATCAAAGCTTGTTCAATCCCAACATATGGATTTACAGAGAGAACTCCTTCGATCATAATGGTTTCCGGTTTATAATAATACGTTTCCGCTTTTTTTCCTTTTTGCAGTTCCTCTCGGATATGCTTTCTCACTCGGACATTCGTTGAACCCGAGTGAGTTAGATACAACCGCAGTCTGTTGCGAAGGGTGTCTGAGGACTCTCCAATATAAACAACTTTGTCATCAACAACATGTGCGTAAACAACGTGTCTGTCTGTGCTATTTGTGCGACAGATATGCACTCGCATATGGTCTTCATGGAGAACGAACTCTCCACATTTTTTGAAGCAAATACCGCCAATATTCTTGGTGAGATCAAACTCACCAGTAAATACGACTAACTTTTTCTTTTTCACTTATTACTCCTTATTTTTCAACTAACTATATTTAATCTGGGTCTTTTTTTATTCTAGCTTAAAAAGTATGTTTTGTCAAATAAAGATTTTTATAATGGGGTATGTTCTCCAGAGGTGAAAAACTGATTTGATTTTTTATGTGTTCGTGATACTGTTTTGAAAGAAAGGAGAAAGAAAATGGCAAATGGACATAAGACTTGTTGTATGTGTAAACGGACAGACGAAAAAGTAAAGGTATTGAATACTGATACTCCTGTTCATCCTCAATGTATGGAAAATGCTGCACTTGGTCGCCTGATAAAGTCTATCGGTTTTAAAGAAGAAAAACCTGTCGTTGTTGGTTAATTTCCGCTTTTAAAGCACACACCAAAAGGTTGTGTGCTTTTTCTATTACATTGACATATTGATAGATTTATATTAATCTTACCGCTGGTACGAGTTCTTAATATCATAAAGGAGTAAGGGAGGATCAGAGATGAAGAGTTGGTTTAAAGGTGTGTCGTGTTTGGCTGTCTTGGCGGTAATGCTGGGGATTTCAGGTTGCGAAAAGGGTGGGGATGGTGACGACAATTCGTCGCCGTCGACCAACAATGTCGCAGATCTTCATGGTGTTATTGTCTCGAGTCCGTTTATTGTGCTCGAGAAATATCCTCTCAAGGGTCGCGACGGTAACGTTTCGGGAATGATTACTCTTAGCCCCATTGATTTCAATGTGGCGGTGTATCTCAAGCGCAGTGGCAAGTGGTGGGTTAAACCTCACCCTTACAGCGAGGTCGCCTTAGGATCTCGTGGTCACTGGGATATCTGGTTGACCACGGAAGTTGGTGATGCGGATGCCAAAATATTCCGCGTTTACGTCGTTCCGAAAAAAACGAAAATTCCGCAACTTCAGGGAAGTGAAGATATCCCCGCTGAAATTGCTGGATGTTCCTATACTGAAGTCTATCGGTAAAAAATTGTGAGCGTATCCCCGTTAGGAGAAATCCTAACGGGGATTTTTTTATTCTTATCGTAAGTGTTTATTCATCCCCTAAGATGTGCTGCGGATAATTCTCGACACTTATAATAAATATAGTGGATTGACTAATAATACATTATATTGTAATCTATCATTTAGATATCTTATGATTACAACTTCAGAAAAGGTTGGTCTTAATGGGATATAAAATCCTTTATAAAGGAGATTAAAATGGTAAAGGAAGAGAAGATTGTGGTTAAGGTTTTGGGTATTAATTATCGCTGGCCTAATATTCGTCACGTGAGTGGTATTAAAAAAGGTCAATACAACGAGGGTGAAAAATATTATCGTCAGAAACTGGTATTGGGTGGAGGAAATGGAACACTGGTTGTTCAAGATCAGAGTTCCAGTTTGACGCTCTTTGTCCTTATTGAAGGCAATGATCACCCTATACGTGTAGATAATCTTTTCAGAAGTTCTTTGCCTTGTAAAAGGCTAACTGCGAAAATTCGCCGTAAAATTGAAGCTGCTTTACCTACTGAGGTTGAAGTGGTTGCAAAAGTCGGACAAGATAATAATATTTCTTATATTTTGAGTGCTGATTCGTGTATCAAATGGTGCGCGTCTGTCAGTAAACTTTTAAAATAAGTTCATATTAAATTAAAACAATTTAAGCTCGAGGAAACTCGGGCTTTTTTAATGTTTGTTTTTTAATCTTGTATTAACCCTCGTAATTGTATTATTTAATGGAGAAATAACATATGACAAGAATAATCTTTGAGTATGTGTATG
The DNA here is from genome assembly GCA_964539415.1 of uncultured Candidatus Saccharibacteria bacterium. Classification (GTDB taxonomy): domain Bacteria; phylum Patescibacteriota; class Minisyncoccia; order Phycocordibacterales; family GWA1-40-21; genus CAYQFQ01. The sequence continues at coordinate 19,942 of CAZIID010000007.1, read as the reverse complement.
TTCTCCAAGGTAAGAAAAATATAAAGGTCGAAATATTAATCAATTATTAAATATTAAAAATATGAAAAATAAAATATTATGGTCTATTGCTCCACTCATGTTAGCTCTTGCTTTCTTTGTCGGACCTTTAGACAATGCTTTTGCTTTCACCCACTTAAACACCCAACTTAATTTTGGTGCGCGTGGAACAGAAGTAACAAACCTTCAGACATTCTTAGCTAGCAATTATAATGTTTATCCACAAGCATTAGTAACTGGTTATTATGGTTCATTAACAAGAGATGCTGTTTCTCAATTCCAGATTGGTTATGGATTATCACCAGTAGGTAGAGTAGGATCTCAAACTCTTATTGCTCTCAACAGTCTTATAGACTCAGGTAAAAATATTGATGTAAGTGCACCATATATTTCTGGAGCAAAAAGTGTAGTTTCTGGTAGAACTGCATATATATCTTGGAACACAAATGAGAATACTAGAAGTAAACTCTTTTATGATAACAAGGCAATATCAATGCTTGAATCTACCCAAGCTAAAACTGAACCAACAATCTCAGGTGCTATGATGGTTGATTCAGTCTTTGGTACAGCAAAGTCTTTAACTTTACAAAACTTACAACCGGTAACTGTTTATTATTATGTTATTGAATCAATAGATGATGCGGGTAATGTGTCAGTAACAATGCCTCAAACTTTTATAACTGGTCAATGAAATATTGAATTTATGATTGTTTAATTGTTTTTGACTTTGTTGCAATCAAATCAAATAAAAAAAGACATCTACTAAAAAATAGATGTCTTTTTTTTGTTTTTTAAATTAAAAATTTAGGCCACTTAGTGCGCTTGTATAAGTGCTTATTACAGATGGAAGTATGAAGAATAGGGCAATTAGAGGTAGTACAACTACTGCCACAGTGATAATAAGAGTCCACTGAAAATATTTTCTTGTTTTTTCTACTGATTGATAAATTTTATCTATTTTTTCTTCTTGCACTTCTATTTTTTTTATTAGTTCTTCATTCATCTCTTTATTATATCATCTGTATAATGAACTAGCCATATTAATCTAAATATATTGACAAAAATAATGAACAATGCTACAATAGGTAGGTAAGTTTGTTCTCATTGGTTTTCTCGCGCTTTAGGCGCCTGTATTTAATGCTCTATCTTTTGATAGTCTTTATGGAAACTGAGGGGATGTCTAGTCCGCCTTACTTTTAATTACAATAAAGACTGGAGAAAATATTTATGTTTAGAAAAAATAATAATCGAAGTTCAAACTTCGGTAAGTCCTCTTTTGGTGGACAAAAAAGAAGTAATTATCGTGGTGGAGGCGGTCAAAAATCAAAGGGCCGTTTTGGAGGTGAAAGTACAATTCATCACTCACGTTTTATATGTAAAGCTGATCCTATAATAGAATCTGCTCCGTATATTCCTGTGCACAAATTTGCAGATTTTAAAATCAATCCGACTTTAAAAGAAAATATTACTAAAAAGGGTTATGTGAATCCAACTCCTATTCAGGACATTGCAATGCCTTTTGTATTGGCAGGACGTGATGTTGTTGGTATCGCAAATACAGGAACCGGTAAAACCGCGGCCTTTCTTATTCCACTATTGGATAAGATTTGTAATCATCCTCATGAGAAAGTTTTAATAATCGTGCCAACTAGAGAATTAGCAATTCAGATAAATCAAGAATTTATGGGTTTTCGTGGAATACTAAAAGTATTTTCTGCTTGTTGTGTTGGAGGTGCGAGTATTTTTAGTCAGTTAAATGATTTAAGACGTCCTCACAATATCGTTATAGGTACTCCAGGAAGATTGAAAGATTTGGTTAATCGTGGAAATATTCGTTTGTCTGAATTTAGAACAATCGTTCTTGATGAAGCAGATCGTATGCTTGATATGGGATTCATAAATGATATGAGATTCTTGATGACAAAAATGGCACCAAATCGCCAGACACTTTTCTTTTCAGCAACTATTACAAGTGAAATAGATAAGTTTATAAAAGAATTTTTAAAGAATCCAGAAAAGGTTTCTGTAAAAACAGGTGAGACAGCTCGTAATGTTGAACAAGATATTGTTCGTGTAGCACCCGGTGAAGATAAGGTAGAATCTTTAAAATGTTTACTCGCGAAAAGAGAATTTTCAAAAGTTCTTATATTCGGCAGAACAAAACATGGAGTAGAAAGACTTTGTAAGGTTTTGATTAAAGATGGATTTAAAGCTGAATCTATTCACGGTGACAAAAGACAAACACAAAGACAAAATGCGCTAAAAGCATTTAAAGAAAATAGAAGCCAAATTTTAGTAGCGACGGACGTTGCTGCGAGAGGTCTTGATATCCCAAATGTTACTCACGTTATCAACTATGATGTTCCAGCGACATATGAAGATTATGTTCATAGAATTGGTAGAACAGGACGTGCTAACCAGACAGGAGTTGCTTTAACTTTTGTTAACTAATTTTTATCAAAAAAAAACACCGCCGGCAAGATTACTTGCCGGCGGTGTTTTTGTAATGGAGAATTTAACCCCTACCTGTAATATGTAAAACAATCCTGGCGGAGTATAATTGTTAGATAGATTATAAGCTAATCATATTATTTAATGAAAAAATATAGTGATATAAAAGAAATAGGTTATAAAGAATTGGATGGGATTTCACAGCAGACGCTTGACGCTCATTACAAGAATCTTTATCAAGGGTATGTAAAAAAGTGGCAAGAAATTCAGGACAAGCTAAAGCTCGTAGATAAAACTTTAGCTAACGCTTCTTTTTCAGAACTTAGAGAATTAAAAGTGGAAGAAAGTTTTGTTTCTAACGCTGTTATTTTACACGAAGCATATTTTGATATACTTGGTGGTAATGGTGGAAGAGCTACTGGTGATATAGAAAAAGCTATTGAAAAAGATTTTGATTCTTATGAAAAATGGCTGGAGAATTTTAGAGCACTTGGACTTTGTAGTCGTGGATGGGTTGTTTTGGGATATGACTTTAATGATGGTCATTTAAAAAATTATATATTGGACTCTCACAATACTTATGGTGTTTTAGGGGTAGCGCCGATATTGGTTATGGATATGTATGAACATGCATATTTCATTGATTTTGCTACAGATAAGAAAAGTTACATTGAAACCTTCTTTAAAAATCTAGATTGGAAATCGGTTGATAAAAAATTCAAAAAGATTATTGAAAAATAGAGTTCTTGTGTTACTAATTTAATAATCAAAATTATTTCATTTGATTAATCAAATCATATTATGAATGATAATAATAAAGCCGTAATTTTAGTGGTTGTTGTTGCTCTTGTAATATTATTGATTTATATTTTTCTTCCAAATTCATCTGGTCAGCAAAGACAAATGGAAAATTATAATACGGTAGATATTAATAAGTAGTAACAGTAAAAAATAACTTTTCTATTTAATTTTCTAAATTTTCTTCTTTTTTTGGTTTTTTAGAAAATTTGTTTGGATTATGACCTTTATCTATAGGCTTTGCTTTTGCTTTTATTTGTTTTTTCTTTTTTATGGGTTTTATCGCTTTATTTTTTACAACTCCTTCAAGTCTGTGAGCTGTCCACATTTCATTACCAACATATCCGCCCTTTTTTGCCTTTCTCTTAAAATTTCTAGTTATTATTTTATTTTCCATATTTTTAAAAGTGTTTTTACGACATATTCATCACTAACTTGATCAAAAATATTATAATAATTTCCAATCGAACCTAAAAAGATATCTGCTTTTTCAACAAAAACTACGCTGTCAGAAATTTTATTTATTATGGATAATATTTCTTTCGGAATCACAGGAACTGCAACTACAATTTCTTTTGGTTTCATTTCTCTGATTTCATTTATTGCAAGTATGAGAGATAGTCCGGTAGCAACACCATCATCGACAATTATTACAGTCTTTCCTGTGATTGATTTTTCTTTATGATTACCTAGATATATTTTTTTTCTTCTGATTGCTTCGTTTTTTTCTTTTTCTATTTCATCTGCTAGCCATAGTGCGTTTATTGATTTTTCTTTTTTGTTTAGTATATACCTGCCAATATCCGAAACTGCTCCGATCGCATATTCTTTAAAATCTGGGTGTCCTATCTTTCTTATATTTATTATTTCTAGCGGTAACTTTAAATAATGGGCAACTTTATATCCAATAATCACTCCACCACGAGGTATAGCAACAATAACAGCTCCAGATTTTCTATATTCACTAAGCATCATCGCAAGTTGTATACCTGCATCATTTCTATCAATAAACATTGTATTTTTTATTTAAAAACTAGGTTGATAAAAACACACAAGCTTAAATTAATAAACTTTTTTAAGTCTCTAACACAATTTTCTCAATCGTAAAATTTAAGTCAATGATAAAAGTCATGAAGAATTAATCTTTTGTCGTTTTGTCTCTAGCTTAAAAAGCTTTTGACATATATCTTTGTTGGTGTTAATTTAAATATAGATGTTGTTATTCTAAAATAAAATAGAAAGGAAAAAAATGATAGTTGCAAAATTTGTTCAGTTTTTTACGACTCCTTCAATTACATCTTTTGGTTCTCATAATGCAAGACCTTTGTGGCAATCTGTCTTATGTGATTATCTTTGCTTATTTACGTTTGGTTTGTATAAACCCTAAAAAAGGAGAAGACAATGCTTAATCTCGCTCATGTTATGACGGCGGAAGATCGTGTTCGTGGACTTGATGCTGCAAGACAAATTTCTTGTACATCATCAGTGCACACTATTTTTTGCAAAGCCGAGGATTTCGTTAGACTAATTTATGAACACAATGACCTCTGTGCCAATGGTCTGCCGATTATTGGGAACGTGCTTTTCGATGGTTTTTGTGGAAAAAATCGAATGAATAGCTTGCGTTTGCCAGAAGTTGAGATTGTTGGATTTCTGACGTTTTCAGATATGGTCTTTCAGGGCAGTCTTGATTTATCTTTAGTGACACTTCGTGGTTCACTGGAACTTCTTAATACTTCAGTCCACAAGGATCTAATCGTTCCTAGTAATTATGATCAGATCACTCTTATTAATGAAAATTCAAGCGTTCATGGAAGAAGGCTCAAAGTGATCTCTTTCTAATGGTTTTTGTTTTATACCCCCTCTTGCTAGAGGGGGTTTTTTAATATTTAGTAATGAGAATGTTTGATTTCAGGGTTCAATTTTGTTATAAATACTAATGAAATTTGAGGAAAAATTTTAAAAGGGTCGACCTTTTTTTTATTTTTATTTTTTATCAATAATTAATTTATATATGGCAGCAAAGAATAAAAAATATGTTTATGCCTTTGAAGAAGGTAATAAAGATATGAAAGCTATCTTGGGAGGAAAGGGAGCAAACCTCGCTGAGATGAAGAGTTTGGGTATTAATGTTCCACCAGGTTTTACAATAACGACAGAAGTCTGTCAGCTTTATTATGATTCAGGAAAGAAACTTCCAACAGAGGTTTCAAAACAAATAGATTCAAAACTTGCAGACCTTGAAAAGAAAATGGGAAAGAAATTGGGAGATGCAATAGATCCACTTCTTGTTTCAGTTCGTTCAGGAGCAGCAGCTTCAATGCCTGGAATGATGGATACAATTCTAAACCTTGGATTAAATGATAAGTCAGTTGTAGGCCTTGCAACAAAAACAGGCAATGAAAGATTTGCTTGGGATTCGTACAGAAGACTTATTCAAATGTTTGGAAGCGTTGTTCTAGAAATGGAACATTCAGACTTTGAACACATTTTGGAATCTGTAAAAGATACAAAGGGTGCAAAAATCGACACTGATCTCACAGCAGAAGATCTAAAGGAGATTGTCACGAAATACAAAGCTAAGGTTAAAGAAGTTACAAAGGCAGAATTTCCTCAAGATCCTAAGAAACAACTCGAACTTTCAACAAGAGCTGTTTTCAATTCATGGAACAACTACAGAGCTATTAGATATAGAGAAATAAATAACATCAAAGGTCTTATCGGAACAGCTGTAAACATTCAGGCGATGGTCTTCGGAAACTTGGGTGATGATTCTGGAACAGGAGTTTGTTTTACAAGAAACCCTTCAACAGGAGAAGCAAAGTTCTACGGAGAATACTTAATGAACGCACAAGGAGAAGATGTTGTTGCGGGTATCCGAACACCACTTCCAGTTTCTGCGCTTCAGAAGCAAGATCCAAAGTTATATAAAGAACTTGTTACTATCTGTAATAGAGTTGAGAAGCACTATAAAGATATGCAAGATATGGAATTTACTATCCAATCAGGCAAACTTTATATTCTTCAAGCAAGAAACGGAAAGAGAACAACCGCAGCTGCAGTAAAAGTTGCTGTCGATATGGTCAAGGAGAAACTTATCACAAAAGAACAAGCAATACTTAGAATTGATCCAAATCAGCTCAATCAGCTTCTACACAAACAGCTTGATCCTATCGCACAAGCTAAGGCAGAAGTCATTGCTGTCGGTCTTCCAGCATCTCCAGGAGCAGCTGTAGGAGAAATTGTTTTCACAGCATCAGATGCATTTGAAAAAACAAAGAAAGGTTTAGCTGTTATCTTGGTTAGAACAGAAACTTCACCAGAAGACATTGATGGAATGCACAGTGCAAAAGGTATTCTTACCGCAAGAGGTGGTATGACATCACACGCTGCTGTTGTAGCTCGAGGCATGGGAACATGTTGTGTTGCAGGATGTGCAGATATTTTGATCAATGAAAAAGCAAAGACTCTTACAATAAAAGATAAGGGTATTGTTTTGAAAGAAGGAGAATTCATCACTCTTGATGGAGCTCTTGGTAAAGTATATGCAGGTAAGCTTGCTGTTCAAGATCCAAAACTTTCTGGAGATTTCGGAATACTTATGTCATGGGCAGATTCATTTAGAAAGATTGGAGTTAGAACAAACGCAGATACTCCAACTGATGCAACTGTTGCAAGAGGTTTCGGAGCAGAAGGTATAGGACTTTGTAGAACAGAACATATGTTCTTCGAAGGAGAGAGAATTAAAGCGGTTAGAGAAATGATTCTTTCAAATGATGTTGAAGCAAGAAAGAAAGCTTTGGCAAAACTTTTGCCTTATCAGAGAGAAGACTTTATAAAGTTATTCCATACGATGTCAGGATTCCCAGTTACAGTTAGATATTTAGACCCACCCCTACATGAATTCCTTCCAAAGGAAGATAAGGATATTAAAGAACTTGCTAAAGAGATGAAAGTTTCTGAGGAAGTTATAAGAGCAAAGATAGAAGATCTTCACGAGTTTAACCCAATGCTTGGACACCGTGGTTGTAGATTGGCTATCACTTTCCCTGAGATATACGACATGCAGACTGAAGCTGTTATTGAAGCAGCAATTGCTGTAACAAAGAAATGCCCAGTTTGTGGAAAGAAACATAAAGTTGTTCCTGAGATAATGATTCCACTTGTAGCAACAACAAAAGAATTCTCAATTTTGAAAGATTCTGTTGTAAGAGTTGCAGACGCAAAGCTTAAAGAAGCAAAAATAAAGATGGAATACAAGATCGGTACTATGATTGAAGTTCCAAGAGCTGCTGTTATCGCAGATAAGATAGTAGATAATGGTGCTGAATTCTTCTCATTCGGAACAAACGATCTTACACAGATGGGTGCAGGACTATCACGTGATGATGCAGGCAAATTCCTAAAGGAATATGTCGCTCAGAGCATTTATGAATTTGATCCATTTGAAGTTTTAGATCAAGAGGGAATTGGTGAGTTCATAAGAATCGCTATCAAGAAAGGAAGAACTGCTAAGAAAGATTTGAAAGTTGGTATTTGTGGAGAACACGGAGGAGAGCCAAGAACTGTTGAATTCTGTCATAGAGAAGGATTCACTTATGTATCTTGTTCACCTTTTAGAGTTCCGATTGCAAGACTTGCAGCAGCGCAAGCAGCAGTCAAAGATAAGTTAAAGAAATAATAGAGGTTTAAAGGCCGCCCACCAAAAAGTGGGCGGCCTTTGACATTCATCAAATCTTCATGTACTATATATTTAGAAGGGAACTTTTAAAATATTGGAGGGTTATATAATGGATATGATCGAAAAGATGCGGCCTTTGATGCGGTCTTCGTGTGGCCCGCTACTTAATCTTTGGGGGAAATCTTTGATGCCTCTCTTGGAAAAGTTGGCGGTTCAATGGGAATGTGGGGAGTGTTATCTTGTCTTTAGCGATGGTGTGGCTACTCGTATTGTCAACGTACTCGGTCTCATTGTTCGCAATGTTGATGAAAAGGGGAAACTTTTTAGACTTGTTGAAGTAAATAGGGTATTCGCAAGCGGAAATATTCAGAATAGACAATTGGATGTTTCCCTCGTTGCTCGAAATCCCGCGCCGTGGAACGATGTTGCTATCACTGAAATCGCAATGTACAGTGAGTTATCAGTTCGTCCTCAAAATTATACGATTTCCGTCCCAGTTCCACCGCAGGAGAAGATAAAGATCGTTCAGAAGGAATCTCAAACCTTTCCAGGGATACCTACCGTGTACTATATGCGCATCCTATATGTGGATTTGCATGAAAATGTGGAAATAATTCCGGCGAGGACAAACCCTAAGTCTACGCTTGAATGGGTCCCAATTAGATAGTTTTATGGCTCAATATAGCAATATATTGAGCCATTTTTTTTGTCTTAATTATATCTATTGACTTTTACATTAAAAGGTGCTATTATTATATTAGAGGTTGAGTAGCGCAATAACTAAGAAAGGTGAAATTATGCGCACTGGAAATGTGGGGTTGACGTTGGGGGAAGATCTGGTCTTGGTCGTCAAGCCGATGTCGCGGAAGCGTCGAGCCAAGTTCGAGAAGCCGCGGAAGGTTGATGCCAATCGAATCAAGTTTCTGAACAAGGTCGTTGCTTCCACTTCAATGGAATGTGACAGCAATACCTTTAACCGGCGTCGCTTCTGGTCGCGCGTCCGCGGTGTGTTCCGTAAGGAGATCACCGATGCACTTCACAACATTCACGAAGTGCTGAGGGATGTTACTCCCGTTATGATGATGGTTCAGCCCGAAAAGGTGATGACGAAGCAAGATGTCACCATCTCCAAGGCTTCGCGTTCTCGTGCCGTCCGTGTGGACGGAGATGGACATGTTCGTTTCTGTTACTAAAGGTGTGCAGATAGGCCCGGCAATTTATTGCCGGGCCTTTTCATATTCTTTACAAATAATTGACTAATTTGATAAATGAGAATAATATAATTATTGGATAATACAAAGAAACGTCTTTTAAAAGGAGGGAAAAGCTATGGCAGATTCACCAAAAGTCTTAGTTGAAGTACCCAAGTGCTTTTTTGTCCTTTGGATTATTGTGATTATTGTCGCCATTTTTGGCACTGTTCTTATGATGAGGACAGAAAACAAGGCGAAACCTCAATCTTCGTCTGTATCTAAATGAATTATTTTTTGACCCCAGTTTAATCTGGGGTCTTTCTTTTTTAATGATATAATTAACTAGAAGAATCATAATATGTATATAAAGGTCAAAGTAAAAACAAAAGCAAAAAAAGATAGCGTGATAAAAATGTCAGAGGACACTTTTTCTGTGTCTGTTAAAACAAAACCAGAAGAGGGAATGGCAAATAAAAAAGTGATAGAGCTTTTGCGAGATTATTTAAAGGTGTATAATGGAGACATTAGGATTGTGAGCGGTCATCACTCTCCATCAAAAATCATTAGTATCGATAAAAAATAATTTCTATGAAAAAAAACATAAAAGCAACTAGTATGAAGCTTACTGATGCGATAAGAGATTACCTTGATAAGAAGTTTGTACATGTTGAAAAATTTCTAAATAAAGATGATGATAGCATAATGTGTTATGTTGAGCTTGGAAAAACTTCTAATAAACATAAATCTGGAGATGTGTATCGTGCTGAAGCAAATATAGATATTGGTGGTAAAGTTTTGCGCGCAGTTTCTGAACAAGAAGATCTATATATGGCGATAGATGACATGGAAGCAGAACTCAATAGACTTGTTACAGATTTTAAAAAGAAAAAGAACAGTCTTACAAAGAAGGGTGGTGCTGAAGTTAAGAAACTTATAAAAGGTATTTAGTAGATGTTGTCATATTATATTAAAAATAATATAGGAAAGATAATTTTATCCTTTTTCGTTATAGGTTGTATTTCTTTTACTTTTTTTCTTTCGTTTATGGCAAAGAGAGCAGATAGAATAAGCTTAGAGCTTGCTCAAAGAGCGATGGATGTTGGGACAGACAATATAAAATATTAATTAAAAAATCGCCCTCTGCGTTTAAAAAACACAGAGGGCGATTTTTTAATTAAATAAGATATTATCTTAATCCATTCAAAAAAGATTTATAATCCATCTCTTTTTTGCCTTCTGGTAGGACTTTTTGTATTTGCATATCACCGTCTTTCCAGATGGCTGACTTGATTTTAACTTTAAATATTTTTTCCGGATTACCTTTTTTTATTTCAAAATAAGCTACAGGCCATGCTTCATAAGCTAAAACCTTTAAATAGTTTTGTCTTTTTTCTTGAGAAGTAATATCTATCAGTCCATCTTCTTTCTCTATTTTTTTAGTAAAAGTAGCAAGGGTGTCGTCTTGTGGTAGTGCTTGTATTTTGCCTTTAATCCAGTCATTTAGTTTTGAAGATAGGAGTTCTGATCCTTCCTTTGCAAGAATTTTTTCTAAATCATAAAAACCAACCATTTCTTGAAGTTCAACTTTCTTCTGAGCTATTATTGGTCCATGGTCTACTAGCTCATCAATGAGCATTAGTGTTACTCCAATTTCTTTTTCATCATTTAATATTTGTTCCTGAAGAGGTGATGGTCCACGGTATTTTGGTAGAAGAGATGGATGAATATTTAGAACTTGGTATTCTGGAATATCTATTATAATTTTTGGAATTATTTTTCCATAAGAAGCAACAATAAAAAGATTGTATTCTGAAATCTTTTTAATAAATTCGTCATTTTTTAAACTCTTGGGCGTTATGTATTCTATACTATTTTCTTCTGCCCATTTTTTTGTTGGAGTAGGGGTGAGCAACATTTTTCTGCCGACAGGTTTATCTTCAGAAGTGACAATAATACTAGGTAAAATACCTTTTTTCTTCATTTCTTCTAAACAAAATAATGAAAAGTCAGAATTGCCCCAAAAAGCGATTTTTATATCGTTATTGATCATGATAGTATTTTAACTGGAAATAACGAAAAAAGCGATAGTATCTATTGAATAAATTACCCAATGCAGGGCTTGCGTGGTATTAATTTTTTCTGTCTTTGCGAGCAAAGCGAAGCAATCCATCTTAAGTAATCCTGGTTTGCTTCGTCATTTCATTTCTCGCAAAGACGAATATAAAAATTTAACCGAGGTAGAGTATCGAAGAAAATATAGAATTATAAAGTTTGTGCGTCTTCTTCTTGTGGTAACACCTCTTGTAGATCTTTTGCTTTGCTTACAAAAAGTATTCCATCTAAGTGGTCATTTTCATGCTGAACTATTTGCGCAAGTATACCAGAGAAACCTCGTGATATTTTTTTACCACTTTCATCTAGTGCCTCCATAGAGACTTTTTTATGTCTTTGAACTCGTCCAAAAATATTTCTAACACTGAGACATCCTTCTTCTATCCAAGCTTTTTCTTTTGAATATTTTGTAATCTTTGGGTTTATAAAAACAATATCTTTTTTCAATATAGCTTTTTCGGCATCTTCTCCTAAGACCTCATATACTTTATTTGAAATTAAAACTATTTTTACTAACTGTCCTATCTGTGGGGCAGATATAGCAATACCGTCTGCTTGTGATCTAACAGCTATTTGCATATCTTTTATGATTGATTTTATTTTGGCAGAACCTATATCCTTTGGATCAACTTCCGCTGAAATCTGTTCAAGAATAGGGTCACCAATTTGTAGAATTTTTACAGTTTTGCTCTTTTCTTTTGGCATATGTATATAATAACATTATTATACGATTTGGTCAAAATTAAAAAGAGTGCTAATATGTCCATCTATGGTAAAAGGTTTTTGGAAAAAAATAATGAAAACAAAAGGTTTTAGCAATAAAACCCCGCTTTTTTGTCTTGCGCCAATGGCAGATGTAACAGATGAGCCATTTAGACTTATGATAGCCAAGTATGGTAAGCCAGATGTAATGTGGACAGAGTTTGTTTCTGCTGACGGACTTGCATCTAAAGAAGGCAAAAAAAATCTAATTAAAAATCTAGAATATTCAAAAAAAGAAAAACCGATTATCGCACAAATATTTGGCTCAAGACCAGAAAATATAGAAAAAGCTTGTAAGATTATAGCCAAGCTTGGTTTTGATGGCATTGATATAAATATGGGGTGTCCTGATAAGAAAGTTGAGAAACAAGGTGCAGGAGCAAGCTTAATAAAAAATCCAAAACTCGCAAGAGAGATATTAAAATCTGCAAAGAGAGGGGCGGGCAAGTTGCCAATATCTGTAAAAACAAGAATTGGTTATAACAAAATAGATTACAAAGAATGGTTAAAGGAAATTTTATCTGAAGATATATCTGCCCTTACAATACATTTAAGAACAAGAAAAGAAATGTCAAAAGTTTCTGCTCACTGGGAAATAGCAAAAGAGATATCTGAATATGTTAGAACTTTGGATAAAGAAGTTGTTTTGATAGCAAATGGCGATATAAAATCAAAAAAAGAAGGTGAGGAGATGGCTTTGTGCACAGGCTTTGATGGAGTGATGATAGGTAGAGGTTTTTTTGGTAAGCCATGGCTCTTGAAAGAAAGTGGGGAAGCTCCAGTAGCTCATAAGTTAAAAGTCCTTGTTGAACACACAAAATTATTTGAAAAAATAATGGGTAATTCTAATCCAGAAAAGAGACATAAGAATTTTGCTGTAATGAAAAAACATTTTAAGGCTTATGTTAATGATTTTCCAAAAGCAAAAGAATTGAGAATAAAACTTATGGAAACAGATAATTTTCTAGAAGTAAAAAAAATTGTAGATTCTTGGGTGGAGTAGTTTTTTCCTTGTCTTTGCGAGGAATGAAATGACGAAGCAATCCAGTTTTTCCGTCTCTTGTCTTTTTCAAAATTCTATATTCTAACTTAAAAATTCACTCAATAAATCTTGCATAGTTTTTTTATAGTATTATACTTTTTATAGGCAATTTAGAGGGAGGTGATATTGTAGATATGTGTGTGTAAACACAAGTCGTTACTAAACCCGAAACCATGGTTCTTAACAAAAGGAGTGATCACCCAAAAAATTCTTTCATAATTCCAGTTCACTATTAACGTGAACTGCAACGAGAGGAGGTGATCATCTCGGTCTGCGTGTAAACACGTGTAAGATCGTGATTCCTTGTGACTTCAACCCCAGTCACCATCTATGATGTGATTGGATACGTGTACAAGATACCCTGTCGTTGGTCCCGTTCGCTTAGGCGAACGGGACCATTTTTATACTTATACCGATCTAACCCCTTATACTTATTTTTCTCTATGATATAATCTCTCTTATGAGCGAAACAGTTTTATATAGAAAATATAGACCACAAAAATTTAAAGAAGTTCTAGGTCAAGAACATATAATTAAAGTATTAGAATCTTCTATCGAACTTGGTAATATTGCTCATTCATATATTTTTTCAGGATCACGTGGAACAGGAAAGACAAGCGTTGCGAGAATTTTTGCAAGAGAAATCGGCACAACCTCAAATGATATTTACGAAATAGACGCTGCATCAAACAATGGTGTAGATGAAATTCGTGCTTTAAATGAATCTGTAAACACACTTCCTTTTGAATCAAAATATAAAGTATACATTTTAGACGAAGCCCATATGCTTTCAAAGGGAGCTTGGAATGCTTTTCTTAAAACCCTAGAAGAACCACCAAAACACGCTATCTTTATTCTTGCTACAACAGAACTAAACAAAGTTCCAGAAACTGTAGTCTCTAGATGTCAGACTTTTGTATTCAAAAAACCATCACATAAGATTCTAAAAGACGTAGCTCTTTCTATTGCAAAAAAAGAAGGCTTTACTTTAGAGAGTTCTTCTGCAGATCTTATAGCAATACTTGGTGATGGGTCTTTTCGTGATACACAAGGAATTTTGCAGAAAATAATCGGGTCATCAAAAGACAAAAAAATATCTGCCGAAGAAGTATTGCTTGTTACAGGAGCTCCAAAAACAGAGCTTGTAAATGATTTCATCAAAGCAATAGATACAGGTGATTTGAACTTGGGACTTAAGTCCGTATCAGGTGCTGAAGAGTCAAATATAGATATGTCACTTTATTTTAAACTCATCTTGCACAAAATGCGCACTGTGCTTTTACTTAGAAATTTTAAGGGTGGGGAAGAGATAATCGCTGAACAAATGACCGACACTGATTTTGCTTTCTTGAAAGGTGTTGCTGACAAAAAAGATTCCAAAGTAAATTCAAACGCACTTGAAACAATGTTGTCATATTTTGATATGGTAGAAAAAGCATATATTCCCGCAATGCCTCTTGAGCTTGTGTTAGTAAAAATAATTGGTTAATGCTTTTGTCATTCCCGCGTAGGCGGGAATCCAGTTCTCTTGATAGAAACCAAGGTGAATGCCTTGGATCTTAAAGAAGGCTTCTCCTTGGTTACAACAAAAAAAGGTCTTTCCTCGGTTACGTTTTTTCCGTCTTTGCGAGCAAGGCGAAGCAATCCAGTTGATAGTTTCAGAAAAAAAGGCGGGTCGTTGGCACGACCCGCCGCTTCACATTCACACTTAGAACTTAATCCTTCCCCTCGGTTGGTGTGAGCAACCTTCGCTTTCGCGAACTGTTGTTTACCACTTTTATATGGTTAGCCTGTGCTAGGTCTATCTGGGGGGACAACAGCGATTCCCAAAGAAATACTATTTGTCACATATCTATACCCGCCAGTATGAGGGTCTCAATGTATAGTAGTTCTCAGTTAGACGTTCCCATGAGGACGTGAGTTGCCAATTTATTTTACCTGTTTGGTCTCACGCATGGTATACCCATACTGGAATTGTCAGGTACCACGCTCAATCATTTGAACCTCCTTTCTATTTGTACGTAATTTTTCTGAGATGAGTATAGCATAACCTAAGTCTTGATAAAATCTCATTTTTGAAGTATTCTACATTATAAGATTTCGTGCATAGAGCTGGGGGATCGTCTAATGGTCGGACACGCCCCTTTGAAGGGTGGAATTTTGGTTCGATTCCAAGTCCCCCAGCTGTGTGTGGGAAAACTAAGTTGGAGAGATAATGGATTTTGCGTAGCTAGTATAAAAATTTAAAATACTACAAAGTTTTTAGTATGAACAAACAGAATCTTTGGATATGCATAATAAAAATCAACAGTCGGTAATATTCTCATGTAGTCATATTTCAAAAAAATTTGACCTGATAGAAGTCTTGAAAGATGTATCTTTTACCATATCAAAAAATGAAAAAGTTGGATTAGTGGGTCAAAACGGCAGTGGTAAAAGTACTCTATTAAAGATAATTGCAAACATTATAGAAAAAGATAATGGTGTTGTTTCTTATTCTAAAAAATTAAAAATTGAGTATCTTCCACAAATACATTTAGAAGGTGAAAAACTTAGTGGTGGAGAAATAGCAAAAAAAATACTTTTACCAATAATGTCATCTGACGCCGACTTGTTTATTCTAGATGAACCAACAAATAATCTGGATATGGATGGACTAAATATGCTTGAAAATTTTATTGATAAAAGTAATAAATCTTTTTTCATAGTCTCTCACGATAGAGCTTTTTTGGATAGAATTGTAACAAAGATAGTTGAGTTAGATGTTATTACAAAATCATCTTCTATTTATGAAGGGAATTATTCAAATTATACAGAGGAAAGAAAAGCAAAAATAGAAAGACAATGGAAAGACTATAACGACAAAATTGGAAAAACAGAAAAAATTACGGCTAATATAGAATTAAAATCTGATTGGCTTAAAAACATAGAATCAAAAAAGAAAGGCAAAAAAGCAAAAGAAGATGATTCTGTAAATGTGCACTGGAAGAGTGCTGATGGAAAAGCGGGTAAACGTCTTAAGGTAATGAAAAATAAACTTGAAAAGTATGAACAAAATTCAAGTGAAATAATTAAACCAAAACATGAATTACCTCTAAAAATAGCTTTTGATAATAAAAACGGCAGCGTTAAGGTTTTTGACATAAAAGATCTTGAAAAGAAAATTGGTAAAAGAAAAATCGGTCCAATAAATCTTTCTGTTAAATATAGTGACAGGTTACAAATAATCGGAAATAACGGGACAGGAAAAACTACTTTATTAAAAATGATTATTGGAGAGATAAAAGCTGATTCTGGAATAATTGAAAAAGGAGATAATGTTGTTATTGGATATATTTCTCAGGAAAGATGGACAGATAGATCAGATAAAAAGGTGATAGACGAATTCCTAGAAATAACAAAGATGCCTGAAACTGAGGCTAGAAAATTGCTTAATAGATTTAGAATTACGACAGAAGATATTAAAAAACATATTTCTTTACTTAGTCCGGGTGAATATTCTCGCTTGATAATTGCTGAGCTTATAGCAATAAAACCAAATTGTATTATTCTAGATGAACCAAGTAACCATCTTGACCTTGAAGCTATTGAAGAGCTAGAAAACGGTTTAAAAGAATATAAAGGCACTCTTATTGTGGTGAGTCATGATAGATATTTTATAGAAAAACTGAGGCTTAATAAAACTTTTAATTTAAATCTTAATTCACATAAGATATAATATGTCTGAAATTGAAACTTTTAATTATCCAATGAAGCTGAGGTATCCATTTTTAATGATTCAATAACAGTTTTGCTAAATAATGAAAAAGGTTGGAGGATTAATGAGATAAAGTGTGCAAATAATATCTTGTAGAGGAATTGGTGTAAAAAAATACTATATATCAAACTCTTTAATATCTTTCTTCGCCTTCTTTAAAAACTTCCCAAACTGGCGGTCTTTTTCGCGTTTTTCATTGTTGTCCATATCATTGTACTCGGCTTCTTTTTTGAGATTGAGGTAGTTTAGGTATTTTTCCTCATCAATCGTTTTTGCATTTACAGCTTCAATAACTTTACAACCTGGTTCGTGGGTGTGAGTACAGTCAGCAAATTTACACTGTTCTGCTAAGGCAACAATATCATCAAAAATCATTTCAACACCGGTTTTTCCGTCAGCAATACTTACTTCTCGTATTCCTGGATTATCTATTACTATTGCGCCATTTTCTAAGAAATACATTTGTCTTGATGTTGTAGTGTGTTTTCCACGGTCAGAGTACGAACTTACATCCCCAGTTTTTATTTGGTCGTTACCAAGAAGTTTATTTATAAGTGAAGATTTACCAACTCCAGATGAGCCAAGAAAACAATATGTTTTGTCTTTAGTTATGTATTTTTTTAGATCATCTAGACCGTCATTATTTACAATACTGCTTGTTATGATATCAATGTCTGGAAACCTATCTTTTATCTCCTCCAGTTTTTTTACTAATTCTTCTGAAGAAAGAAGATCAATTTTATTTAATATAATTGCAGGTAATACTTTGCCATTTTCTAGAATAGAAAAATATCTCTCAAAGCGGTTTAAATTGTAGTCTCTATCTACTGATTCAATAATGAAAGCAATATCAATATTTGTTGCGATAATTTGAGTTTGGTCTTTTTTACCACCTTTGTCTTTGTCTCCGAATTTTCTTTTTATTATCGTTTGTCTTGGCAATACAGCTTGTATTACAGCGAGCTCGTTATCAAGAATGTTTACAGCGACCCAGTCACCAACGGCAGGGTAGTCTTCTCTAGATTTTGATTGAAATATCTGTTTACCGGTTACCTTTGCGCGATATTCTCCGTCAGAATTTTTTATTTGGTATGCACCTTTGACTTCAGAGATTACACGGGCAATTGAAAAATCACCAAGTCCAAGTTTGTTCCTTTCTTCTTCAAATATATTGTTGTAGCCCAAGTCATCATTTGTCATTATTATATTTTATAATTAATAGGCGTTCTAAGCTAGTCATTTTTAAAAATAGTATAAGGAAAAACTGGATTGCTTCGTCATTTCATTCCTCGCAAAGACGGAGGAGACAGAGGGGATGGATTGCCGCGTCGCAGACTCCTCGCAAAGACAACAGAAAGAAAAGGGGATGGATTGCCGCGTCGCTTCACTCCTCGCAAAGACAGAGGAGAGAAAGGAGTATATAGTTTACAAAATTTCCGTGACTTTGTAGTTATCAAATTCAACGTCCATAAAGTCTGTACGAATACCTGTGTATCCTTCATCTAAAAATGCTTGTCCTCCATAACTTTTTCCATCGTCGGTGGCTTGGGTTGCGAGTGTCCAGTTACCATTTCCGTCTTTATCTATAAAAAGCTTAATGTTTACTGTATTGTCTTGATTGGTTTTTATTTCACTCCTAAGACCAAACCATTTTTGTTCAGGAATCAAATTTGGATTTGTTTCGTGATCGTAAGTTCCGTTTTTGTAAAACTGATTATATGACAAATCGTAATATACACCTTTAATTTTCTTTTTGATTACAGCGGCACCGTCAACTCTTATACCTGTATAGTATAAATTGTATTCATCTTGGAAACGATTAAAAAAGAAAAGTCCATTTGAGGCATTACGATTTTGGCTATTAATTGGATTATCTTTAATTATTTTAAAATCTAATTCTTGCTGAAAGTTTAACCACTGGTGTCTAAGTAAAACTAAACGAAAAATATTTTGAGGATAATATCCGTTATTTGTATCAGTTGGGTTTGAAATAGCAAAAGCTTTTCGCCAAGGATCATCTGTATCAAGTGGTCCAAGTATCGTCCTACCAATACCATCGGCACTATAGAAGTGTCCACCGGAGCCAAGCCACCATCCAGGGCTAGTCGTGTTAATTATTTTTGAAGCTTCTAAGACAGAATATGGAGTTGAAAAATCTTCAAGAAAAATAGTGCCGTAATTTGTGGGTGTTTCTGTGGAATTAATTTTTATATCTGATTTTGGAACAGTGTTTGTATTTTGTGGTGTTGTTTTGGGAATATTTTTAGAAGGGATAAGTGGGGAAGATGTTGTCGAAATCTTTTGTTCCGTGTTTTCTTTTTGGGATGCAATATTGCCAGAATCAATATGGCGATTATTTTCACTTAAATTAAAAGATATTAAAGTAATTACTCCAATTATTAATATAAAAAATATAATAATATTAAACTTGTTTGCCATATTGTGATTATAATGATATCAACATTTTGGTCAATACAGATCATAGCTACATTTTAATGTGGATTTAATCTCATAAAAGTAATTTTTTTTTAATAAGAAAAACCACCTTTCTTAAGGGTGGTTTTTGCTTTAACTTCTAACGAGGTTTCGAATCGTGAGGATATCTGTTGAATCCTGCGGGAAGCGAAGAACTTCCAAGAAGAGACGGAAAACCATCGGCTTTTGGCAGAAGATAAACCGTCACACTACTTGCATATATATCGATTCCACCAGTCGTCATATCACCGGACCATTTTCCACTTCCACCGATTGAGATGGAGTCACCATTGTAAGGTTTAATCCACCAAGCGCCGGACACATTGATATACATGACGACTTTGTATTCCGAAGGATTGATTCCAGAGACAGTTCCAGAAACATTGCCTTCTTGGCCCATCGAGGGAACAGAGCCGATATGTATTCCGACTTCACCCGGCAAAATTTTTGGCGTGTCAGGTTTGTCCGGAGTATCAGGAGTATTATCCTTTGGAACACTTTTTTCAGGTACCGGAGTAGGATCCGGCGAAGAATCGTTGCTTTCGCATCCCGTGTTAAAGAGCAGAATAAAACCTATGAAAAGAGTTGAGACGACATACCTTGCACAGTTCATTTTGAGCCTCCTTTTTTCTAGTTTCGTATCTGAATAAACT
>CAZIID010000006.1:0-28719 GCA_964539415.1 uncultured Candidatus Saccharibacteria bacterium | reverse complement strand
AAAAGTTCGTGTGTTTGTGCCATATCCTCCTTTGGACCAGTTGGTTGGGGTGTTTGAGATATTAGCGTCTTCTAAAGATCCGTTTAACAATAGGTTTACTTCGGGTGAACTAACCTCTTTTTGAATTAAAGGTAATGATAGAGATGAAGTTTTTATATTTGATACTTTTTTATCAATTAATAAATTACTTTGAATTTCAGGGTCAATAATACTTTCAACTTTTGGTATCTTAATGCTCTTTGCATTAGACAAGACTGAGGCTATAGAAGTAGACCCAAAGGAAAAGACAATAAAACAAACAAATAATAATTTAACTTTTTTCATTTTTTTATAAATACGCATTAATATCTATTAATTTAAACATAAATGGATTATCTCAGACTTTATATGAATTTATTATGAAGACACTTAAATAATATTCATTAATAAAACACATACATTTTTAATATCTAAATATATATTTTAGAAAAGATAAAAAATATTTATCTTGTTTTATTGTTTATTTTTTATTCAAAGAACGGTAAATCTTTAGTTAATAGTAGAAAAAGATGACTATTCAATGAATATTAAGTGAAAATAAAATCACGTTCTTCATCTACTCTTCATTTGCAACTGGTAAAAAGTAACCAAGTCGAAATATATTTTTAAAAATAACTTTATAAATTTCATGGAAAATATAGATATAAAAAAGAAAAAGGTCGCTGTAATTGGCTTGGGATATGTAGGATTACCCCTAGCCTTACTCGCAGATAGAAAAGGTTACAAGGTGATTGGTATTGATAGAGACGAAAATAAGATTAAAAAAATCAATGAAAAAATTGCTCCATATGAAGATGCAAATATTTCGAAATATTTAAAAGCAAGCACGCTTATTGCAAGTACGGATTGGGAACAAATGAAAGATTGTTCAACAGTAGTTGTCTGTGTTCCAACACCTGTGGATCATCACTATAAGCCAGATCTTGAACCTGTAAAAAGTTCTGTTATCCAAATTGCTAAACATTTGCAAAAAGGCCAACTGATTGTTTTGGAATCAACAGTTAATCCTGGTGTATGTGAAGAAATTATCTGTCCAATATTAGAAGAAATATCTGGGATGAAAGTTGGAAGAGATTTTCATTTGGCTCATTGTCCAGAAAGAATTAATCCTGGAGATAAAAACTGGAACGTTGAAAATATTCCCAGAGTTATAGGAAGTATGGATCCAATAGGGCTTAAAAAGGGTGTTGATTTTTATAAATCAATAGTAAATGCCGAAATTAAACCTATGGGAAACATAAAAGAAGCTGAAGCTGTAAAAATAGTTGAAAATTCTTTCCGTGATATAAACATTGCTTTTGTTAATGAACTAGCTCAATCATTTCATCACTTAGGTATTGATGTTGTAAATGTTATTCGTGGCGCAGCAACCAAACCTTTTTCTTTTTTAGCTCATTTCCCAAGTTGCGGAGTTGGAGGACATTGTATTCCAGTTGACCCTTATTATCTCATTGATTATGCAAAAAGAAATGGTTACAACCACCGCTTTCTTTCTCTAGCAAGAAGAATCAATAATGGTATGCCAATGTTTACAGTAAATCTCTTAGAAACTCTACTCGAAGAAAAAAGTGAATCATTAGTGGGTTCAAAAATAACAGTCTTGGGTTTAGCTTATAAAGCCAACATAGACGATTGTCGTGAAAGTCCAGCTTTTCAAATAATTAAACATTTAGAAAAAAAAGGTGCGCAAGTAACCACTTATGATCCATTCGTAAAAAATAGATCAACAGCCACAAATCTACAAGAAGCGATTCAAGATGCTAAAGCGGTAGTTATTGCAACAGCTCACAACAAATTTAAATTTTTATCTCCATCTTTCTTTTTAAAACACAATGTCTCTGTTGTTGTTGATGGACAAAACTGTTTACCAAAAGAAAAGTTTCTTCAAGCAGGCATTATGTATAAAGGTATCGGAAGACATAATTTATATAGATAATATGAACACACGCATACAAAAAAAAGAATATATTGTTGGTGGCCAATTGATAATGAAAAGAGCCGAAATTATAAATGATTTCCTTAGAAAATTATTTCTTTCTGTGTTACTACTCGTGGCGTTGATTATTGTAATCTGGGTTAAAACAAGAAACTTTGGTGAATTTTCTGGTGATTATCTATTGATTGGTTATACAATCATACTTACAACCTTTCAATTATTTCGTCTTACAAGCGCCTTATTTTACAGAATGTCATTAACAAGAATTAAGACGGATTTGCCAGAAGAAATAAAAAATATGCCTTATGAACCAAAAGTAACTTGCGTAATTCCATGTAAAAATGAAGAAGCCGCAATTTATAATACTATAGAAAAATGTTATGAAGCCGATTATCCAAAAGGTAAAATGGAAGTTATTGTAATTAATGATGGCTCAAATGATAAGACTGGAGAAATTTTAGATCAACTTAAAAAAAATACCTACCACGATTTAAAAATAATTCATTGGGAAAAAAATCGTGGGAAAAGACACGCTATGGATGCGGGTTTTCGTTTGGCTACTGGTGAAATAATAATTCAACTAGATAGTGACAGCTATATTATTCCAAACACATTCAAAAAAATCATTGAACCTTTTAAAAATCCAACCGTGGGAGCAATATGTGCACACGCTGATCCAGAAAATTCAGACGATACATGGATAAGCAAAATGCAGGCTGCATATTATTTTATGGCATTCAGAATATTAAAAGCTGCAGAATCTACTTTTGGTATGGTCTTCTGTTGTAGCGGATGTTCATCAGCTTACCGTAGATCAGCAGTGATGGCAGATCTAGACACATGGCTAAATGAATCATTCTTAGGCCAACCTGTGACATGGGGCGATGATAGAGCACTAACAAGCTATGTAATTAAACGTGGTTTTAAAACTATATACACAGATGAAGCAAAAGCTGTCACTATTGTTCCTACAACCTTTAGACAACTAATTAAACAACAGGTGAGATGGAAAAAAAGTTGGATAATTAATGCAATATTTACTGGAAAATTTATTTGGAAAGTAGACCCATTTGTAGCTTTTGCATATTACTACCCATTAATCATAATCAGCGTTCTTACTCCAATCATGGCAATGAGAGCAATATTTTATACTCCAATATTCGTGAACTTTGCTTCTTTGTGGTTTTACTTATTTGGAGGACTTGTCATAACTAGCATTCTTGTCTTATTTTGCAAGTTTGTTTCCAAAAGTTATAAATACTGGCCATATTTATTCTTGTGGTCAATATTCAATATCTTTATACTTTCATTCCTCTTATTTTATTCCCTAGCAACAATTCAAAATAGATCTTGGGGAACACGTTAGACATCTTTAAAGTTTATAGCAATAAATTTAATCAAATAATATGAACTCATACATTAAAAAAATAAAAATATACGTAGTCGGTACAATAAT
Source organism: uncultured Candidatus Saccharibacteria bacterium (assembly GCA_964539415.1). Classification (GTDB taxonomy): domain Bacteria; phylum Patescibacteriota; class Minisyncoccia; order Phycocordibacterales; family GWA1-40-21; genus CAYQFQ01. The sequence continues at coordinate 25,288 of CAZIID010000006.1, read as the reverse complement.
AATTATTTTTACCATTTCTGGTTTTGTTGCTTTGGGTATAAATAAAAACGTACATTTTTCACCAAATTATTTGGTTAGACAAATAAAAGCTATAAATTTCAGAAGTGAATTTAAAGCTATTCCACTATTAGCATCATCCATAGACCCTAATTTGTTAGACCTAGATTATAGCAGCTCTATTCCTGTTGTTGTATACCATGGTATTCCCTACAGCGACATACCAAATCAATATTCTATTACTTTAGAAAATTTTAAAGATCAAATGTTCTATTTAAAAAAAGCCGGATACAATACAATAACAACTCAAGACCTTTACAAATATCTACGTAAAGAAATAACTTTACCTCCAAAATCAATATTAATAACTTTTGATGATGGCCGTGTTGATAGTTTTGAATTAGCTGACCCAATATTCAAAGCCCTAGATTTCAAAGCAACAATGTTTGTTATTGGTAGATACTCACTTCTTGGTGAAAGAGGGAAATACTATCTCTCACCAAGTCAATTAAAAGAAATGGAAAGCAGTGGAAGATGGGATATAGAAGCTCACAGCTACGACGGACACGGAACATATTTAATCACTCCCAATTTACAGGATGGACACTTTTTCAGTCACAAACAATGGATTGATTCGGAAAACCGTCTTGAAACTGACCAAGAATTCACAGACAGAGTTAAGGGTGATATGGAAAAAGTTAAATTTGGTTTAGAAAATCTTTTAGGAAAAACAATACAAAGTTTTGCCTATCCATATGGAAACTTTGGACAAAATAATACAAACTTTAATGGAGCTGTTGATATAAACACAGAAGAATCAAAAAAAATGTTTTCAATGGAATTCTATCAAAACGCCCCAAGTCAAAGATTTAAAAATAACTATTTGATTGACGAAAATTCGGGAAATAATTTCTTTTTAATTAAAAGAATAGATATTAACTCTCAATGGAAAGGTGTAGACCTTCTAAGCGTACTTGAAAAAAGTACATCAAAAAATCTTCCATATAATGATTCATTCACTCAAGATAATGGTTGGTTAACTTTGTGGGGTAAAATGACTATCGGCAACGGCTCTTTAACACTAAATGCACAAGAAGGTCAAACTGGAGGAACTGCATTATTGGATGGTACAAGATTATGGAGTGATTATTCAATAAAAGCATCTGCGATTTCTCCAAATATGAATGGTGTTTATATATGGGCACGTTTTCAAGATGACGAAAACAATGCAGCCTGCAATTTTGGTAATGGTTTTATTCACATTGAACAAACTGTTAATGGTATTAAAAATACCATTCAAGGAAAAATTGATAAAAGTTTAACAATGACTAATAAAGAAATTAAAGTTGAGGCAAAAGTAAAAGGAAGAGAAATTGAATGTATCCTCAACAGCACAACTTCAGTAAAAAGTTCTTTTCTTGATCCGAAACTATATAATGGCGGTGTCGGATTCAAAACATGGGGAGCAGAACCAAGCACGGCTAGTCTTATTATTAAAAATCTAGAAATCAATGCGATATAAGATAAATTATATTAGAATCTAAATTGCACTTTTAATTTTATAGCCAAAACCACGAACGGTTTCTATTGAAGTGCATCTCTTATTCTTTAATTTATTTCTTAGATTCTTCATATGTGAGTCTATAACATTGCTAAAAGAATCAAAATCAAAACCCCACAAATGATCCAATATCTGATCACGTGATACTACCCTATCAATATTTCTCATAAGATATTCAAGTAATGCAAATTCTTTAGTGGTTAATCTAACATTTTTATCTTCAACAAAAACCTTACGTTTAAGGATATCTATTTTAAGTTTTCCTACTTCAATAACATCATTTATAGTTTGAGATGGTCTTCTTAAAAGAGCTCTTATTCTTGCTTCTAATTCTTCCAAAGAAAAAGGTTTAACAAGGTAATCATCCGCACCGCTATTAAGAGCTAAAATTTTATCCTTAACATCGAAATGAGCAGTTAACATTAGTATTGGAATATTTATTTTAAGTTGACGCATATTTTTACAAATCTGCAAACCGTCTTTGCCAGGTAACATCCAATCCAAAATTACAAGATCATATTCTTTATTATTAAAAGCAATACGCCTTTCTGCTAAATCACCATCAAGAATAAAATCAACGGCATAGCCTGATTTCTCTAGACTACTTTTAATTGCTTCCGCTAATATTTTTTCGTCTTCTACAATTAAAATACGCATAGTATTTATATATTACTGATAAATATAAATACCATCCTAGCATTTAGAGTTAAATTTTAGATTAACGATATTAATTATTAAGCATTTAGTCTATAACCAACACCAATAATTGTTTCTATTAGTTTAGCTTTTCTATCCTTATCCATCTTGTCTCTTAGTCTATTTATGTAAACATCTATAATATTAGAAAAAGAATCGTAATCAAAATCCCAAATATTATCTATCAAATCAACTCTTTTAACCACTTCATTTGCGCGACGCATTAGATATTCCAAAAGTCTAAACTCTTTCAAGGTAAGTATAACTATTTTATTGCCTTTAAAAACCTTTCTTGTGTTTTGATTCAAGGTAATATCACCAACTTTTAACTCGGTAGGTAATATAACTTTTGGTCTTCTGACCAAAGCTCTTATTCTTGCTGATAATTCAGAAAATTCAAAAGGTTTTACCATATAATCATCAGCTCCAATATCTAACATAGAAATCTTACTGAATGTATCAGATTTTGCGGTCAAAATTATTATGGGAGTTGTTACACCCATTTCTCGGACACTTTTACATATCTCATTACCAGACTTTTTAGGAAGCATAAGATCTAAGATGATTAAATCATAATCTTTATGGTGATACTCAATCCTTTTTTGACCAGCCTCTCCGTCTGTTAAATAGTCGACTGCATATCCTTGTGTCTCTAACCCTCTCTTTAATAATTGTGCAAGACTTTCTTCGTCTTCGATGATTAATATTTTCATGCCTTAATGTTATCAAACCACAAAAATCATACAAGTACTAAATTAATCCTAAATTTAACCCATATTGTTAGTATGTTAGGCAGAGTCGTTATTTCAAAACAGTAAGGATTTTGTCCTTATTTTTCTTTTGTTTCTTATATAAAAAGCATATGTTTTATATAAGAAAAATGATATCAAAAAATAAGATAGCAATAACAAAAACTTACTAAAGAACACAAAATATGAGCATGCAAAGTTCTTTAAAAAAAATTCTTTTGTAGCATTTAGCTATTTTATTAGAAACATTAATTAATCAAATTAATTATATGAAAAAAATGACATGCAGAGATATGGGTGGGGTATGTGACATGGAGTTTACTGCCCATAATGCAAAAGAAATAATAATGAAGGGTGAGGAACATATAAAAAAGAATCACCCAGAAATAGCAGAACAAATGAAAAAAATGAGTCCCGATGAAAAGAAAAAATGGGACGATGAATTTACTGATAAATGGAATAATACACCAGATACCAGGTAAATAATGAAAGCCCCCGCACAAGTGCGGGGGCTTTCATTATTACATCATCATCTTTCTGAGTTCGTCTTGATTTTCTCTCATTACTTCCATAGTTGCGGACATTTGATCTTTACCCTCTTTTGTCTTTTGTTCAATCTTTTTAGCTATATCCTCAAAAAATTGAGGGTTTTTTTCTATAGCTGAAATAACTTTTTCTTGTTGCTCTTTTGGAACGTCTTTTAACTGCGACTTAAGCATCTGCCTCAACATTAAATTTTTAAAAAATCCCATAGTATTTTTGTATATTTATATTAGTAATGTAATAAATTTAACAGAAATTAGACACAATATCAATTAAAATCGATTTTCTCCTCTTATACTTAAAGTGAGGCTTAACTTTTTAAAAACCTTGAGAGGAGCGACATCGACGGATAGAGAAAATATTTTCGTGTTTTTTAAAAGATATGCCGAACGCCCTTTATAACTTTCTGCTTTTGACCTTAGACTTACGAATGATTTCTGACAAACCTTTATCAAAAATCATTCGTATCTTAACGCTTCCATTGGACTCTTCTTTGAAGCTTGTCTTGCTGGATAAATACCAAAAACAAGGCCTACACCACTAGATACTAATAGACCCAAAACAGCAGCACTATATGGAAATACAAACTGCCAATCTAATCCACCAATTTTTGTAATAAGAGTTGAAATAATCAACGACAAAGACGAGCCAAGAATGATACCTATAATTCCACCAACAGAAGTTAGAATTACAGCTTCAAGTAAAAATTGAGTTAATATTTCTACGTTAGTTGCACCGAGAGCTTTTCTTAAACCGATTTCTTTTGTTCTCTCAGTTACAGACACGAGCATTATATTCATAATTCCTATTCCACCAACAACCAAAGATATTGCAGCGACCGCCGCAAGAAAAGCAGTTAATGCAGTAGTAACAGTACCAAGCGTCTTTGCCACATCAGCAGAAGTTGTAACAGAAAAATCGTCTTTACTAGGATCAGTAATATTGTGAGAATTTCTAAGTGTAACAGTTACATCTTTAACAGTTGATTTAAGAGTGTCTTCGGAATCCGCTTCTACTACAATTCTACTATAAAACTTTGTTCCAGTTATATATTGCTGAGTAGTAGTATAAGGCATGAAAACTGCATCATCAAAACTAGAAGATGAACCTTTTTCAGGAAGAACACCTATAACTTTAAAGGTTGTATTTTTAATTCTTATTTTTTGACCAACCGCATCTTCATTTTCAAAAAGTCGTTGTTTAACTTTATAACCTACAACAACCACAGCTGAACGACTTAAAACATCATCAATACTAAAAAAATTACCTTTATCAGGAGAAATACTAAAAATTTCTGGTACAAGTTCTCCAGAACCAAAAACTGCAACTTGATATACATTATTGCCATATACTGCCTTACCAGAACCCACAACCATCGGCATTATATATTTAGCATTTGGCACATTAGCTTTTGTTTTTATTAAGTTAAGATCTTTTTCTTTCAAAGAGTCATTCATGGTAGAAGCGGCTGTAGAAGGACCAAAAGAAATTTTACCAGGGAGAACAATAACTGTTGTAGCACCTAGTCCCTTAACCTGATCAAGTATAAGATTCTGGGCACCTTGTCCCAATGACATTACTAATATTATAGAAGTAATACCAATAACAATACCAACAATCGTCAAAGCCGAGCGCGACTTGTGCGTTTTCAAACCCGTAATTGCTGTTTTTAAACTGTATTTAAACTTCATAAATTTTCTATTTATTAAACTTTTCTACATCCATTCTTCTGTTTACTACTTTTGTATCACTTTCTATTTTCCCATCACTTAACCTAATTATTCTTTCAGCGTATTCAGCTGTGTATGTTTCGTGGGTAATGAGTATTACAGTGTGTCCCATTTCTTTGTTTAATTTCTGAATTATTTCAATAACAGCCTTACCAGATTTAGAGTCTAAATTACCAGTTGGTTCATCTGCAAAGATAACTTCAGGTTTTGTCACAAGAGCTCTTGCAATTGCAACCCTTTGTTTTTCTCCACCAGAAAGTCTTGTTGCTTCTTGGTTTATACGATGTTCCAAACCTACAGCAATAACGGCTTTCACCGCCAAATCGTTCCACTCTTCTTCCGGTATATCGGAATACAAAAGTGGGAGTTTAATATTTTCCAAAACTGTTGCTCTAGGTAAAAGATTAAATGCCTGAAAAATAAAACCCATTTTTTCGTTTCTTAATTTAGCGATTTCTTGTTGATTATAATTTTTGATATCTTTATCATCCAAAAAATACGATCCATCAGTATGATCATCTAAAAGACCCAATATCTGAAGCAATGTAGATTTGCCAGAACCAGAAGCCCCCATAATAGCAACAAACTCACCTTTTTTTATTTCAATAGAAACACCCCTCAAAGCTTCTGTTTTAGCTCCTTCATTATCGTAAACTTTCCAGAGATCTTTTGTTTCTATAATAGAAGACATTTTAAATATTTAACTAAATACCAGGTGAAGCAACAATAACATCTCCTTCTTTAAGACCAGAAAGGACTTCTAAATAACCATCGAAACTTCTTATTCCTGTCTTAATCTCATTTTTCGTTGTTTTTATTGAATCATCTACATTACTTACAATATCTACATATCTAACAGGGCCATCTGTATATGTTGCCCTTGTTGGGATTGCCAATGCATTATTTCTTTGAGCGGTTAATATATCTAAGTTAGCAGTCATTCCAGATCTAATTCTTTCATCTTGATTAACAAAAGTTAAAGTGACTTTATAGGTCGGTATACCATCAATAATTGTTTCCGCTGGATCAATTTTTGTTACAGAAGTATCAAAAAAAGTGTCCGGTCCATACGCATCAAGTGTTGTTGTGGCCATGTTACCAATTTTGATTTTTGCTATATCAGCTTCTGGAACAAATGATTCAATTTCAAATTTACCTAAAGAAATTAGAGATATCGATGGTACGCCAGCCTGAGCTAATTCGCCAATTTTTATATTAACTTTTGTTACGATTCCATCTATCGGTGATCTTAAAATTGATTTTTCAAGCTGAGCGACTGCATTATCTAAATTTGCCTTAGCTTGTTCAACTGTTGCCTCTTGCACAGCCATTTGTTCTTTTGTTGCACCAGATTTTGTTATAGCTAGCTGATTTTCTGCAATTTTCAATGAATACATCGCTGATGAATATTGGCTTATATTTGTAGACAGGCCACTTACAGCCAAATCAACGTTTGATCTAGCGATTGAAATATTTGATTTCCACAAATCAATCGTTGTCTGAGTGTGATTAAAATCTGCATTTAAATTATTAACGGCATAAGCAACTTTTTCCAAATAGGTTTGTATAATATCCAAATTATTTTTTGCGATTGTAATTATTGAATCTAAATTTGAATTACTATTTAAACCTAACATAGAAGAAACCCACAAATCAAGATTCTTCTCAATTTCTGGTCTTATCATTTTGATATCATTCCCTAATTGAAAATCAGTATAAAATTTTAATTCAACATTCTGATTTCTTGGGTTGGAAAGAATAATATCAGTTTTATTTCTAATAGTATCATCAGCTTTGGTATATGAATCATTTATAGAGTTAACAAGAGTATTTTTTAGCTCTGTTAAATCAGCTTGTGATTTTTGTACTCTAACTTCATCCAAAGCAATCTGTTCTGGGGTAGATCCTTTGTTTAAAGCACTCAAATTTGCCTCCGCAATTTTAACGGCAGCCTTAGCTTGTTCAACTGAAGCCTGAAGATCACCATTTGACACGGAAACCAAATATTGACCGCGATATACTTTATCACCTACTGAAACAGACAAGTTTGTCACACGTCCAGCCTTTTCAAAAGTTAGATCAACATTTGAAATTGGTTCAACCTTACCAGTAACACTCACCATTTCGGTTAAATTTCTCTTTGACACAGTAAACGATTCAACTATAGGTGTACTGGATCCTTTCACAAAAACAAAATATATGACAAAAAAAACTACTATTACAATTAATATTGACCACCACTTATTATTTAATATAAATCCTTTGGTTTTATTATATATGATATTCATTGCTTTTATTCTAACATAAATATTCGTTTTTTATAATCACAAAGAAATAACCAGAAACCCTATCATAATACAAAAAATATATTACAATTACATTAATATCAAAAGTTTTTTTGTATCGTCATTTATGGTATAAATTTGTAATATAACAAGAAAATATATGCACCCTTAGCTCAGCTGGTTAGAGCGCACGATTTTTACCCTGTTAAATTTAAAAACAAAATATTATGCGTCTTTAGCTCAGTTGGTTAGAGCGCACGATTCACATTCGTGAGGTCACAGGTTCGAATCCTGTAAGACGCACAATATTTAACAGGGCAGGTTCGTGAGGTCACAAGTTCGAATCTTGTAGGGTGCACATCGAGTCTTCTCGATAGCTACCTAGTAAGCAAATGATTTTGCTCACGGCAAGATTCGAAGCCTGATTGAGCTGAGTCTGCAAGCCAATCGGGATACTGAAACCATAAGCTTCATACCTCCCTTAGAGATACAAAAGAAAATACACACATTAATATTAAAATAAAATTTCTTAATACGAATTAATTAAGTTCCGGGTCTTTATTCCAAAGTATCCAGCAGATGGAGATATTTTATTTTCAATCTGAAATTTTATTAAAGCCTTTTTAGTTTTTAAACCAAAATAGGTTGTCTCGTGTCCAATAGAGCCAACCCCAAAAGATGAAATAACATAACCGTTATCATTTAAAAACTTTTGAAGTTCCTTAATGTCTGGATGTGTTTGTCCATATTCAAGATTATTTAAAAAAGCATATTTAGAAGTTGGCTTTGAAATTAATGACATAAATAAATCAATTTTCGAACCGTCAATGAGGCTGAGGTCAACCAAGCGTTTGATTAGATTATAAATATCATTAGGATCAATCTGAATCGTTGAGGTGGCAATCTGTGGTAATAAAACTGGAGCAACAATTAGCTCAGTTGAAGAAGCAGCCATCTCTGTTGTAGTGCTTATATCGGATGATACTGTGGTCGTTGTAGATACGATATCTGCAACAGTAGTATTAGGAATAACTACACGTCTACCTCCTGATATTGTTTTGCTTAATGTCAACGAATCGGTCTCAACACCATCTCCATTTCGATACTTAACAGAATAGTTATATATAATTCCACGTGATACATTTGTATCTGTCCATGAATTAGTTTGTACCCAGCCAGAATTTGCGTCGGAACGAGAGAAGAAATATCCGGACAATCCACTAGTGTCATTTGGGAAACTATCAATACTAAGAGTGATACTATTTGAATTTGCTGATGCAGAAAAGTTTGTTGGAATATCAGCCAGAGTGTATACTGCAGTTGAAGTTGAAGAAGATGCTGAATTACCATAACCATTATATGTGGTAGCATATCTTCCAGAATATTGCGTATTTTCAGAAAGATCTATTTCATCAAGATACGTTATATTAGTCACACTCGAAGAAGTGGCTAATATCCCATGATCAAAGTAAATTTGAAAGCCGGTTTCGTCATCTGAATTATCAGTAAAATTCCAGCGAATTGAACTTGATGATATGACGGTTGGAATATCAATAGTTGGAGAAAGAGGCACTCCTGAAATATACACGCTATCCAATTTAACTAATTGAGATCCATCAGAGTGTAAATATGCTTTGAATAATAGTTCACCACTACCGATATTAAAGGTATTTATATTTGTATTTATCTCGCTCGCTGAATTCGTTTCTGGATAACCAATAGTTGTGGTAGCCCAACCAGAATTATACCAATACCAAGTATCCCCATCATTGTTGGAAAGTTGATATCTAATTTCTCCGCCATTTAAAGTCGAAGTTTCAACAAAATTTGATAATAATGTGAATCTCTGCGGAATGCGGCCATATACCGATGGGTTATCAGTGACATAAACACTTTGTTCACCTCCAAATATTACTGATGGTTCCTGAGCTGTATATTGACGCAAATACATGTAATCAACACCTACCGAAGCCTGGGCAAGGTATGAGGTAGTTTGAAATCCAAACATAGGATAAAGAGCCGTGGAGACCACATTATTAGTTGAGCTCCCTAAAGAATTTCCATTTTGCAAATATTCTACCTTGTTATCATGCCACTTAATTTCATATTTTTGAAACGACAACCAATTTGTTGTCCCAGAATAGGCCTGTTCCGATTGGACAGAACCTTTTCTTTGCCGTCCATATAAAAAATTATCACTCCCATGAAAATGACCGAGTCCAACCATGTTTGTTGAGTCAGTTGGCAAAGTACCACCAGTATCGCTTAAACCAATCAATACTGGATACGCACCGACACCATAACTTTTTGCACCCAAAATTAATGACTGAGAGAAGCTATTTTTAGTATAAATATAGCCCTTTTTAGATGTCGCCCCAGTAATAACTTGAAAAGAATCCGATGAACCAAAAACTATTTTCCTTATTTTAGAATCTAGCGCCCCATAATACCAATTCGAACCATCCCACGTTATACCCTCTCTCTCGTTTGCAGTTATATTACATGTTTTATGAACTGTCGTGACTGATCCATCTGTTTCTAAATTTAATTCATAAATACTTCCGTTATTATCATCGGTTATAAGCCAAATATGTGAATCCTTATATTCCATACCTTGTGGAATACCTAAACTCGTCTGAGCCCATAGAGTTGAGCCCACTAAGTATGTCCCATCATCATTTATTGTTACCTCACGAATTTTAATATTGTTTGAAGCATCAGAAGTGGCTAGATAAATAGTATCTGTCGTCTTATATGCGACCATGGCACCCCTATCATAATCAAGCCCAGTAAAATCCCATGTCCTTAAATGGTTACCAATTTTATCAAGTTCCCAAACTACAGGCTTTTCTGCTCCACCAGTCGAAAATATTATTGAATTATGATCCTCTCTTATGTCTGCATCAGCAGCATGGGGTGGACCAACGAATGATGAAATTTCGTTTCCACTATAATCATATTTATATATTGTTCCATTCAGTCCAGTACCATTATTTTGACCGAAAAAGAAGTTCGTTCCGTCACTAGCTAAACCCTGATTACCATGTGCAGCAGTAAATAAAATTGTATTACTTGTAATTACAGGACCTTGCCAAAGAAATGATAAACTATCTGTATAAGTATTCCACTTTGCGGTATCAAGAACACTACTATTAAAGTCATCGAAAAAGTTAAAAGTGCTACTTCCATTTGATACTGAAGAAACAACGGCACTGCTTCCATAATACATGTATATTATTTTACTTGAGAGAGCGGAAATACTAGGAATTTCTACCCAAAAAGTTGCTGAGGTAGAATCAGTCTTTGTTTCCATCCAGTGATCAATTAATGTTACACCATCATTGTCGGTGAATCTAATATCATCAAATCCTATTTGCATATCAGAATCATAAGTGACCAAAATTTGAACTTGATAGTTTGTTAAGGTGCTGGAATTCCCACTGTTATCAATAGTAATTGCCTTTCTGCGACCCCAGCCAGTGTTATACCATGTAGCAGGAGTACTTGTTGCTTTTAATTCAACTTGCCCGTTTAAAAAATCTATTTTTGTATCATCAAAAATATAATCATGGGAATTTGAGAAATCCCAGGTATTTATCACAGCAAAAACATTCTCAGGCAAAAAGACAAACTGGATAACCAAAATAACAGACAGAAAAATAAAAACAGTTTCTTTGTATTTATTTTTTTTTATTTTACAAAAAATATTCATGTATTATTATAAGCACAAAAAAAATATCTTTTCAATAGCCTTATTTAATGACGACATGACATATTATAACAAATTTCTTTATAAAGCGCAAAAAACTCACAATCTAAAAACAATACCTAAAAAGATGTTTAAAATACAAATTGTTTTTTTATAATTATCTACTGATGTGCTATTATCAATACTTAGTAAAATAGAATTTAATCAGACAATCATCCTGTTTAATAGTATGACAAAAATAGTTTTAATCGGGGGATATCCAAAAGGTTACAGTGAGCCTTTTCATATAAAAACAAAATCTGGAAGGATTTTACATAAAATTAAGGATGAATTAAAAATCACTCCTGAGTTATTCGACCTTTGGAAAACTGAAGAAGAAGAGAACGCAAGAACCCTCACTAAAGCAACAAAATCAAAATTAAATAGATATATTAGAGAAAATTATAAATTAATCGCACTCGGTAGATATATAGAAAAAGAACTTATAGATAATAAGTTCACATGTGAATATCTCCCCCATCCAGCAAGTAGAGATGCAAAATTTTTGATCAGATTAAAATCAGGTCTTGAAAAATTTAAAAAGGGCCTGTAGTAAAGTGGTATTACACTACATTCGCATTGTAGGAGTGCGAGTCCGATTCTCGCCAGGTCCACAAGTGCTGAAAAATCTGCCTTTCAGCAGATTTTTAGCCTTTAAAAAGCTGGTCGATATTTATCGACAAATCAAACCAAGTCAATATTTGTTCTTGTGCTGACCCCTATACTCCAGCCACCACTGTCGCAAAATATATTAAAGCTATTCCTAAAATGGTAGAAACAGTCGTCCAGATTTTTGGATTTTTTTGTTCAATTAGTAAGAATAGTTGTTTACTAATCCTCTTGTTAGTGAACCGAAGTATCCTGACACCGGAGAAATTTTGTTAGTCTTCTGAAACAATTTTAAGGCTTCTTTTGTTTTAATTCCAAAATAATTTGATTCATTACCCATAGAGCCTGGACCTTTTCCAGCAACAGTAAAACCATTTTTATTCAAAAACTTCTGAAGTTCCATTATCTCGGTGTCGGTTTGCCCAAATTTTAGATCTTTTGTAAATGTGAACGATAGTGAGTGAGAAGAACTGATAATTGAGTTGATAAACTCTGTCTTTCCTTCTTCTATAATACCAAGAGATATAAGCAGTCTAATCAATTTAGATGTGTCATCATTACCTTGGAAAAACAACCCTGTTGATGTTGCTTGAACTGTTATCAATTGAGAGGAGGTAGATGATTGTTCAGAAGAAGTGCTTACAACTAAATCGATAACTGTTGTTGTAGTAGCGATATCGACGTTCTCAACTGTCCTCCTTCTAGAACCACACGACGATGTCTTTTGACTCGTAGTGATTGGATCTGTCTCAACAGCTTCTGCATTTCTGTATTTTACAGAATAATTATAAGTTGTGTTACAAGTCAAACCAGTATTTTGCCATGAGTTTGTTTGAATCCAGTCAGAAGAATTCGAATTTGTCTCATTAACAAAAAGATATGATGACAAGCCTTCTTGATCATTTGGAAAAGAGTCTACATTCAAAGATATACTGTTCTTAGAAATAACTGCAGAAAAATTTGTTGGAACGTCTACCAAAGTATAAACAGAAGAAGTTGCACCAAAATTACCTAAATTACTAGCATTATCAGTAAATCGAACATCATATTCATATTGACTATTTTCAGACAAAGATAAGTCGGTCGTTGTTGCTAAAGCGATAACATTCGCTTCCAATTCAACTTCACCGTTTCTTCTAGCTTGCCAGTTATAAAGACCAGAACCACCCTCTGTGACCACTGCAGGAACAACTATTTCAATAGAACTTGTTGAGATAATACCAAACGATGGATACCCGACTGATGATGGAGCATTTTTATCAAGTTTAACTGTATTATTTGCTGTTTTTATTGACTCTTGATTTCCTGCCGCATCAGTAGAAAAGTATTTTACTGTATAAATTCCATCTGCTGATATAGTAGGGTTAGTACCTTGAGAGGAATTAATCGTTGGTGAACTTTGATCAGTTGTATAAAAAGTTGAAGCACATCCGACCCCAGTGGAGTCATCGCAAGAGAAATTTATTTCAACATCGCTATTGTGCCATACATCATCAATATTATCGGAAGTTACTGGAGGTATATTATCCAGCAAATCCACTAAAGCCTGAGCAACCTTAGTATGACCAGCTTGATTATAATGAACTCCATCAACATTGTATATCGCCTGCATGTCCCACAAATTAGCAACGTCTCCTCCAGCCCTAAACAATCCAACATAACTACTAGCATCAACAACGACAGCCTTTGAGTATCCAGAGGCCAGAGTTTCTAATGAGGAGTTCCAATCATCCCTTGTTTGCATCTGGACAGTGGTTCCATTTGACCATGGTAGGATTTTTAAAACAAATATTGTTGTAATACCATTACTCGCCTGGGCAGTTTCAAGTATACTTGTCCATTTTGCGATAAAAGTTGCCTTTGATACGCCCTGTGCTATATCATTTACACCTCCTTCAATAACAACAATACGTGGGTGTAGATTAACAACATCATTGGTAAATCTTGCTTGGATCTGAGACGTGTTTTGCCCTCCTATACCCATATTTTGATATGTATATCCTGTAAAATTACCAAACTGATATTCAATTGTAGAAGCTATGTTTGTCGTCTCAGTTGTACCCAAAAAGCTCTGGTGAGAATTGTGGCCAGAAATTATTGAATCACCAATAAATACGACTTGTGGGGCGTTCATTTTAAGTTCTATGGGCATCACAGTACCACTAACGGAACCATCGACGTCAGCACCTGCCCATGTTGACGTTGCCAGAGAGGATGGTTCGTCGTAAATATAAGCAGCAGAAACACCCGTTTGGCTTGAACGAGCAAAAAAATTGTAAACTCCACTTCCTAATGGACTTTCAATTCTGACTCCATAATAGTCACCCTCCTGAACGTCAGTAATAGGGCTTGAAAACATTACCGTGGAAAAATCACCAGCCACTAACTGGTCAACAAGATTATTACTCTGACCAACAAGAGTGTATGTAGATCCACTTAATCTATATATATTTACATAGAAACCGGTCAGACCTGTTTTATTGACAGTATAAAGACGTGCAGAAGTAATATCCCCATTCTGACGTAGGCGATACTTATGTCCTATGGTCAAAATATCCATAGATGTATGTGTGGAAGCATTGCCAAAGTTTGCTACGCCACTAGCAGCCGAATCATATGGTCCCACGACAACAGCATCCGAGTTTGCTACATAAGGTGGGTACAACTTATTTGTCGTAATTGTAATCACATTAGAATATACAACATTTAGAGATGCATCTGTAAAAACAGTTCGATAGTCATACTGAGTTTCTGGATTTAGACCAGAATCGATAAAGGGGCTTGTAGTTGCATTAACCACATCTGCCCATACATTCATTCCAACGGGACTACGTTGTAATTTCTGAATAATAGGAACTGTACCGTAGGTGGAATTAGTCCATGACAAAACAGAACTCGTGGCTCGAGCGTACCCAGACAATACACCAGCTGTAAACTGCATAACTGAAGCCTGCGCGTGGGCCAAAATTTTACTTTCAGAAAGATCCGAATAAATCGCCAAGTGTTGCATTTTACCAACAGAAAACATGGAAGATCCGGAACGACTCATTAAATACATTAGAGCATTTCCAAAATTATTCGTGTTATTAAGATTAAGAGGTCTTGATTCAGCGGTCAACAAAACACCATCTACATATAAATTCACTTCATTAGTTGCCAAACCCTTATCATAAATTGCTACGACGTGGTGCCAATTTCCTGCTGATGCTTGAGTGTATTGGGCATAATTAAAACCTGTATTTCCACTAAGTGCTGGTGTAAATTTATTATTAGGGGAATTTCCATTTTTTGAAGCAAAATAGAACCGTCCTGGTTGACCAGTATCAAATTCCCAACCCATTAGTGTTCCACTAGTGTCATAATTAGTAAAATTAACGAGCGCCTCTACGACGACTTTATTATATGCCGTTAAATTAATATTAGCCGCGGTAACTCCATAGTTTGTTGTACCATTAAATGATACGGCAGTTCCGTCTATCAATCCACTAACCCCAGCAGTTGCTCCTGTAATATTAATTGATGGTCCACCCACCTCAGAAGTAAGACTCGTTGAACCAGAAGCCTCATCCATTGGCCAGTACTGAAGCAAGGATGCGCCTTCAGCTTGTATTGTATCCCTATATGCAGCAAATGTTATAGTCGGAAACAAAACTAACAACATTCCAAAAACAACAAAATAAGTTAAGGGGGTTTTTGATAATTTTATTGTCGTGTTAAACATAAAAAACTAAACGATTAATTTATTCGTATCTATTTACTCAATAATACCAAAAATTTAAAATATTGTAAGCCTGTTTATAACAACATTACTATTTTATAATCCAGAAATAACCGTCGCTAAATATATTAAAGCCATGCCCAAAACAGTCGAAACAGTTGTCCAAATCTTTGGATGGTTGTGGTGACTTTCTGGAAGCAGGTCACTTGCACCGATATAAAGAAAGAAACCACAGAAAAGTGATACGAGTAGTCCAAAATATTTTTCTGGCATAGTGATAAAAAGAGAAAGAATAATTCCAACGACCGGAGCTATAGCATCAGTGAGTAACCACTTTTTTGCTTTTTTTATATCACCACCGGATCTCACAATCATATTTACAGTATTGATACCGTCTGAAAAAGCGTGAATGAAAATGGCGACAGCTAGTGCAATGCCCAGTGTAACAGAAACTTGAAAAGAGAGTCCTACTACTAAACCATCAAGTAAACTGTGCAGAGACAGACTTCCCGCTCCTATTTCTCCTTTATGATTGTGATTCTCACAAAAATCATCTCCGCCTGAATGCGATCCAACAAGCCTATCTAAAAGCATGTAAATTATAAAACCAATAGCAATAACAAGGCAAATCGTTGTTGTATCAAAAAAATTACCAGCCATTTCAAAAGATTCTGGTAGCAGGTCAAAGAAAGCAACTCCAATTACAGAACCTGCACTAAAACCGAGAATCAAATGGAGTTTATCTTTAACTTTTAATGCAAGTGTTCCACCCAAAAAAGTTGAAATAAAAATCGCAATAGCTGTAATATATAAAGGATTCATAATTATTTTTTTAAATATAATAAATATTCTTGATTACCATCTTGTCCCACAACTTTTGATTTCGTTTCCCCTAATATATCAAAACCAAGAGTTTTAGCAAAAAATTTTATTTCTTCAACTACTTGTTTCTGTTGATTTTCATCTTTTACGATACCCCCTTTTCCAACATTATCTTTGCCTACTTCAAATTGTGGTTTTACTAGACATATTACAATTCCATTTACTTTTACTAATTCAAAAACCTTTGGAAGAACAAGTCTAAGAGAAATGAAAGAAACATCTACCACGACAAGATCAATCTCGTCAGGCAACCCATTTACTTCTCTTATGTCTGTATTTTCCATCAAAACAACCCGAACATCACTTTTGAGTTTTTCTTTAAATTGGCCGTTACCAACATCAACAGCGTACACTTTCTTTACTCCTTTTTGTAACAAGCAATCCGTAAAACCACCTGTAGATGAACCTACATCTAACACTATAAGTCCATTTGGATTAATATTGAAATCTTCTAATGCGCCCTCAAGTTTTAAACCTGCACGACTAACATATTTAGGAATTTCAGTTACTTCTATCTTCTGCCCTGATGATACTTTTTGACTTGGTTTTGTGATTTGTTTACTGTCAACAAAAACTTTTCCAGACTCAATAAGGTCTACAGCAATTCTTCTACTTTCAACAAGTTTCCTTTCAAAAATTTCAATATCTAATCTTTTTTTATCATCTGACATTAATGTAAGTATATATCAAAAACACACAAAGAAAAACCCCCGATTGCTCGGGGGGGGGGTAAAATCAACCTATATATACGGTCTTGTCATCTGGGTCTGAATCTTTAGGTTGAAACTGAGAGTCATTAGGACTTGTGGGACTATTTGGATCATACGCGTCAACATCAACGGCATCCACAATGTCAGCAATATAAATATCTTCAGGCAACATTTTTTTCCACTTTTTATCTTCCATGATGTTTTCTATCAACCAAATAGGTATCTGCCCATATTTAAAACGAGCGAGCTTACCATCATGTGCAGCTTTTAATTTACATACAACGTCGCAACAAAATGAAATTTCAAGTGGATACTCTTTATTCCAAATCTTTTCGCCGACAGAAAGATACATTTTTTTGCCGTTTAGTGTACCAATAACGATTTTAAAAGATTGGTCAGGTACAAACGGCATGTTCATTTCACATGCTATTACCAAGCCTGCTTCTGCCGAATACAAAATAAGTTTAACGTCGTAATGATAAAAGCCATCATCTTCATCTTTTTCCCTGAGTTCATCGTCGTCCTCCTCATCATCATCACGAAAATTATTAGCTTCAGTCATTTTGACCTCCGTTATTTTTTAAACAACATCTACTATAAAGATACACCCGATGACACTATAAGGTCAATCACTAGACAAGAAACTTAATAATAAGAATAATAGCTATTATTACAAAAAGAGAAATTTTCCAAAACCTGACGACCAAACTTAAAAAATCAAGAAAATAATTGTAAACGCTAACTCCAAATTTACTATTTTTTATTTGAGACCATATTCCACTTTCACCTGCTTCGTTATATTGGGTTTCTGCTCCCAAGACTTCTCCGATAACTTTTGATATTAGACTGGTTGTTGTGGATATGCCATTTATCTGACCTAAATTTTCTTTTTCGATAATTTTTCCTGCGTTACTTGTATCAACTGTTGTAACTTCAGTCTTTTTTAAAGCAAGAATACTGTCAGATAAAGTAGCTGCTTTTTCATCAATTGCAGTTACGATATTCGATGCAACCTCCGTAACTGTATTTTTTACCTCCTCTAAAGTAATTTTTTTATTTATTGATATCGTGGAAGAATCCGTTTCAGAAGACAACAAATAATCAGAACTTACAGTACTTGAAGCAGTAGAATTTAATATTTTAATATCACTAATCTTTACCTTAATCGAAATTCTGCTACTAGAAGCCACAAGAGATCCTGACACTTCAACCAATGTTTCTGGTTTTGAAATAAAATTATCTTTAAATATTTCCTCATTGTCTGCATAGAAAACAGCAGTCCCAGAAAAAGAAGTATCAGACTGGTTGTATATTCCAGAAAATATCTTCAATTTATCACCCTCATATACATCTGTTTTTGAATACCAAATATTTTTTAATAATCCCGCGTTTATTTGAGTTTCAGCAGCCAAAGTTTTTGTGGTTGTAAAACAAAAAACTATTAGGATAATAAAGAAAGTTTTTTTAGCTAGTGATAACATTTTATTTTATAGTCTGTATAGTATGGTCTGGCAAGAAATTAATACTACTAGTTAAGTAATCTACTCCTTTAGCAAAATAGCTTGAAAATAATACCCAAGCGAATGCTATAGCAATAGCAAATAATAAAAAGTTTGAAACACCAGAATGTAAAGCAAAGAACCTAAGAATTGGTCTGAAGAATATTGCAAAAATAATAAGAAGAGCAAGTACGCAAAGCAATATCACTTCCATCTTTTTAGATATAGGTAAATCAGTTAGCTTTTTATCTTTTTCTTTCACAGTAGAAACACCTAAAACTTCTCCAGTCTTATTATCTTTTGACACGACATTAGCTGAAGTTGTACTTGGAAATATATTTTTTTCTGCAACCCTAGGACTTGCATAATGTTGGACAACAAAAACAGCATCTTTACCTTTATAAGTTCCTGTTGCAATAGCAGTTCCTATCTCTGTGTAAGATCCTTTAACAATATTTGCTTTGTGTGTTGGTGAATTCATCCACGCATTAACAACATCTTCTGATTCATTAAAATTAATAGCTAAATTCTCACCTGCATAACTATACTTGTAACCAACACTATCTAACCAGTACCATGGTTCTTTTCCATCTGGACTTTTATGTGCAAAATATCCGTTTTTAACCATATCGTCAGCTTTAAACTGTGCAGACTTATCGAGAAGTATATTCTCCTTTAAAGAAGAAAGGTTCTGTTGTTGTCTTTCAGAGTTTGTCAAATTATTTAAAGTACCAACAAGCACAGTAGCTGTCTGTATCTTACCTTGGTAGACAAGGGCCATAAAGAAAACAGCCTCTATACAAATAGAAAGTATAAGAATTTTTTTAACGACTTCCACCGTAAATGGACTTTTCTTCACTCCTATATTATATGATAAAACAATAATAAGTAAATTAAAAAAGAAGACTGTTTTAAAGTCTTCTTTTTTAAAATTTTAACTGATTAAAATATCCTCTTATATCATATTCAACCTCCCCCTCGTCTTCGGTCCTACCATTCCATATCCAGGATCACCTGGGAAAGCAATGTTGTACTTTCTTTGGAATCTTTTGACTGCATCATCTGTGACATTACCAAAGTATGTTGTTTCTTTACCTGGGAGACCAGCGCCTGTTTTAGATATAAGGACAGTATCTACATGTTTGTTTAAGATCTGTTGCAAAAGGATAACCTCTGGGTGATTAATACCAAGATATAGACTTGCAGTAATGAGCTTCCTTGATCCAGGAAGAGGGGTTTGTGTGATAATAACTGGGTTAGTTATGTTTGTTGGATTACCTGAGCTGTATGAAGTGAAGTTTGCTTGAATGTTTTTGTTTGAACTCACTGATATAGTCAAAGGGTTTGTTGAACCTGTAGCATCTCCTGACCAATTAGAGAAGTAGTAACCTGTGTTTGGAAGAGCAAGAATTAATACACTTTCATTCTGTATATAAGATGTTTTATTTGGGTATTTTGAGACACTTCCATTATTACCAGAAATATTAACAGAATAAGTATTTTGAGTGTTTGAAATATTTATACTTTGTGTTAATGGAACACATGAACGAATAACTACTTCTGACGTAGTGTCAATACTAGGACAATCATATATTTTTGTTGCTGTTCTAGTTTGCGTTCCACTTGATGAACAAATAGTCCACTCACCATAAGTCCAAGTATCTGAAGAACATGTTGGAGTTATTACTGGAGCAACACAAGAATTTGTAGTTGATAAAGAAGGAGTGTTTGCAGTTGCACAATCAAAAGTTTTTGTTGCTGTTCTAGTCTGAGTGCCATTTGAAGAACAAGTACTCCAATTAGAATAAGACCATGTGTCTGTAGAACAAGATGGAGTTATTACTGGAGCAGTACAAGAGTTTACAGTTGATAATGAAGGAGTATCTACAGTTGCACAATCAAAAGTTTTTGTTGCTGTTCTAGTCTGAGTACCATTTGAAGAACAAACGCTCCAATCAGAATAGCTCCAAGTATCTGCTGAGCAGGATGGTGTTACAGGAGTGTCGGATTCATTATATACAGATGTAATTTCAGCTGCATTTAAAGCTCCATTATAAATTCTTACGTCGTCTACCTTACCATTAAGTGACCAGCTTCTAGAAGATGGATTTCCTGTGTTTCCAATATCTGCAAATGAATTTAATTTGGTTAAACCAGTATATGTCCCCTGAGCACTTTTTATACCATTTAGATAAACAAAATAATTTCCGTTCTCCCAAGTCAAAGCAATGTGATACCATTTATTTAAATCCATAGGTACAGCACTCAATTCATGACTTTCACCCAAACCTATTTTTAATTTTCCTTCTTCTGGGTATATGTGTATTTTATCACTCCAACTTTCATCACTATTGTGCATGAAGAATGCTCCACTATAATATTTTTGCCCAAAATCATTTACCATACCCCAAAGAGTTACTGTTCCTTTTTCTAATTTCATATCTTTAGTAGAAAGATGAACATAACCACTATTACCATTAAATTGTAGTCCATTTCCGGAATGACCAGTCGTCCAATCTGCTGAAAAAATATTTCCATTATTATTTTTCCCCGAAGAATCACCCGCTATGTTTCCAGAATTTTCATTAAGTTTATACCAACTTATAAGTTCAGGTGCGGTTCTTACGTATGAGCAATATCTTAATATTGATTCTGCTGGTGTATCTGCAGTTGCACAATCAAAAGTTTTTGTTGCAGTTCTTGCCTTAACCCCATTCGTACAAGAGCTCCATTCACTATATTGCCAAGTATCCAGAGTACAAAATGTTGCTGGCGGTGTACCAGAATATTCATAGGCACCTATATCCCAGTTTACTCTGCTCGTACCGCTATAATCTGAGGAATATGATGGTCCCATATCTTTTCCTGCATTGATAGCTGGAGAGATAGAGGTTAATTGAAGCCCTGAAGGTATCAAATTAATATTTGAAAACTGAGGATTGTAGTTTATAGCCGATGATTCATAATCTTTAATACTCGCGAGAGAAAAAGATTTTTTATTTTTATAATCTTGAATAACCGTTCTAGAATTTCCACGAGTATCAAAATATAGATTATTACCATGATTAATTACTCCCGGATAATCTTCGCTAATTCTAATTGAGTAATCAATACCAGCATTTTTATATAAGATGTTATTAAAGATATTTACTGTATTCCTACCTTTTGATCCAGTAATATTAATTGTCGAAGTATCATCGCTATAGTATGCATTATTTACAAGAGTGTTGTTAAAAAAGGATATTTCTCCGTAAATTGGAAAATTCACCGCTTGAAAATTAAAACCAGCATACTTAACGTTAGAAACTATATTATTATAGATCTTGGCATTAAGTGTTGCTTCCTCTTCTGTCCCATAGATACTAATACCGGAACCAGTCGGGTTATCCTTTATAATATTATTTCTTATAGTGACCCCACTATCGGTACCAGTAAACACATCAAAAAATAAAGTTCCCATTGGTTGTGAACCCTCAAAAGTATTTCCTTCAATGATATTTCCACTTCCACCTGTAGAATAATGCATTGCGGTCCCAACATCTGGAAAACGCGTTGATGAAGGGTCATGTACCCAGTTATTTCTCCAGATAGTATTATAAACCTCACCTTGTCTGTGTCGGCCATACATTGTTGCATGCTCTGGATAGTGGTTTAACCCATGTCCAGAATAACCTGATACATCGTTCCCTTCTATTAAAACGTCATAAATATTTGAGTCATTCTTGGGCAAAACACCTACACCACCAGAATAAGTAGTCCCGCCTTTACCGAGATTTCTAAGGACGAGATTTTTAATCGTTACATTTCGAATCTCTCCTGATTGATGACCCCAATAAGTGTTTTGTGATATATCTATCCCAGCTACACCAACTGTATTATTGAAACATGCAGAGTTACTTCCATCGCATCCTCCATCGACAATGAAATCTCTTAAAGTTACCCAGCCACCCTTCGTAATTGAATAGAACGTCGCATTAGTCCTGTTTGATGTATCCCTCTTAATAATAGGTTTGCTCGCCCCAAGTGAACCATAATCGTCACCTCTTATCACCATGGGTGCGGAAGAATTGCCACCAATATCTGTGTGAAGATATGGCTCAGCACTTGCAGGCTTCCAAATCCATACACTACCTCTCTCTAGGTGCACAGTATCACCAGCCTTAATACTGTTATCCCACATAGACGCAACTTTATCCATCGTCGCCCAAGGTCGATTCGGATCTGTTCCAGAGTTAGAGTCACTTCTTCCGTCACGTATAGAAGAAACATAATAGTCTGAAGCGTAAGCATAAGAATTTACAAAAACAAAAGATAATAGAAAAATAAAAATTATTTTAAATAATCTATTTTCTAATAAAATAATATGACTCATAAAAAAAATTATTAATATAATTAAAAGACTTTTATTAAAGACAATTATATCATCTAGTAAAAAAAACAACAATAAAAAACTGCCCTAACTTTCGTTCGGGCAGTTACATATAAAAATCAATAATCGATGATCTTACTGTCTTGGTTTTTATGAACAAGTTTTCCATCAATAAAAAAGACACAGCATTCATCTCTACGTTGAACCAAATAACCATAATAAAAATGGAGTCTTCCACAAACATTACAAGCATAAGTTCGAGAGGACGAAAATGGCCCAGTTTTTAATTCAATAACACTCTTTGTCATATCAACATCACCGTTACATCCCATTTCTTTACATTTCATGAACAATCTCCTTATGAAAGAGTAAATTTTGTCATTGCAGATTTTTTTTCTTCTTCAAAAATCTGAAGACTGTGGGTCCAGGCAATAACCTGAACAATTCGACGAGCATTTTTAAAACTCGATCGAATACTCTCTACCCCATTTAATCTTAACCATTTTCCTTTTCTAGATATTTGTAAGTAGTTATCTGACGTAATACAAATTACGTCACCTGGCTGTAGTGATATTTTCACTAAGTCAATCCTCCCCTTGTTGTAAAAACAATCTATATGTTAGTCTACATTTTTTTTAAAACAAATACAAGAAAAAAAACACAACAATGCGGATTTTTTTAACGTTTGTGGTCAGGAATATTTCTTCGCCGTCGCTCAAAAATTTCTTGACCATAGCTCGCGGTTTGTTCTGCTGAACAAACATCGCTCCGCTTTTCTGATTCCGACAATGTTTCTCTTGGTGGACACAATGTGTGGCTTTCAGAACTAATACACAGCCATTCTCTGATAAAAGAAAGCCTGCTAGAGTTTTGGAAAATATGTTAAAAAAGTTGTTTTTTGTAGGTAAAACAGGAGGGGTTCCAGGAATAACTTTCTGAAGACCATCTTTTATTTTGAAAGTTTTCTGACCAGTAGAGGAATCCGTCCCTTACACCAATATATGATATTTTGCATTTATCATTAACACTCGAAGCAAATTCAGTAAGTGTTTCTTTCTCAAAGTTATAAGTCATAATAGTAGATTTACCAGTGTTAAATGCAGTATCCAAGCCGTTTACAAATAGATACAGATTACTACCATTAATTGCTATCTTCCCTTTACTAGGTGGATTTTCTCCCAAAAATGGTCCTGGCAAATTAAATTTAATAAATTTAGCCTGTTTTGAGATTGTATCGTATAAAACATATTTTTCGTATCCTTTATCTTTACTTGATGAGCTCAAAAGAGCTTGATTACCATAATAAACAAGTAATTTATTATCAACTTTAAACATAGAAAGATAATTGGTGTTTGTCTCCTTTATAGGGAACTTAAAAAGTGATTCTCCATTAAGATACACAACATAACTATCTGTACTTGGTTCAGGTCTTACAATGTAAGGGGTAAAATAAAATATCTTACTTGAACAAGTATAGTTTTTCCCATTTTGTGTGCAGGGATATGAAAAATATGGAAGTTCACCATTTCTTCTGGCTTTTTCAGACGCTTGAGCATCTTCTGGAATAATATCAAGACCAATTTTAAGATTTAGTGAGTCAAAACTAGAATTTGCTACATCTATACGCTCTGATGAATTAAAACCAGGAGAGAAAAAAGGAATATTTGTTGTAACATATCCTAAATATACAAAACCTATAATATATAACGGTAAGGCTATTAAGAGAGACATTTTCATCATTTCTCTTGTAGATTTCTTAATATAAAATAATAGTGAAAAAATAATCAACCACGCAAGTGAAAAACAAAGAAAACCCAGCCAGCCAATAAAATGATGACTTACACTTATTGACTCTGTTTCGTAATAGAAGGAGGGAAAGACAGATACAAACAACCAATTAAATAAGAAATACGGTATGCTAATTGGGAATAAAAGGTAAAAATAAAATAATCCTCTGTAGATGTTAGATAGTTGAATTATTAGTGGAAAAAGAAATGTTAAAAGTAATAAAATAAATATAAATATCTTTGGTGAAATTGTTATATTTTTCATTTATTCTAATAATAACATACTAAAATAGTTCTGAACATCACAAATGATGTCTGAATAAACATTGCTAAATATAGACCTAAATGTAGTGGACCCTATCGGATTCGAACCGATGACCTCCTCATTGCAAATGAGGCGCTCTA
>CAZIID010000005.1:0-29303 GCA_964539415.1 uncultured Candidatus Saccharibacteria bacterium | reverse complement strand
TATTCTGTTTTATAAGAACTTCAATATACTATCAAAAAATACTAAAAAAGTGAAGTCCTGAGACTTCACTTAATATATTGTAAATTAATGCCAGTATATAGGGTTGTCTACTTCTTACCAAATATTCTTGAAAAAGTATTACAGGTTTGTGTTTCTTTTTTACCTCCCAAAACAGATCTTGTATCTCGAGCCATCTGACTCATTTCATCTGTCTTGATTATCATCACTTTTACCCTAGAACCAGTTCCTGAGATATCTACATTTATTCCAATGCTTTTATTATTTTTTTCTTTATCTATTTTAATACCCAAAACATCTAACCCTTCACATATTCTTTCTCTAATGACAGTAGACCTCTCCCCTACAGTAGCGGAAAAAACTAACATATCGGCACCTCCCATTACTGCAAAATATGAACCAATGTATTTTTTGATTCTGTGAACATACATTTCTAAAGCAAGTTTGGCATCTTTGTCTCCCTTTGATTCAAGATTTACCAAATCTTTTATACTTGAACTCTTGCCGGATATTCCAAGCAATCCACATTTGTTATTTAAAAACTCTCTTAGTTTCTCCCCTCTAAGGCCTAGATTTTCTGAGAGATAAGAAACTACCCCTGGATCAAGATCGCCTGCACGTGTGGCCATTATAGCCCCTTCCAGGGGTGTAAAACCCATTGATGTTTCAAAGCTTCTGCAATCTTTTATTGCATTTACACTAACTCCGCTACCCAGGTGACAAATTATAATTTTCCTTGGCAACGGACCGAGAGTTTCTCCAAGTTTATACAGAATAGACTTAACAGAAGTGCCATGGTAGCCGTATCTTTGGATCTCATATTTTTCTGTAATTTCTTTTGGCAAAGCATATCTTTCTACACTTTTTGACATCGGTTCATGAAAAGCACTGTCTGAAATACCGACTATAGTTATATCGCCAAATACTTTTTTTATTTTTTTTACTTCATCAATCGTCATGGAAATATGAAGAGGAGCTTTTTCTCTAGCTTCAAGCATTTTCTTTTCATAAATTCCATCAATGATTCTGTTCTTTAAAAAATACAACCCCGGAGCTACTACTCTAATAGCTATTGATGTTATATCCGTAACTTTTTGTATGGCATCACGAGAAATAAAATTATTTAAGGCAAAATTTAAACCATTATCAAAATCTTTTTTTGATATTTGTATCGTATCTGATAGATAACCACTTTCAAAAGTACAAAGATAATTGTCTTCGTCTAATTCAAGATGCGCAGAGATAATTTTTTCTCCTGTTTCTCTATATATAGCATACTTCCCAGAAGCACTGCCGTTATTTACAATCAAATATTTTTTCTCCATTATAATTTTTACTTATCACGCTTTCTAATATTAATTTAACAGGACAAGTTCTATCAAATTTTATAATACTTCCTCTGGGTCATTTCCTGTTCGCATAATATAGTCTTTATGCTCTTTTATTTTTTGTTGATACTTCTCTATTATTTTTTGCGCTTTCTCTTTTTCAACAACTCCATTTTTTGAAACTTTTTCTATAGCTTCAATAAGTAAACTATATCTATCTGTTGTATTTCTTATATGTAGATCAAGTGGTGTCGTTGTAGATCCACTCTCTATATATCCATGAACAGAAAGTCTTTCTAGACTGTTTTGATAGAAGAATAAAATTTGCTGTAGAGTCTCTGGATATCCGTGGAAATTAAATATAGCAGGTTTGTCTTTTGTAAAATATTCTGCAAATTCTTCGTCAGTAAGCTTATTCTTTCTGCTAATTGTATTTGGAGAAATTTCTAAAATATTTACAAAACGAATTTTTACTTCCGGAGCTTCTTGTCGTATCAAGGCGATAGATGCCAAAGCTTCTTTTACTAAATATTGTCCGCAACCACAAATAACAACATCTGGATTTTCATCAGAAATAGATTCCCAGATTGAAGCGCCGTGTTCTAATTCTTTTTTTGCTTCATCCATACTGAGCCATACTGGTTCAATGGTTTTTTCAGAAACAATTATATTTATTTCATTCTTTGAAGACAAACATCTCTCAGTAATCAACACAGCTTCGTTTGCATCAGCTGGAAAATATACATTTATAAAATCATGTTTTTTGAGCAACATATCACTGATAAAACCAGGGTTCTGATGGGAAAAACCATTGTGTTCTTGTCTCCATCCTGTTGAAGATACAATATAATTTAACGAAGGAACATCACCACGCCATTCTGTTTTTTTAGCAATCTTTAAAAACTTACTATACTGATCCACCATACTTGCGATGATCATAATAAAAGCTTCGTATGAAGCAAAAATACCAAACCTTCCAGTTAGTGCATATCCTTGAGCCATACCTTGAAGAGAATTTTCAGAAAGCATTTCTATAACGCGACCATCACGAGAAATATCATCATCCCAATCTTCTATCTTACCAACAAAAGATCTGGTGGTTTCTGTAAACATGTCTTGAAGACGATTTGAATAAGTTTCATCTGGAGAAAAAAGTCTAAAATTTCTTTTATCTTTATTTAATTTAGTAACAGCAGTAAGATACTCACCAATTCTTTTCATAGCGCCGACAGAAACGCTTCCTGATTTTTCAATCTTTGTTCCAAAATCATCTATGTCTGGCAAAATTAAATCTCGACTCTTATCATTCTTTTTAATACCAAAAGCATTTTGATTGTCTCCCATTTTAAGTCCTTCTTTCGGTACATTATCTAAAACATCTTTTATAAAAGAATTTTCTGAATTAAAAAGTTCTTCAAATTTATAAGATTTTAGCCATTTTGAAAGCATTTTTAATTCTTCCTTATCAGTTTTCATCTCTTTACCGACAACTTGGTGAGAAAGACAATTGTCTTCTATTTTTTTACCTTTCAAAGTTTTTGGACCGGTCCAGCCTTTTGGAGTTTTTAAAACAATCATCGGAAATCTGATATAGTCTTCTAATTTTCTGGATGGATTTGTTCTTGCTTCATTTTGAATTTTTATAATAGAAGCATAAGCTTGATCTAAAGCAACAATCATTTTTTCGTATACTTTTTCATTCTTACCTTCTACAATTATAGGTTCGTAACCATAACCTTTAAACAAAGATTTGATATCAGCATTCTTCATTCGTCCAAAAATAGTTGGACCGGAAATCTTGTATCCGTTTAAATGTAATATTGGTAAAACTGCTCCATTTTTTACTGGGTCAACAAACTTTGATAAATGCCAAGAAGTTGCAAGCGCTGCAGTCTCTGCTTCACCGTCACCAACAAGACAAGCCACAATGAGATCTGGATTATCCAGCACAGCACCATAAGAAGTAGATAAAGAATACCCAAGCTCACCACCTTCAAGAATAGTTCCAGGAGTTGCAGGACTTGAATGACTTGGAAAACCGTAAGGCCAACTGAAATTTTTCGAAATATAAGAAATACCGTTTTCGTCTAAGCTCGCCTCTTTATAATATTTACCAAGTGTCCCTTCTAAAAATACATTTGACTGAAGAGCTGGGAAACCATGTCCAGGTCCAAGAACAAACATCATATTTGCACCAGTTTTTATTATTAAATTATTTAAACAAGCATAAACAAAATTAATACCAGGACAAGTTCCCCAATGACCCAATAGTCTAGTCTTAATATCTTCAAAAGAAAGCTTTTTATTTAGTAAAAAATTGTCTTGTAAATATATTTGAGAGACTGTTAGATAATTTGCTGCTCGAACATACTTTTGGAGTCTTTCTATTTCATTATTCATAGACTAATTATACCAAATATATTTTTTTTGAGCTATTTTTTAATCTACTTTTTTTACAACAATCCTTTAAAGATACTCTGACGCGTATACTTGCATCCAATCAAGAACTGTTTTCATTACTCCTGTGGCACCATAAGTATTACTTACACTACCCTTTTCCATTATTACAGCAAAAGCATATTTAGGATTGTCATAAGGGAAAAAACCAGTCACCCAAGAGTTTACATAAAGCTTACTAACTCCAAGCTCAGCAGTTCCTGTCTTTACAGCAACTTTTAAATTTGGAAAATCAAGGCTTTTTGACATACCTTCTGTAACCGCCATACGCATACCTTCTTTTATAATCTTAAGATCTGATTTATTTAAATTTAAATTTATTCCAGAAGGTTTCTGACCGCTATCGATAGATAAGATTGTAGGGTCAAGTAGGGTCCCGCCATTTGCAAGAGAAGCTACTGCTCTAACCATTTGCATAGGTGTTACCTGGAAACCATATTGTCCAATAGAAGTGTGATAAGTATTACCAACTTTCCATGATTCGCCATCAAAGTTATCTGCTTTCCATTTTTGATTTGGAACAACACCCGATGGACCACTAAAATATCCTTCCAAAGATATATTTTGACCAAAACCAAACATATTCATATATTTATTAATCAAATCTATTCCAAGTCCTTTTTGATCACCAAAACCTCCACCTGTAATATAAAAATATACGTCAGAAGACATTGCTAAAGCTTTTCTCATATCAACGTATCCGTGATTTTTCCAATCTTTAAAAATAGTAGGCTTCGTAGGATCATACGGGTTTGGAACAGATAAATATCCTTCAGTAAACAAAAATTTATTTGGATCAATTATTTTTTCTGCCAAAATACCTACCGACATAAATGGCTTTACTGTGGAACCTGGAGTATACAAACCTTCAATTGCTCTGTTCAAAAATGGCGTTCTTTTATCATTTAAATATTTTGATATTTTTGAAGAGTCTGATCCATCAGTTAAAATTTGAGAATTATATTCTGGATAACTTGTGATAGCTAAAACTTCTCCAGTGTTAATATCAAGAAGTATTCCTGCCCCACCAACGAAATCGACATTTTCTGCAACGTCTTTAATGGCTTTATACATTTCATTTTGGACTGATGCATCTACTGAAAGTTTTATATTTTCACCATCTTTTGGAAGCCTTAATATACTCTCTGTCTGGAGAGCACCAAGAGCGTTTGTTTCTACAATCCTCAGACCATTTGTTCCAGAGAGATCTGAATTATAATTTTTTTCTATTCCAGATTTTCCTATAAAATCTTCATTGTAGTAATAACCGTATTTATCTTTAGAAGGATATTTTATATAACCGAGAAGATGAGAAAAACCGTCCAACTCTATATATTTTCTTAATGAGTATTCTGGTATTTCTTCATTTGGCATATTCCAAGCAAGTTCTGTTCCATTCCTATCAGAAATGACACCTCTCTGTGAAAAGACAGTTGTGTTTCTTAGTCTGTTTTTTTCGCTTCTATTATAATATTCATCTCCACTAGACACCTGAAGAAAATAACTTCTACCCAAAAAAAACAAAAGAATTGCTAAACAAAAAATACCAAAAAATACCACTGTTCTAAATGGAATTGGTTTTTCTATTCTTCCTTCAAATTGGTATACATCAAAATTCGGTAGATTTTTTGAATCAAGCAATATCTCATCTGGATCTATATCTCTGAACCTTCTTTGTGAGACTTCCCCGTGTTTGTTAAAAAAATTCCAAAACATTTATTTATAAAATTTTAAAACGTCTTTCAATTTGAAAGAAACAACCCAAACAAACAAAAAAACAACAAAAAATACATACGGATAACTTATATTATACATTCCCCTACCACCGTACAAAATATCAAAAAATAATCCAAAAAATACAATCTCAACGTAATTATCAAAATAAAATAATAAAAAAATCGCTATTAAAAAAGACAAATACCAAGGAAAAGTAAACAAAGCCAACATTAAAAGAATATCTAGAAGTAGTCTTTTCATTTTTTAATTAAAACTTCCACGAACCTTATCTCTTGTATGTTTATTGGGCTCTTGAAAAGCACAGTCTTAAAAGAATCGACGGATTTTTGTTCAATTTTTTCTACTACACCAAAAATATTACTGTTTATAGATGGAATGACAACACTGTCACCTTCTTTTACTTCTTGGTCTTTTGGAAACTCTACTTTAAAATTACCAGAACCTATTCCAAAAGCTTCTTTTTGTATTTTGCTTTCTCCTATTAAAACATCAGTTTTTTCCCCTGGGCTAGAATATAATCTAACTTTAGAAAAATAATCACTTACTTCATAGATCGTACCAATAAAAACATTACCATCAATTAAAACTAAATCACCTATTTTAATTCCAGATTGTGAACCTGAGTCTATAATCAAAGTATCATAAGGAGTCTTTGTTGGTCTTGAAATTATAGAGGATATAATAATATTTTTAAATTTATTATTTTGACTTATTTTCTTCAGTTCTTCATTTTCTGACTTAAGAATAGAAGCAAATCTTAAATCTTTGTCCTTCATCAAAATTTCTTCAGACAAAACTTCATTGGCTTCTATCAGAGATCTTTTTGATTCTAATAATTTTATATTATTAATAAAAGAATTTTTTATAGAAGAAGAAACCTTCCAAAAAGGCATAGCCAAAATTTTCAAAACATTTTTACCGGGAGATGTTAAGAATAAAAAAATTAAAATAATAACAGTTAAAAAGAAAAAAAATTTTCCTTTTAAACTTTTTTGAGGTTTACTACTTCTTAAGAGGTAATTCATCCTGGTTTTGAATTAATACTTCCTCGAATGATTCAAGATTCTCAACTATAATACCTGCTCCACGGGCAACTGCGGTAAGTGGTTCGTCTGCGATGTGAACTGGAATTTTTAAAACTTCAGCAAGTAAAGCATCAAGACCTTTTATAAGTGCTCCACCGCCAAATATATATATTCCCCTCCTCATAATATCAGCAACTATTTCTGGGGGTGTGGTTTCCAAAACTTCTCTGGCGCCTTCTATGAGTCTTTCAATTGATGATGCCATAGCTTCTCTAATATCTGAATCAGTAATAATAACTTCCCTTGGTAAACCAGTTATCAAATCTCTACCTTTTATAGAAGCCTCAAGTGGCTCTCCATCTGCTACCGTTCCTACAGAAATCTTAATTTCTTCAGCTGTTTTTTCTCCAATTAAAATTTTAAATTCACCTCTTATGTAAGCAATAATATCATTGTTCAATTTGTCGCCCGCGATTGGAAGATTTTTTGATTTTACAATTCCTCCTAAAGAAATTACAGCTATATCTGTCGTTCCGCCACCAATATCAATAACCATATTACCAACAGGTTCTTTTATAGGAAGTCTGATTCCAATAGCACCTGCCATTGGTTGTTCTACGATATAAACTTCTCTAGCACCGGCATTTTTTGTGGCATCTCTAACAGCACGAATCTCAACGTTTGTAACACCAGACGGAACACCAACAACAACTCTTGGACCGAGAATTTTATTTGAAACACCCTCGGCTCTTCTGAGTAAGTGTGCGATCATTTCTTCTGTAACTTCAAAATCGGAAATGACTCCATCAACAAGAGGTCTGACAGCTGTAATGTGTCCTGGTGTTCTACCAAGCATTTCTTTTGCTTGTGTTCCAACAGCAACAACCCTTCCTGTCTTTTGATTTAAAGCTACGACAGATGGTTCATTTATAACAATTCCTTTTCCAGCAAGATAAAGAAGTGTATTTGCGGTACCCAAATCTATACCAATATCATTGGATAAGTATTTATTTATTTTTTTAATTGTTTCTTCAAAAAACATTTTATTTGTAATTTTCAACAAAATCTAACAATCCTTTTTCTTTCAAAATCTTGACTTCCCCTGTCTTTCTTTCTTTGACTTCGTATTCTTCTTTTTCTAATCCTTTTTCACTCACAACTATTCTAAGTGGAATACCTATAAGATCGGAATCATTAAACTTTTCTCCCGCTCTAGAATCTCTATCATCATAAAGCACTTCTATGCCAGCATTTGTAAATGATTCAAAAATACTTTCAGCTTTTTCTTTTACTTTAGCATTGCCTGAAGTAAGCTCAATTAAATGAACTTTAAATGGCGCAATAGATACAGGCCAAACAAGACCTTTGTCGTCAGAAAGAATCTCCACAACAGTACCCATCAACCTGCTCAAACCAATACCATAACTTCCCATTACTACAAACTTTTCCTCACCCTTTTCATTTTTATATTTCAAATCGAAAGGCTCAGAAAATTTTGTACCTAAAGAAAAGATATTTCCTACTTCGATAGATTTTTTTTCTATTAAATCTTTTTTGTTTAATCCGATTTCTTTAAGCACCTCATCATTATAAACCTCTTTATTGACTGCAATTTTATTTTTTTCGTCCAAATAAATAATATCTTCTCCAGCGGAGGTTTCAGCCTGAAATTCGTGAGAAAACTTTGAAAAAGTTCCACCAGAAGCAAAAGTGATATAAGTTAGATGACCAATACCCACCCTATCAAAAATATTTTTGTATGATATCTTAGATTTTTCGTAAAATTCATTGTGCTCTTTATCATCTTTTGAAAAAGAATATAAAGCTTTCCAATAAAATTCTCTTCCTCGGAGTATTCCAGATTTGCTTCTAGCTTCATTTCTAAAAATACTCTTAAAGTCGTAAGGATAAACCGGCAAATCTTTATAAGAATTTATGTACTGTTTTAGTATGTTTGCGTAAGCTTCTTCGTTTGTAAAAGATAAACCGACTTCAGTGCCATTTTTTAATTCCGTTTTAAACCAATTATCAACTACTTCATCACTCCATCTGTTTGACTTTTCCCATACCTCTTTGCTTTGAATAATAGAAGTCTTCATCTCTGAACCACCGAGCTTATTCATTTCATCGCGAATAATATCTTCTATGTTATGCATAACACGAAGACCAAGTGGCAAATAAGAATACACACCCGCCATTTCTTTGCTTACAAAACCAGCACGAATAAGTAGACTTGCATTTTTTGATATTTCATCTTTTGGAGCTTCTTTGCGAGTCTTAGTTAAGAGATGAGATTGTCTCATTCCTAACTCATTTTTTTGATTATTTTTTATCATAATAAATAATAGCTAAAAATATAGTTTTTACGCAACTCTATACTTATAGAGCAAATATTACATTAGTTTAAGTCAAAAAGAAATGCTTGACTTTAAAGGTAAAGTGTTACTGTTTAAACTAGTTTAAGCTAATTAATTGGCAGAAAACCAAATATCCTTAATGGTAATAGCAACCATCAAAGCCATCAACAAAATAAAACCAACTCCATTGAGTAAATTAAAAACAATTGGTTTGATTTTTCTTCTGAACAAAGCTTCAATAGCCAAAAGGAAAACTCTTCCGCCATCAAGTGCAGGAAACGGTATAAGGTTGATCAGGGCTAGGTTAATAGAAATCATTGCAACGAAACCAAAGAAATATGATACACCAAACTTCATAGCCTCACCTGACATTTTAGCCAATCCGACAGGACCAGAAACTCCAGATAAAACATTTTTCTCAAAAGAGAAAACTTTCGCCAAAAAATCTTTCAAACCTATTGCGGTATTTTTCGTTTCTAATACTGTAAGTTTTGCTCCAACCCAAAAAGATTTAAAGAAACCATATTTTGCTACTCCAACCATCTCCATAGAAATTCCTATGGCTTTTTTATTTTCAACAAGGCCTTCTTTTCCAACAACTTCAACATTATAATTTTTTCCATCTCTTTCATAAGATAAAGAAACTTTATCAAGAGAAGATATTTCTTGTTGTATTAATGAAATAGAATCTGCTTTTTTTGAATCTATATTTATTATTGTGTCACCGACTTTAAGACCAGAGATCTCTGCTGGTGAACCTTTTAAAACAGATACAATCATTACTTTAGTATCTTTAATATCAAGTGGTGAATTTTCAGCTTTAGTTGAAATAAGGCCCAAATTTAAGGATATAGAAATAAAAATCCAAGCAAAAATAATATTAAACAAAATTCCAGACAAGAGTATAACAGCCTGTTTCCATTTTGGAGCAAAAGATAGATTTCTCTTTTGTTCCTGCTCGCTCAACACAACTCCTTCTTCAGGATCTTCACCCCAAATTTTAACATAACCTCCAAAAGGAATTAGATTGATAGCGTATTTTGTTTCTCCGACAGTCTTACTGAAAATTTTTGGTGGAAAACCAATAGCAAACTCATCCACTCTAATACCAAATAACTTTGCCATCAGAAAATGACCAAGCTCGTGGACAAAAACCAACACAGTCAAAGTTAATAAAAATAAAAGTATGAACATTAGTTCTCAATTTCTTTCTCTTTTTTTCCGAGAGTTACTTCAAGATTTCTCACTGATTCATCAATAATTTTCTGCATTTCATTTTTAAAACGGAACTTGTCGTCCTCTCCCATACCGCCTTCTTTTTCTTTTTCTTGTATATTCTCCCAAATCTCATCTCTAATAGATCTTAAAGAAACTTTAGCATCTTCTAATTTTGCCTTTGCTGTTTTTTTAAGTATTTCTCTTCTTTCAGAAGTTAACTCCGGAAAAAAAACTCTAACACCTTTGTCATCTGTTTGAACAGAAACACCCAAATTTGCAGATGTAATAGCCTTCTCTATTTCTTTACCCTGACTTTTATCCCAAGGTGATATTCTCAAAACTCGAGCATCCTCAACAGCAATACTTGCCATTTGATTTATCATCATCCTCTGCCCGTAAACTTCGACTAGTACATTATCTAAAATAGCAGGGCTTGCCATACCTGTTCTTATAACCAAATATTCTTTCTTAAGCCACTCTTCCACACCCTTTGCTTTTTCTTTTAATACTTTAAAATCGTATATCATAAATTATTTGATTAAATAAACTCTAATTATACTCTTATTATATCAAATCTACATTAATTTAAAACTGGCAAAAGTAAGGCAATATGTTCCATTAACATTTTTAACGACGGAGACTGCTCTACTGCGTAAAGTCTTGCCTTTTCTATTTCTTCCAACCAAACAAAAGAAATTTTAATATCGTATGTTTTACGTATTTCTTGTTCTAATGATTGGAAAAAAGTTATAACTCTTATCTTACTTTCTTCATCATCTGAAATTTTTTCTGAAAGTTTTTTTATTAATTCTATTCTTTTTCCATAATCAGTTTTTAAAAAATCAGAAGCATCTATATATGAATCTATTTCAAGATTACCTAGATTCATAAACATCATTCTAGATCTCAATGTTGAAATGAAGTTTTTTGAAGATGGTGAAACAAGAAAAAAATGAGTATGAGGAGTGGGTTCTTCAAACATCTTAAGCATTGCGTTCTGTGCTTGCTCTGTAATAAAATTTGCAGAAATTATAAAAACTTTCTTGTCGCCCGTTGTTGGTTTTTGAGATTGAGCATCTTTTATAATACGACTTTCATCAACACCTAAAATATCATACTGTCCAAACCAAAAATCCGGATTACCTTTTGTTTTAAATTTTAAATCTTTTTCTAAATAAAAAAGTATGGAGTCGGTAGCTTCTTTACACTTTGAAGCAATGCAATACGAGTGATAAAGTTCTCCATCTTTTGTAACAGGTTTAAACAACATCTGCTTATAATATACAAAATTATAAAAGCCGTCCACCCGAGTTGGGTTGGACGGCTACTAAAATGTGAAGCTTAATACTACGCTAACCGAGCAATAATTCCTCCACCTGCTTCTTGGAGAAGGGTTCACTCGAAAACGCCATGAATCTCTGATCGCCAATCTTGACAACGTTCCACCATTTTTGCATTCGCACCGAACCGCTTCTGATAACACGGTTTGCCACCTGCACATAGAGAACGACATGAATCTTCGTCTTCGTCTCAGCTGGCATATAACTCCTCCTTCACTGTTTAATAATTTGGAGAACAACAGTCTCTTTTATACCACAAGCAATTTTAAAAGTAAACCGACTATCACCTCTTAGCAATAACGCTCTTCTTATAAGTTTCCAAATGTTC
This sequence comes from uncultured Candidatus Saccharibacteria bacterium, assembly GCA_964539415.1. Classification (GTDB taxonomy): domain Bacteria; phylum Patescibacteriota; class Minisyncoccia; order Phycocordibacterales; family GWA1-40-21; genus CAYQFQ01. The sequence goes on along the minus strand of CAZIID010000005.1, from coordinate 17,495 downwards.
AAGTGCTATTCCTGTCCCCTTTGCAACACAATAAAGTGCATCCTTGGCTAAGGTAGCTTTTACACCAGTTCTTCTATATACAAGCTCAGGTAAATTTCTAAGCATTGAAGACCCACCAGTCATAATAATTCCACAATCTATAATATCAGCAGCAAGTTCAGGAGGTGTCTCTTGTAAAACATCTTTTATAGCTTTTATCATATCCTTAAGCTCTTTACCTATCGCTTTTACAATTTCATTAGTTTTTATTTCAGTGGATCGTGGAAGACCGGTAAGAAAATCTCTTCCTTTTATTATCATTGAAAGTTCTTCTTCCATTGGAACAGCACTTCCTATTTGGATTTTTATTTCTTCAGCAGTCTTATCTCCAATAGCAAGGTTAAAAGTTTTTTTAATATAATCAGCAATAGCTGCGTCTATTTTATTTCCGGCACACTTTACTGAAGTTGAAGAAACGATTCCTCCAAGAGATATAACAGCAACGTCTGTAGTTCCTCCTCCAATATCTACTACCATATGTCCCATAGCTTCATAAATAGGAATACCAGCACCAATAGCTGCAAGAATCGGCTCCTTCACAATGTATGCATTTTTAGCTCCAGCTTTTATAGCAGCTTCTACAACAGCTCTTCTTTCAGTGGAAGTCACACCAGCAGGGACAGAAATCATAACTTCTGGTTTAAAAATATTCCATTTACCTAAAGCTTTATCTATAAAATATCTAAGCATTGCTTCTGTAACTCTGTAGTCAGCAATCACTCCATCACGCATAGGTCTATAGGCAATAATACTATCTGGAGTTTTTCCGATCATATCTTTTGCCTCTGAACCAACAGCAAGTATTTTATTATCTTGTTCAGATACAGCAACAACAGAAGGTTCCATAAGGACAACTCCTTTTCCAGGGACAAACACAAGAGTGTTTGCAGTTCCCAAATCTATACCGAGTTTTCTGGTAAAAAATGACATAATATTTATATATATTTCTTATCTTATATCTTTTATAGAGTTTTGCAAATGGGCTTTACTTATATATTTTTAATGTTAGTATCTTATTCAGAATTTAGTACACAAAAGCACAGAAATGTGCCACAAAAAAATAGGAGGATAGAAAATGAAGAGATTGAGTGATAAAGAGATTAAAGATGCCCTGAAAAATATCGGGCTCGTTTGTCCGAATTTGGTGTCTTTTATCGAGATGAGGATTAAAAACAATGTCTTGGGTCTTGAATATACAGACGAAAAAGAAGCTTCATTACCCTTGATTGAGGAGGCACTTGAAAAAATTGGGATCTCTCCCGGAGAATATGCAATTTCCGGAGAGGTGAATTTCGTTTTACGTTTCTCTCCGACAAAGGAAGCACCCAGGGATGCAAAGGTTATTGACATACCCCTGGTAAAAAAAGAAGTCTACTAAATGGAGCAAGCCTAAAATGATGAACACCGGACTTCCGTTGTGTTATGACATCAAAGAAATTATTATGGGCACTCTATTTATTCTGGCTTTGATAACCTTCCTTTCAGTGGTAATGTTTTTGGGTTTTAGAAAATTAGAGAAAAATGACGATGAATAGTTGCCCGGTACGAAAGTGCCGGGCTTTTTTTATATATCACATATGCTATAATTTTAATTAGATACTAAAAGTTTAGTATTTTAAATATTAAAAAACAAAAATATGGAAAATAAATTAGATAAAATTGGAGAGCTAATAAAAGAAATGAGAGAGAGGAAAGGCATGACTCAGGAACAGTTTGCAGAAAAACTTAAAACTACACAAAGCGCTATAGCACGAATTGAAAGCGGTGAACAAAACCTAACAACAGAGATGATTAGTAAGATCAGTGACGTTCTAGGAAGTGAACTAGTAAGTGTATCAAAAGGTGCGATGAATTTTGAAATAGAAGGAGGATACGAACTGACAGGAAAAGTTATCACAAAAACTTCAAAAAATGGTGCTATGGGTATTATTTGCGCTTCCCTATTAAACAAAGGCAGGACAACGATAAAAAATGTTCCAAAAATAGAAGAGGTTTACAGAATGGTTGAAGTTCTACAAAGTATTGGAGTTTCTGTAAAATGGAATGAAAACGATCTTGAAATAGAACCAAAAGAAATTAATCTAAAAAATATAAATATAGAATCTGCAGAAAAAACAAGAAGTATAATAATGCTTATTGGTTCTCTCATCCACCATTTTAATAAATTTTCCTTACCACAGTCTGGTGGCTGCAAACTGGGAGCAAGAACAGTCACCCCACACTTTTTTGCGCTTGAAAATTTCGGAATAAATATAAAAACAAAACCAGATTGTTATGAAATAAAATATTCAAAATTAAAACCGGCAATATTTGCCCTATATGAATCTGGAGATACTGTAACAGAAAATGCAATCATGGCTGCTTCACTTATTGAGGGTAAAACCATAATAAAGTTTGCTTCAGCTAATTATCAAGTGCAAGACTTATGTTTCTTTTTAGAAAATCTTGGAATTAAAATAGATGGAATCGGCACAACAACTTTAACAGTTACTGGAATTAAAGAAATCAATAAAGATATTACATATTTTCTTGCTGAAGATCCGATTGATTCTATGTTTTTTATTGCTTCAGCAATACTTACAAAATCTGCCATAACAATAGAAAGATGTCCGATTGATTTTCTTGAGATTGAATTACTTAAACTTAAAAAAATGGGATTCAAGTATAAGCTATCAAAGATTTATAAAGCTTTAAACGGTCATACAAATCTTGTTGATATAAAAACTTTTTCTTCACAATTAAAAGCTCTTCCTGACAAAATTGAGTCCAGACCATACCCAGGACTAAACATAGACAACCTCCCCTTCTTTGCCGTCATCGCAACACAAGCAAAAGGACAAACACTCATACACGATTGGGTTTATGAAAAAAGAGCAATACATTACAAAGAACTTGATAAGCTTGGTGCGGATACAATACTTGCGGATCCCCATAGATTTTATGTAAATGGAAAAACAGAACTTAGGCCAACAGAAATAATCTGTCCGCCTGCTCTTCGTCCTGCTGCAATTATTTTGATCGGTATGCTTGGCGCAAAAGGTAAATCAATACTTAGAAATGTTTACAGCATAAACAGAGGATACGATGATATAGCAAAAAGATTGAGTGGACTTGGTGCTCATATAAAAACTTTAAGAGACTAAAAAAATGCGCGGAACATTTGGTTCCGCGCTTTAGTTTATTCTCCTCTATTCTTTTTTCTCATATCTTCAATCGCCTGTTTGACACCATACATATAATCATCAAATTTTGAAAAATCCCCCTCTTTAATACAAATAACCATAAGTTCCGCAAACAACTGAGCTTTTTTCCTATAATCTTCCGCAGTCATTATAAATCCCCTTTTTTGTTTATATCTTCTACTGAAATTATCTAGTCCACTAAATACTATATACCAACGTTGTTTTTTTTAAAAGTTTTTATTTAAAATCAAAATGCACCTTGTTCCCGTATCTCAAATCTAGATGATTGAGCTTATTTAAAAATTCCGGACTTGTCTCTATAGTTTTGCTTTCTACCAAAGACTGAATATTTCCCAAAGTTTTACTCAATTCTTGTTTATCATCAAAATATATTTTTGCCCCATTCTTCAAATAGATTTCAAAATCTTTACCATCATAAACCATTCTAGTCACAGGAAAATTAATTTTTTCTAGTGACTGACAAAAACTAAAAAGATCTTTAAATAAAGTGGGACTATTATAAACTGAACCCAAAGAGTCTCCCCCATTTAGTTTACCTTCAAAACTAATCAGTGAAGTTCCAAAAAGCTCTGGGACAGGAGCAAAAAGCAAACCGTTTTTATCCAAAAGATAGCAATTTGAATCATCAGAAGATGTATTGTCACACCATTTAGCTTTCACTTCTCTTTCTTTAACTTCAACAGACAAAATATCTTTACTCAAAAGAGAAACTTTTGCTTCTTCTATTTTTAAAAAATGTTTCAATATACTTTCTTCTATTTCATTTCCGGGAATAAGCAGAAAATTTTGTTTTGATATAAAAAATAAATAATTTCCAGAAATTATATCTTTTACTACTGAAGTTATTTCTTGGTCTGGTATAGAAGAAGAATTAAAAATCTTTATTTCTTGAATTTTAAGAACTTCTGTTCTAGATATAAAACAAAAATTAGCAAATATCACTAATAAAAGGAATAAGGCAAAAGCTAATCTTATCAAGACTTTTTTTCTTCTTTTATCTTTAAGAGAACCGCTAATATTACTTTGTATATACATTTAGATAGAACTATCATACACCACTCTTTTCATTCACTAGTGCTACTGCTTTTTCCCAACAAATTCTCTTCCTCCCATATATTTTCTAAGAACTTCTGGAATTTTTATAGAACCATCCGCTTGTTGATTGTTTTCAAGAATTTGAATCAAAACTCTAGGAGTAGCTATCGCTGTATTATTGAGAGAATGAGCAAATCTAACCTTACCTTCATCATCTCTATATCTGATATTTAGTCTTCTTGTTTGGAAATCGTGGAAATATGAACAAGAATGAGTCTCTCTATATTTATTTTGTGATGGTGACCAAGCTTCTATGTCATATTTCTTTACCTGTCCAAGACCAAGATCTCCTCCACAGTTTGCAACTACTCTATATGGCAATCCAAGTGCTTGAAGTATGTCTTCAGAATTTTTTAATAGCTCTTCATGAAAATTAACACTCACTTCATGACTTGCTTCACAAATAATAACTTGCTCAAATTTGTAAAATTCATGAACTCTGAAAAGTCCTTTTACATCTTTACTATAACTTCCGGCTTCTCTTCTAAAACAAGGAGAAAATGCAAGTTTCTTTATAGGCAAATCTTTTTTCTCAAAAATCTTATCTCCAAAATAGCTCATGGTCGCAACTTCAGCGGTACCAGCTAAGTAGTCTGTGTCTTGAGTTTTATACAAATCATCTTCACCTTGAGGTAAATATCCTGTACCCATTAAGGTCTCTCTTCTAACAAGTGACGGAACGAACATAAGCTTGTAATCGCTTTTCTTTTCTCTAAATAAATCTATAGCGAGTTGCCAAATAGCAAACTCAAGCTCAGCGCCTTCATTTTTCAAAAAATATCCACGGAAACCTGCTACCCTTGATCCTATTTCAAAATCAGCGAGATCAAGAGACTCTACTATCTCAATATGATCTTTAACTTTAAAATCAAATTTTGGTATCTCTCCCCAATTTTTCACTTCTTTATTATCTGCATCTGATTCACCTTCTGGAACAGAAATATCTGGAATATTTGGAACGGAAAGCATAAGTGTTTGCCATGTCTTCATCACTTCTTTTAGTTCTTCTTCTTCTTTCTGAAGTCCTTCTTTCAAAGTCTTCATTTCATTAAGTAAAACTTGCTTGGCAGCTGGATCTTGCATTTGAGGCAATCTTGCACTTACAAGATTTTGTTCAGATCTCTTTTTTTCAATAGAGGAAAGAAGTTCTTTTCTGGAATCGTCAACTTTAAGTAAAGCTTCTACATCAAACTTCAAGTGCTTTTTTCTTGCACCTTCTCTTATGAGATCCTTGTTTTCTCTTATGAATTTAATATCTAACATTTTTTTATCCTATGATTACAAGACCTTTCTAATAAAACCTTTAAATATAGTGTATCAATAAACGGCAAAAAATACAAAATGTTTTAAATAAAATTATTATGATAAAATAACAAAAGATATGTTAAAAAATTTTGAAGTTGAAATATTAAAAGGAGAAAACATTCCTTATAGATTACAAGAAATTCCAGATAAGCCGGAAAAAATATTCCTTATAGGTAATCTTCCATCTCCAGAAACAAAGATTCTTTGTGTTGTTGGCTCAAGAAAATATACAAACTACGGAAAAGAAGTCTGCGAAAAACTTATTGAAGGTTTAAGAGGTTACGACATAGTAATAGTATCTGGACTTGCTCTTGGAATAGACAGTATTGCTCATAGATCAGCTCTCGATGTAGGACTTAAGACTATTGCCGTGCCAGGTTCAGGACTAGGAGATAAAGTTTTATACCCTTCAAGCAATAAAAATCTAGCTGAAAAAATAATAGAAAAAGGTGGAGCTTTAATTTCAGAATTTGAAATGGACTTCCATGCAACTCCATGGAGCTTTCCTCAGAGAAACAGAATCATGGCGGCACTTTCTGATGCAGTACTCGTGATAGAAGCCGAAACAAAATCCGGAACTCTCATCACGTCTAAATTTGCAACAGAATATAATAGAGATGTTCTAACTGTTCCGGGGTCTATTTTTTCAAAAACATCAGAAGGACCAAATATGCTCATTCGCCTCGGTGCAACTCCAATAAGAAGCAGTGAAGATATTTTGGAAGCACTGGGTTTTAAAATTGACGAGGAGCCAAAAAATCTTGAACTGAAATACGCTGATTGCTCAGCAGAAGAAATGAAAGTTATTGAAATACTTTCTACTCCTCTTGCAAAAGATGAACTTATAAGAGAAATGCGAATGCCCGTATCACAAGCAAATACAATTATCTCCATAATGGAAATAAAAGGATTACTAAAAGAAAGTATGGGAGAAATACATTTGACTTAAAAAAATTATGAGTAATTACACAGGTTAAACCTACGTAAGAAACTAATTTGTAATTTTAAAATAACCACTTATTCCAAACAATCTTTGATCAGAACTATAGATATCGCTTGGCCTCACCGAAATGTAATACTGTTTATCAGCAGAATAATATGCTGGAATTCCGCTACCATTCTCTGAGGCGTTAGGTGCCCAATCATAATAACCTTGATTTGCAGGTATTCCACCTATAGTTATCCATTGCTCGTTGCCACCCCTTTCTCCTAAAGATAGATTGATAATATCGGTTTTTGAAAGACCGTTTGTGTTCCAAATAATTTTATATTATTCGCCATTTTTCAAAACTTCGCCAACCTTTGGGAAAATAATTTTTATATTCTCTTGTTTCGAAATGTTTATATCTTAATTATTTTCTGTAAATTTAAAAGTGGAAAGAATTTGATTAAAATAATTTTCTTCTTGAGTTGGATTAATTATACCCGGTAAGGCTAAGTATTTTTGGTAGTCTGAAATTATAGGATTAAATTCGGTGACATAAGGACGCCTAACAACTAAAGTTTTATTTTCTGAAATAGGAAAAAGATATATGTATGACCCGCATCCTTCCATTCCAACCTCCCCCTTAAATCCATATAAAGAACCGACATCAAATTTTTCATAACTCCAAACAAAATTATCTTTTTCTGTATCTGCTAAATTCTTATTATAAACCGTGATAGTTACACTGAAATCAAAAAGTTTGTCCATCGGTGGTGCGTCTCCTTTGAAATCACATGGGTTGGGGTGTGTATAAGCAATAGAATGACCCAATGTAATATTTTCTCCAGCTTGTTTCAATGAGATAATAGAAGGATATTGAAAAGAAATTCCTGATTGATTATCTGTATATGTTTTCCAGTCAGCGGTTTGATCTAAAGTTTTTACTGGCTTATTTTTATAGGTATAGACACCAACACTAACTCCTAATAAAACAACAATCACAATTACTAAGGGAATTGCGAACCTCTGTGAGTTTTTCATATAATATGATTATAGCACTATCTATATTATTAATAAAATTTAAGTTCTTGGTCGGATTGACATAAACAATTTTCTGATATAGTATGATAACGTTATTTACAAGTGTACAAAAAGCTAACCCCAAAGCAAAGTCTTCTTTAAAGAAGTATGTAATGGAACTTTTTGGCGAAACAAAAGCGCCAAATAAAGGCGCAATTTTTTATGGTAAAAAAGATAATAAAAGACGAAGTAGAATTAATGGAAGAAGAAAAACAAGCCAAGTCAAAAAAGGACAGCTTGATGTCAAAAATTTTCAATGAAAGCAAAAACCCTCCAATGCAAGGAGAGGTCGTTGAAGGTAAAGTTATCGGAATAGAAAAATCAAGAGTTTATATCGATCTAGCTCCATACGGAACTGGTTTGATTTATGGTAAAGAATTTATAACTGCAAGAGATGTTATAAAGAAAATAAACATTGGTGATACAGTGTCCGCAAAGATAGTAACTACCGACAACAAAGAAGGTTATGTTGAATTATCACTTAAAGAAGCAAGACAAGCCCTCATCTGGGACGAAGCTGAAAAAGCTATTGCTGAAAAAACAGTATTTGAACTTCCAGTTCAGGAAGCAAACAAAGGTGGTCTTATAATCACATGGCAAGGTATTACAGGTTTCTTACCTGCATCACAACTTAAGAGTGAGCACTATCCAAAAGTAGAAGATGGTGATAAAGACAGAATACTTGATGAGTTGAAGAAACTCGTTGGACAGAAGATTTCTGTTGCAGTCATAACAGCATCTCCTAAAGAAGGTAAGCTTATCTTCTCAGAAAAGAATCTAGACAAAAAAGAAAAAACATCAAAGACAGTTGAAAAATACAAAGTTGGAGATGAATTAGATGGAAATGTTACTGGAGTTGTAGATTTCGGTATGTTTGTAAAGCTTGAGGATGGTCTAGAAGGTCTAGTACACATCTCAGAACTTGATTGGGCTTTAGTAGACAACCCAAGAGCACTCTTTAAAGAAGGAGACAAAGTTAGAGTTAAGGTTATTGAAGTAAAAGATGGAAAAGTTTCTCTTTCAATTAAAGCTCTTAAAACAAATCCTTGGATTGAAGCAGAAAAGAAATATAAAAAGGGTGATACAGTAGAAGCTGTTATAATCAAATTCAACAAATACGGAGCTCTCGCAAGTATAGAAGAAGGAGTTGCAGGACTTGTTCATATTTCAGATTTTGGTTCAGAACTAAAAATGAAAGAAAAGATTAGTCTTGGTAAAAGCTATAAGTTCAAGATCAACGTTTTTGAACCAAAAGGTCAAAAATTGGGATTGAATTTTATTGACGAAAAAGCAGCTTAATAACTTAAACAAAAAAAACACCCGCCTAATCGGCGGGTGTTTTTTGTTTAAAGTATTATTGAGAATTCCACTTCCCCATCGCAATCTCTCTACCGTCAGTCACGATACTTTCAATAGCTTCAGCAACTTTCTTAAAAGTTTTCTTCATTACTTCTGCTTCTGGTTTTTTAAACTTTCCAACTATAAAATCTAAAATATCATCACCTTGTGGTTTCTTGAGTTTACCACTTGGAGTTGTTGGACAAACACCAACCCTCACACGGGTGAATTCTTGTGTCTTTGCAGCTTTGATTACAGATTCAACACCTTTATGTCCTCCAGAACTTTTATTAAAAGAAATTTTAAACTTTCCCATAGGCAAGTCCATATCATCATGAACAACTATCATATTAAGTGCATCCTTCTTGCTCTTCACTATAGTTCTCACAGAGTCTCCAGACTTATTCATAAAAGTTTCCGGCATAAAAAGAAGTGCGGTATTTTTACCTACTTTTGTTTTTGCTGTTAAAGCTTTCTCTTTCATTCCCTCCTTCCATTCATCAACTCCAACTTTTTTTCCAAAAGCTTCGAGTGCCATCCTGCCTGTATTATGTCTTGTCTCTTCATATTCGACACCAGGATTTCCTAAACCAAATATTGTGTATTGCATATTATTAGTATAACAAACTTTTTTTTATTAAAAAGATTGGAATAACTATACATACAAAACCTACCTTGTGTCAAATGACTATTTGTTATAAAATAGGCTCTAAATGCAATCATTTAAGAGTTTCCTCAAGGAAATAGTCATTGTAGTGGCCATGTCACTTATTATCGTCTTGCCCATTAGATATTTTGTGGCTCAGCCTTTTATAGTATCTGGACAATCGATGGATACCACCTTTGCAGACAAACAATATCTAATAGTTGATCAGTTTACTTATAAATTCATACAAGAACCTAAAAGAGGTGAAGTAATAGTATTCCGTGTGCCACAAGAAGCCCTTGCACTATCAAACTATGCTTTAGATAAAAAAATGTATTTTATAAAAAGGATTATCGGAATGCCTGGTGATACTGTAGAAGTTAAAGGAAATGATGTAACAATATTTAATACAGATAATCCAGACGGTCTAAAATTAAAAGAAGATTATGTCTATATAGACAAAATGATTCCAACAAGAGATGTCAGCCTGAAGGTAACTCTAAAATCAGATGAATACTTCGTTATGGGAGACAACAGAAACAATAGTTCCGACTCAAGATTTTGGGGACCACTTAAAAGATCTTATATCACTGGCAGGCCGATCATTAGACTTTTCCCTTTTACAAAAATAAATGTCTTCCCAGGGTATGCACAATTTGAAAAGTAAGTTATCAGAAAAAAGTTTTTAATAAAAATCAGAATGAAAACCGAACAGAAAAAAAATACATCAAAGTCACAACCACCAAGAGACAATAAGCATATAAATTTCTATCCTATTGGAGAAAACTTGAATGCTCTTTTGTATTACGGATTTACTACCACAAGTGCACCAAAGATCTCAAAAGAAGATACCGAAAAAGCTTTAAAAATAAAAGAATCTTGGACCAACGATCCAGAAGGTTTGCCTTGGATTTTTTCCACAGAATTTGCCGAAGAAAGAGTTTCGCTTTTTAGAAAATATGCAGAAGAAAATATGCAGACATTACCTCAGCCCGTTTTACTTGCATACGAGACAAACAAAGGAGCCCCGAGAAATAAGAAAAGCCTGAATCTTGATATTATCGGTTCAACATCAAGCGTATCAGAAGCAATGCTTTTAAAAACAGCAATCGCAATACTCAAGGATAATGGGCATGAGGATTTATTCATAAATATAAATAGTATCGGTGATAAAGAATCATCAAACAAGTTTGCAAAAGAACTAACTACTTATTACAAAAAAAATCTTGGTGAATTATCATCTGTTTGTAGACAAAATTTTAAAAAAGATTCTTTTTATGTTGTTCCTTGCGATGAAAAAGTTTGTTCAACACTAAAAGAAGGTTCCCCAGTAGCTCTTAGTTGTCTTTCAGATGAAAGCCGAACTCATTTTAGAGATGTTCTTGAATATTTAGAAACAATGGGTGTTCCTTATAATATAGACAACTGTTTAATATCAGATAGAAAATATTGTTCACAAACAGTTTTTGAAATAGCTCAGAAAGGAAAAAGTGGCGGTAAGGAAGTATTGGCCACAGGTTTTAGATTTGATGGTTTTGCACAAAAAATTGGTTTCAAAAAAGATATTCCAGGAGCAGGAATAAAAATCTTTATTGATAAAAATATAAAATCAAAAGAAATATCAAAAATTAAAAAACCAAAAATCTTTTTCATTCAAATCAGCGATGACGCAAAACTAAAAAGCTTGGAGGTTATAGAAACATTAAGAAAAGATAAAGTTTTGGTTTACCACCTACTTGGAAGAGACAAATTTGGCAGTCAGTTTTCATTGGTAGAAAAACTTAAAGTTCCATACGTTATGATTATGGGTAAAAAAGAATCAATCGATAACACTGTAATGGTAAGAGATAACTCAACAAGATCACAACAAACAGTATTAATAGAAAATCTTTCAGATTATATAAAGGAACTTCCTCTAGAATAATACAAGAAAAACAAGGTAAAAAATGACTTTTCCTTGACGAAAAGTCATTTTTTTGCTTTAATAGGAACTTAAATTACATTCAAATTATGGAAATCAGAAACATAGCAATTATAGCTCACGTTGACCACGGTAAAACAACTCTTACAGACGCGATCCTAAAACAAACCGGAATGGTTGAAGATGGAGTGAGTATGGATTCTAACTCTCTTGAACAAGAGCGTGGTATTACTATATACGCAAAAAATACTTCTATTTTCTATAAGGGAACAAAGATCAATATTGTTGATACACCTGGACACGCAGACTTCGGTTCTGAAGTAGAACGTGTGCTTCGTTCTATTGATACAGTGCTTCTCGTAGTGGACGCTCAAGAAGGTCCAATGCCACAGACAAGATTCGTATTAAAAAAGTCACTTGAACTTGGTCTTAAGCCTATTGTTGTTATAAACAAAATCGACAAATCAGCAGCACGTCCTGAACAAGCTCACGAAGAAGTCTTGGAACTTTTTATGGAACTCGGAGCAAACGATGCCCAATTAGACTTCCCTACTATTTATGCAATTGGAAGAAAAGGAGTTGCAATGAGAAGTCCGAAAGATGATCAAGTAGATCTCTCTCCACTTCTTGATATGATTTTAGAAAAAGTTCCACCAGCAGCTAGAAACTTGGAAGCTCCTTTTACTGCACAAATTTTTAACTTAGCTTATGACAACTTCCTAGGAAGACTTGCTGTTGCAAGAATCTATGAAGGAAAAGTAAGAGATGGTCAAACTATCATAGTTAAAATGCCTCACAATGAATCCAGAAGCACAAGAATCACAAAACTTTATACATTTAAAGGTATTCAGAAAGAAGGTGTAGAGGAAGCTGTGGCTGGAGATATTGTTATGATCGCCGGAATTTCAGATGCTTATATCGGAGAAACTATTTGTGAAAAAGTAGAACAAACTCCCCTTCCATCTATTAACATTGATGAACCAACTATATCTCTTAGCTTTTTAGTAAACGATTCTCCTTTTGCTGGAAGAGAAGGAAAATTTGTAACAGGAAGACAAATCAGAGAAAGACTTGAAAAAGAAATGGAGATCAACGTTGGATTAAAAGTTGATTTTGATTCTGATCCTATAATAGTTTATGGTAGAGGTGAACTACACATCGCTATTCTTATAGAAAATATGAGAAGAGAAGGTTTTGAACTTCAAGTTTCTCAGCCACAAGCAATTCTAAAAGATATTGATGGTGTTAAAAGTGAACCATATGAAGAAGTTACTATTGATGTTCCAGAAGAATTCCAAGGAACAATCATAGAAAAACTTGGAAAGAGAAAAGGGATTATGAAAGATATGAAGATCAAAGACAATCAAGTTAGAATGATTTTTGAGATTCCAACAAGAGGTTTACTTGGTTACAGAGGATCTTTCGTTGTTGACACAAAAGGTCTTGGAATAATATGTTCAAGATTTATAGATTTCAAACCTTACGCAGGAGAAATACAGAAACAAGAATTTGGTTCTATGACATCTATGGTTACTGGAAAATCTCTAGCGTTCTCACTTTGGAATTTACAAGAAAGGGGCGTGCTCTACATTGACCCTGCTATTGAAATATATGAAGGTATGGTTATAGGTCACGTTTTGAATGGAGAAAATCTTGAAGTAAACCCAACTAAAAATAAACAACTTACAAACATGCGTACTTCTGGAAACGATGAAGCCCTATACCTCATTCCACCACTTAGAATGAACATAGAAAAAGGTCTTGAAATAATGCAGGGTGATGAATATTTAGAAATAACTCCAAAGAACGTAAGACTTAGAAAAAAGCTTCTTACAAAAAACGATAGAGCGAAGACTGGTAGAAAGTAATCACAAATTAAATAGCAGACATTAAAAAAGCGCGTCAAATTAATGACGCGCTTTTGGCTTTTAGGCCCGAGGACTCCTCTGGGAAACTGCAGTATCACCGATCGACCTGACCGGGAACAACCAGAGAGGATGAACAGATTCAGTCCTCTGACGCAACTGAGGCTTGTCGTGAGACTTCATATCCTTTGAGAAAAAGACCAGATGTTCGAGACGTTTGGCTCCAACTTTAGCGATAGAACCCAAGGGGATCATAGACAGTTTGGAAATGTCCAAACCGGCAGACCTCGCTCGGTTCTCGTAGTTGGTCGCCAGAATCAGCCTTTGGAAATGATGAGGAGCAATAGCATTCAATGCTCCGGTCATTTCGGAAAAAACCAACGGACAAAGTTTGGACTCAAGCAAATCACGAATGACTTCTTCGTCGGACGGCACTGAAATGTACCTTCCCAATCTGCCTGCGGGCATCACCCATGCAAAGCTGACCGAAAATTTTCCCCCGTCCTTTTTACCTTTGACGATGTGCCTGTCAACGAGCTCCAAATTTGAACCCCGTGCAGCTTCGACGAGATGTTGTCTTGCGACCCCATCGTCACTCGTAGCTTCAACACTCAGTCCCACATTCTCCACACCTATCTTGTAACTCATACCCACTCCCCCTTGTCTTATGCAAAATTCATCTCCACCACCTCAGCAGAAATAAACAATGCAACATATCGGCTAAAACCATTTTAACCGCATTTTTTAGAGGCTCTAAAAAGCCACTAAAAAATGCGGTTAAAGCTAAATATAAAAGAACCTCCTTTCCTAGATATTACCATAATAAATATAAAAGACAATACCCACAAGAATTTTATCCTTGTGGGTATTGTCTTTTAAAAGATAAATATTATCTTCTTGGTGTTCTTGCTTCAAGTGGTTTAGCCTCATTGACTGTGAGCTTTCTTCCGCCCATATCTACTCCGTTAAGAGTTTCTATAGCCTTCATAGCTTCATCGTCATTTGGCATGGTAACAAAACCAAAACCTCTTGATCTTCCTGTCATCTTGTCTGATAAGACATTAGCTGACTCTACCTCTCCTACCTTCGCAAAAAAAGCTGCGAGCTCGGCGTCATTGGTAGTATATGGAAGATTTCCAACATACAATTTCTTTGCCATTGTGTGAAAATATAATTCTAAATTTCGTAGAACGACCTTCCCTAATGGCTAAAGACTTGCTCTAAACCTTTCCGAGAAAACTCTACAAGAAAGATTGTAGCATTACTTTATTGAATTATCAATATTATATTTACCAACAGAAATTCTTTTAATAGATAGAGCTAAAGATGGAATAGAAAAAAGTTTTTGACCAATATCTTTAGCCAAAGCTCTTATATATGTACCACTTGAACAATCAACTTTTATTTTTAATATTGAAAAATTATTTATATTACTTTTTTTAAAATTTTCTTCCCAAATCGCAAGTATCTCTTCTTGTCTGAAGTCCCCATTAACCAAAGAAACTGATTTAACTATTTGTCTTCTTAAATCTTCTTTAGAAATCACATCGAACCCAATCTGTTTAATTGAAAATATTTCAACTTCTTTATTTGGAATATCTTCTTCTGATAAACCAGTACTTTTAGCATAATCAAAAAGAGCTTTGCCTTTTAGTGTTTTTGAAGAATAAATGGGATATTTCTGAGAAAATTTACCCACGAAATTATTTAATTGGTTATTTATTTTATCTTCACGAAGGCTTAAATCTAAATCTGTAAGAACATCCTGGATCCCCCGTTTCGACCAAATTTTCTTGAGTGAAGCGATTAGAAAATGGAAGTACTCTCTGTGGTGCACGGGGGTAACCGAATCTTTATTAAAAGCTTCGGTCACCTTACCCAAAACATCAAAACTATCTGTAGCAAAACCAAAAAGAATTTCAGCTTCATACTCTTTTTTATTATCAAGAAAAACCTGTTTATTTTTTATTTCATCACCAGATAAAACAAGAAGAACACCCTCGGCCATTGGATCTAGCCTACCAGCATAAGTCATTTTGACTTTTAAATATTCAGGATTTTTAGCCTTGAATCGTTTTAGCCTTTCAAGCGGTGTCTCGCCTTTTTCTTTATATAAATTTAATACTTGTGATAATGACATTTTTTCTATACAATATATAAAATTATGAATAATGCAAGAAAAGTAAGTACAGAACCTTATAAAGGAGTTCGAGATTTTTATCCAGAAGATATGGCAATTCAGAACTATATCTTTTCAATAATGAAGAAAATTCCAGAGAGCTTTGGATACAGTGAATACGGCGCTTCAGTATTAGAAAATTCTGAACTTTACAGAGCAAAATCTGGTGAAGAAATTGTAAACGAGCAAACTTATACTTTTAAAGACAAGGGTGACAGAGATGTATCTCTGCGACCTGAGATGACTCCCACAGTAGCCAGAATGATCGCTGCAAAAACAAAAGAGTTTGCTATGCCTCTTCGATGGTATTCAATACCAAATGTATTTCGATACGAAAAACCTCAAAAAGGCAGACTTAGAGAACACTGGCAGCTTAATGTGGATATCTTTGGAGTTAAGACAATAGATGCAGAAGTTGAACTACTTCAGATGGCTTCTAGTATTATGAGAAGCTTCGGACTAAAAGATTCAAATTTTGAGATTAGAATAAACAATCGAAAGATAATAAATTTTATTCTACACGACCTTTTTGCATTGAATGATGAAGATACACATAAAGTATCAAAACTCCTAGACAAAAAGGAAAAAATGGATGAAAAAGAATTTGAAACTGGAGTCCGAGAAGCACTTCAAGAAAGAACAGATGAATTTCTAACAATAATGAACTCAAAGAACTTTGATGAGTTTGTATTTGGTCTACCAAAAAGTATTCAGGCACACGAAGGAATCCTTGAGGTGAAAGAACTCACTGAAAAATTAGAAAAATTAGGAATTACGAATATTGTTTTCTCACAGAAATTAATGAGAGGCTTCGATTATTACACAGGACTTGTCTTTGAAGTTTTTGATACAAACCCTGAAAATAGAAGATCAGTATTTGGTGGAGGTAGATATGATGACTTATTAGATATATTTGATAAAGAAAAAATTCCCGCTGTTGGTTTTGGAATGGGAGACGTCGTGATTAAAGATGTACTAGAAACTTATGGTCTTCTTCCCGCTGTTAAATCACCAGCTGATATATTTGTCTGTATTGCAAACCTAGACTCAAGAGGTTACGCAGAAGATCTTGCCCAGAAACTCAGAGAAAAAGGACTCCGTGTTGTTATAGACGTCACAGGCAAAAAAGTTGGAGATCAAATAAAATACGCAGACAAAAATAAAATACCAAATATTATCTGTATTGGTGAAAATGAAGTAAAGACCGGTAAATTTCAATTAAAAAATCTTAGCTCAGGTGTTGAAAAAGAAGTTACAGAAGATACAGTACTAGATGTAATACAAAAGTAATTTAATAGTCTCATATAAATCTTTACCCGCTAAAGTTTTTGCCAATGTTTGTTAAAAATTGGCTAATTTAATTTTAACTAAAAACGACCTCTCATCGTGATATAATGTTCGTCTATGAATAGTCGAAACAAATATTTTTTATTGGCAAAAATTTTCTCGGGTATATGCGAAAGGTAGTTTTTGATTTGGAAACAAGTAATATATTTGAAGAGGTTGGCTCAAATGATGCTGTGGACTTAGACATGTCTGTCGCCTGTGCGTATGACTATGAGACAGACAAATATTATAGTTTTACAAAAGAAACACTGAAAGATTTCTGGCCTATACTTGAAAGAGCGGATTTACTAATCGGATTCAATTCTGACCATTTTGATATCCCTCTTCTAAACAAATACTACACCGGAGATCTTTCTCGAATAAAAAGTTTGGATTTACTTAAAGAAATAAAAAATTCTCTAGGACGAAGAATCAAACTAGACACTATTGCAGAAGCGACACTCGGCAGAGGCAAGATAGGACACGGACTCGAAGCTACTGTATGGTGGAAAAACGGAGAATACGAGAAAGTTATCAAATACTGCCTCGAAGACGTAAAAATAACAAAAGAAG
>CAZIID010000004.1:0-32062 GCA_964539415.1 uncultured Candidatus Saccharibacteria bacterium | reverse complement strand
GTGGACCCTATCGGATTCGAACCGATGACCTCCTCATTGCAAATGAGGCGCTCTACCAACTAAGCTAAGGGCCCAACAGATTAGAAGAATATCATAAACTAAATCTTAAATCAACAAAAAAATCCCATCGTTTTAAAACGATGGGATTTTTTAACAAAAATGAAACAATATTATTTCTTGGCCGAAATAAACCAGCCATGGCTATCATTGAATCGTTCAAAGTTAATCACATCACCACTTTTGAGATTTTTGACGTCATTGCGACTTGCACTGACATAATAGCTGGGTTTACCACGAAGGATAACCCTGTAATCCCCATCATGTTCCTCAACCTTATCCACAACACCCGTTTTTAAACCCTTTTTTGTCCTCATTTCTAACTCCTCCCTTTTTGTGAATTAAAAACTCAATCTTTCTATACATTAATATATTTAAAATAAAAAACAAGTGCTTTTGTAAAAAACAAACTTAATTAGACCGTTACCTTTAGTTAATTTTTTGCATACTGCTTTTTCCTCTCTTATAATATAAATAACCCAAAACCAAAAAAATAAATAAGACAGCAATTACTTGTATAATAGATTCCATTGTCGCTGTACTTTTTACAAAAGAAGTGACAAGAGAAGTTCCTACATAACCCATATACATATATATAGCACCTCGTATTATTGAACCTACAAAAGTTGTAATAATAAAAAGTCTAATTTGAATTTTTAAAAGTCCCCCACCAACTGAAATAAGAACACTTGGAACTATGGGAAGTGCCCTAAAAAAAGTTAAAATTAAATAATCTTTCCATCCTTTTCCTAAACGTTTTCCAAAAGAAGCAACTTGTTCTCGAGTTACACCAATAAAATTACCAACTCTACCCGACAATAAGAAATCTTCTGCTTTATCAGAAACAAAATAGACAAGAAGTGCACCGAAAGTTTTTCCAATCGCTGCAAGTAAAATTAATAAAACAAGACCCCAAATTGTATATTCTTGAATCTTTGCCATGGATCCCATCAAAAGAGTAATTGCAGGTGAAGGAATTGGGGGTATAACTTCTTCAACAAAAGTGGCAATCAAACTAAAAAAAGACAAGTGAATATGACTAGCCCAAGAAATTAAAATTTGTTCAAGATATAAAAACATATAATCTAAGTACTATACACACTTATCCAATTTAAACCAAATATAAAATAACAAAAAAATCTTCCACTAAAAGTTTAAATACTTTCAATAAATCATTTGTTATTCAAAGCCAAAGTAATAACATGATCTATAAAATCAGACAAAGACACTCCGATAGCTTTTAGAGATTGGGGTAATAATGATTCTTTTGTAAGACCTGGTAAAGTATTTACCTCCAAAATATATACTCCTCTCTTCGGATTAATTATAAAGTCGGAACGAGAATAGTGTCTCAAACCTAAAGCAATATGAGCATCTACTGCCATCTGAGTAATAGTATTTTTTTCTTTAGTTGTAAAATTGCCCGGACATATTTCTTTTGTTCCACCACCATATTTTGCATTGTAATCAAAAAAAACAGACTTTGTAGGTTTGATAATTTCTACAGGAAAAAGTGGATAAACGCTTTTATTTCTAAAATTTTCCACAACTCCACAAGTGGCTTCTCTACCAGTAATAAATTCTTCTACAATTACAACATCTGAAAATTTTAATGCATCCTTAATAGCTGGAATTATTTCTTTTAATGTTTTTACAACAGAAACTCCCATACTTGAACCACTTCCTCCTGGTTTAACAATCGCAGGCATTGGGAAAGAACCAAAAATATTTTTTGCCACAGCTTGAAGATCATCATCTTTTCTTACAACTCTAAAGATGGGTGTTTTTAATCCAAATTGTTTAAACAATTCTTTTGCCAAAACCTTATTCATACCAATAGCAGATGCTAACGCTTTTGAACCAGTATATTTTGCACCAAAACCATCTAAAATCTGTTGAACTTTTCCATCTTCACCATACTCGCCATGCATTGCATTAAAAAAAACGTCAACAGAATCAGAAATTTTTTGTGGAGATGTGGAAATACCATCAACAAACCAACTTCCTTTTTTATCTATAATAACATCTGTAGGAATATATTTATCAGACAGATTATTTAAAACATTTTTTCCAGTCTTAAGAGAAACATCATATTCAGAACTTGGCCCACCTCTTAAAATAGCTACTTTAATTCTTTGCATACAGAATATTATATCACCTTTTAAATTTAAATTAAAAATAGTCTATATCAAACATAAATCTTCCTTTTTAAATCAAAGACTTTTTTGCCAAGGATTGCCTATGATATTTTATAGCAAATCTATGGGCTTCACTGTTTGCAAGAAGTATTTCCTGCTCGTATTTACGAGCCAAATTGGAGTCCCCGAGAATTTGGCTCGGTCTGTGTCTTTCATTTTTAACCACCGACACCACCCCCAATTTGGTAGCGTCGCCACCAAATAACTTTTCAACAACTTTTCTAGCAATATTTATCTGTGCCTTTCCCCCATCAACAACAATCAAATCTGGAAATTTCCATTCCTCGTGAGTCAATCTTCTCTCTAGTATTTCTTTTAGCGCTTCTATATCATTCTGTTTACTATTATTAATTTTAAATTTTCTATATTCATTTTTATTGGGAACTCCGTTTTCTAATACTGTCATCACACCGACATTACTAACACCAGAAAAATGAGCCACATCATATGCCTCAATTCTAAAAGCTTTTTCTTCTTCATACTGTCCATCTTTGCGAGTAGAACGAAGCAAACCATCTTCTGATTTTCTGGATTGCCACGCTTCGCTCGCAATGACAGAAATGTCTTGAATATGTTGTAAAGCAAAGATTGTCTTTCTGATTTGTACCGCCCCCTCAAATTTCTGCAATTTTGCAAGACTCTTCATTTCTTTTTCTAGATTTTTAAGTATTTTTTCTTTTTTACCTTCAAAAAACAAGACAATATTTTTTATTATCTTTTTATAATCTTTCTTTTCTATCGAGCTGTCACAAACACCAGGGCATAAACCAATTTGTCGATTAAAACACGGTTTTCCTTGAATTGGCGTACATTTATCTCTAAAAGGGAAAATTTTTCTGACTATTTTTAATGCCTCTTTTAGTTGTGTACCGTTTGGATAAGGTCCGAACTTCTTTAATATTTCATAATTAACATTCTCATTTTCTAGATTCCTTCCTCTTTCAACCAAAACACGAGAAAAATCTTCATCTGTTATAACCACATAATTAAAACTTTTATTATCTTTTTCTTTTGTATTATATTTTGGTTGATATTTTTTTATTAAATTATTTTCTAATATAAGTGCTTCCAAAACAGAATCAGTTTTAATAAAATCTATTGAATCTGCTTTAAAAACCATATCCAAAATAACTGGCCCTCTTGTGGCAATTACATCAGAAGAAAAATAACTTTTTACTCTATCCTTAAGTGATGTAGCTTTTCCAATATACAAAATTTCCCTATCTTTTTTAAAGAAGTAAACACCAGGATTATCTGGAATATTGATTTTTTTGACATCTTGACTGTTCATCTTTTTAATATAGTATATTCAATGGATTTAAACAATATGACCTTTATAATAAAATAGGAGGTGTGTAGTGACTAGATTTAACGAATGGTTTTGGATGATTATTTGTCTAACAATCTTTCTCTGTGGTTTGTTAATTCTATTTCATATCCTGCGACAAATATTTAACAAAAACAGACAAACTGCAGAAATGTTTTTTAAAGAAACAACTCTCGGTATCGTGTTTTTTGTAATTTTGGTTACGGGAGCTGCTATGTATTCAGTGTTATCATCTCTGGTATCACTTGGTTTTATCCGCTAAACATTTCAACAAAATGAAAGGCTAGATAAAATATGGAAGACTATACAATTAAAAATACGTTTTTTGTTTGTCTTTTTTATACTATAATCTGTTTCTTTTTGATTTTTTCAGTTACGGAAACAAAACTCTTAAAAACATTCATCATTTCTTTTGTTTTCTTTGTAGTGTCTTTTATTCTTTGCTGGTTATCAAAAATTTTTTCTTCTAACACAAGTCAAAGTGAAGATGATGCCGATGCGGGAATAGGGTTATAAATTGTAGCGTCTGTGGTTTAACCACGGACGCTATTTTTTTAAAAACTTTTTAACTTCTTTTTATCTATTTTTAAGGTGTCTCTTTAGATAATAACCCGTATGAGAATTTTTATTCATTGCAACATCTTCTGGAGTTCCTTTTGCCACAATTTCCCCACCCTTATTTCCGCCTTCAGGACCAATATCAATAATATAATCAGCACATTTTACCAAATCTAAATTGTGTTCAATCACAATCACTGTATTTCCAGAATCAACAAGTTTCTGTAGTATTTCTATAAGTTTCTTTACGTCCTCATAGTGCAAACCGATCGTTGGTTCATCCAAAATATATATTGTTTTCTGCAAATGTGGTCTATAAAGCTCTGATGCAATCTTTACTCTCTGTGCTTCTCCTCCAGAAAGTGTCGTTGCAGACTGACCGAGTTTTAAATATCCAAGACCAACCTCAAACATCTTACTTATTCTGTCTGATACAGCAGGTAAGTCTTCAAAAAACTTCGCGCCCTCTTCCACAGTCATATCAAGTATCTGATAAATATTTTTTCCTTTGTATTTTACTTCCAAAGTTTCTTTTGTAAATCTCTTTCCACGACAAACATCACAAGGAACATAAACAGTGGGCAAGAAATGCATTTCAACTTCTATCGTTCCATTACCCTCACAAGCCTCACATCTTCCGCCAGGAACATTAAAAGAGAATCTATTAGCTTTCCAACCTCTTTCTCTAGCTTCCACAGTGTTAGCAAACATATCACGGATAAAAGTCCAAGCACCTGTATAAGTTGCCGGGTTCGATCTTGGTGTTCTACCAATTGGCGACTGGTCAATCAAAATAGTTCTTCCGACATATTCCGTACCAGAAATAGATGCACAGTTCACAACCTCATTTGTTCTAAGTTTTCTATCAAGTCTCCCCTGTAAATTTTTATACAAAATCTCATAAACAAAAGATGATTTTCCTGAACCAGAAACTCCTGTAACGCAAACAAGCTTTCCTAGGGGAACATCTATATTCATGTCCTTAATATTGAATATATTTCCGCCTCTTATTTTTACTTTTCCTTTATCCTGATCTCTTCTCTTATCAGGAATTTCAATTTTGTTATCACCTCTCAAATAATCTAAAGTTAATGACTCAGAAGGATTGGTCTTTGCGGTCAGAAGTTTATCCAAATATCCAGACACAACAACTTCACCTCCGTGAACTCCGGCTCCAGGACCAATATCAACAATAAAGTCAGAAGCAAACATTGTGTCTTCATCGTGTTCAACCACTAGAATCGTATTCCCGAGGTCTCTCAATTCAACCAGCGTCTTTATCAGCTTATCATTGTCCCTTTGATGTAGCCCTATTGTAGGCTCATCCAGGACGTATAGAGCCCCCACAAGCCCTGAACCCAACTGTGAAGCGAGTCGAATTCTCTGTGCCTCTCCACCAGATAAAGTGTTTGCACGTCTATTCAAAGATAAATATTCAATACCAACATTTGTCATAAAATCCAATCTAGATTTGACCTCTTTGATCACAATATTTGAAATTTCTTGTTCTGTTTCAGTAAGCTTAACTTCTTCAATAAATTTTCTTGCTTCTGTAATTGACTTAGCTGTATAGTCCACGATGTTTATACCTCCAATAAGCACATGAAGTGCTTCTTCACGAAGTCTAGCACCGTTACATTTTGGACAAGGTTCATCTGAGAAGAAATCTCTTGTTCCAAGTCCATTACATTCTGCACATGCCCCATAAGGTGAGTTGAAAGAAAATAGCCTAGGTTCAATCTCTGGATATGAATATCCATCATAAGGACACATAAACTTTACCGACATGAGTTTCTCACCTTCTAGTGTTTCAATTTTAAGTAGTCCTTTTGATTCTTCCACAGCCTTTTCAATAGCATCAGAGAGTCTTTCTTTTACACCTGCCTTCTTCTCCTTGAATTCACTAATATAAAATTCATCGACAAGCACATCAATATCATGTTTCTTTTGTTTATTCAAAATTATTTGTTCTCTTAGCTTCTTTACTTCGCCGTCTACTTTCACTTTTTCATACCCCTTTTCAAGTAGATCATAGAGAAGCTGATAATATTCACCTTTTCTTCCAACAACAACCGGAGAATATATTTTTACTTTATCATCATCTACTTCTACACCTAAAATTTCCTTTTTATCTGAAGTTTTTATTTTTGAAATACTATTAATAATAGTTTCCATTATCTCTTCCTTTGAAAGTTTCTTTATTTCTCTATTACAGACAAGACAATGCGGTCTACCAATACGCGCAAAAAGAATTCTAAGATAATCATAAATCTCTGTGATTGTCGCCACAGTAGAACGAGGATTGTTTGAACGAGATTTCTGATCTATAGCAATAGCCGGTGAAAGGCCCGTAATCTCATCTACATCTGGTTTCTGCATTTGATGTAAAAACTGTCTAGCATAAGAAGAAAGAGATTCTATGTATCTCCTTTGTCCTTCAGCAAAAATAGTATCAAAAGCAAAAGATGATTTTCCGGAACCAGAAATACCGGTGACTGCAATCATCTTGTTTCTTGGCATTTCTACATATATATCCTTAAGGTTGTTTGTTCTTGCGCCTTTTACAACAATCTTATCTTCTTCTATAACCTTACAAACATTAGGATTTTCGCATTTTTTGTTTTTTGTCGTCATATATACTGCAAATTGCCCCGGGGTTCGTCCCTAGGGGTTGTATAGAGCATATTACTATATTTTACTGTTTTAGCAAACTACAATTATCGTTTTGAGTCAAACTTCATCCCTCTAATCTTTGATTTTTTAACCTTCTCTTTTTGCTCTTCAATTTTGACTTGTTTCCCTATTGCCTCATTAATAGCTTTTATCTCGTCGCGGATAATAGCAGCTGTCTCAAAATCAAGTATCTTCACAGCTTCAGACATCTGTTTTTCTTTTTCTTTTATAAGTTTCTTTGGAGCAGTTTTTGCAATCTTCAAATCAATTTCCAAAAGCTCATTCACAGCATTATCGTGTTCCGTCTTCAAGTGTTCCATTATGTCTTTAACATTCTTTATAATCGTCTTTGGAGTAATACCGTGTTTCTCATTATATTTCATCTGTACGCCACGTCTTCTGTTTGTCTCAGCGATAGCTCTCTCCATTGAGCCTGTAATTCTATCAGCATAAAGAACAACCTTACCCAAAACGTTTCTCGCTGCACGTCCAATAATCTGTATAAGCGAAGTTTCTGAACGTAAGAAACCTTCCTTATCTGCGTCAAGAATTCCAATAAATTCTACTTCAGGTAGATCCAGCCCTTCTCTAAGTAAGTTTACTCCGACAATACAATCAAATACTCCCCTTCTAAAATTTGAAAGGATTTCTATTCTGTCTATAGTTTTAATTTCACTATGTAAATATTCTGCCTTAATTCCTTTATCTTTCAGATACGAACTCAAATCTTCTGCCATCTTTTTTGTAAGTGTTGTAGCAATGACCCTTCCGCCGTTTTTAATTACTCTTTCTGTTTCAGCAATAAAATCAAAAACCTGACTTTTGTTTGCACCCGCCTTCTCAGTTATTGGTCTAATCTCAATTTCAGGATCTAAGAGCCCAGTAGGACGGATAACCTGCTCAACCACCTGTTCGGAGTTCTCAATCTCAAAAACCGTTGGGGTTGCAGAAGTGTATATTGTCTGTCCAACTCTTTCTTCAAATTCATCAAACCTAAGAGGTCTATTGTCTTTTGCTGAAGGTAATCTAAAACCATACTCAACAAGAGTATTTTTTCTCGAAGCATCGCCCGCCTGCATACCACGAATCTGAGGCAAAGCCACGTGTGATTCATCTATAATTGTAAGGTAGTCTGGACTTCCGTCTGCTTTCTTTGGGAAGTATTCAAGAAGTGTATCTGGAGCCTCACCCGACGGTTTACCTGAAAAGTGTCTAGAGTAGTTTTCAATACCATTACAATATCCAACTTCCCTTATGAGAGATATATCATAGTTTGTTCTCCTCTTAAGTCTTTCAGCTTCAAGAGTCTTTCCTTGCTTCTTCAGTTCGGCGACACGAGCGTCCGCCTCTTTTCGTATACTTAGAACAGCTTTTTCTTGCTGTTCTTTATTTGTCATAAAGTGTTTTGCAGGAAAAATAAAGAATGAGCCCAAATCATCCTCTACAATATTTCTTGAGACCAAGTCTATTTTTTGAATTAATGAAACGACATCATTATCTATACTTACCTTATAAATAATCTTTTCATTCATCGGCACAACTTCAAGACCATTTCCAACAGCACGAATTTGGCCCGGCTCTAAATCAGAGTTTGTTCTTTCGAATTGAACACCAATAAGTTTCTTTATTAAATCCTGTCTTGAAATCTTTTGTCCTTTTTCAATCTTAATATTTACATTCATATACTCCTCAGGACTTCCAAGGTTATATATACAGGAAACAGAGGCAACAATAATAACGTCCTTACGGGTCAAAATTGCTTGTGTTGAAGCATGTCTCAACCTATCTATCTCTTCGTTTATCATCGCCTCTTTTTCAATATATGTATCAGTAATAGGCATATATGCTTCTGGCTGATAATAGTCATAATATGAGACAAAGTAATGAACAGCATTATTTGGAAAAAATTCTCTATACTCTTGAGCGAGCTGGGCAGCGAGAGTTTTATTGTGAGCTATAACAAGAGTAGGTTTGCCTATCTGGGCAATAACATTTGCCATGGTGTATGTTTTTCCTGAGCCGGTAACACCAAGAAGAGTTTGTTTCTTAAACCCTTTTTTAATTCCACCAACAAGCTTATCTATAGCTTGTGGCTGGTCACCTGCTGGTGCAAAATCTGATTTAATTTTAAATACGGGGTTTGACATTTGAATTGTGATTATGCTACATTTTCTAAAGAAAAACAAGTACAAAAACAATAGGGGGAAATATGGGTCTAGACGAAATGAAAACATATAATGTTCGTTCGCAAACGGAGATTTTTCTTTCTCATAAACTAGAACTAATGGCAATCATGGTTTGTGAACGCGGTTATATTTTAGCCAAGATGGAAAAAATTGAAGATTGCCTTTCTTCTGTCTATACTATAATGATGGCTACAGCTGATATTGCGAAAGGATATTCAAAACTCGACTATGTTAATTTTGACGTCGAAATCATGAAAATGTCTCAGATGTTTTCAAATAATTCCAGAAGTGTTTCCTTTGGGGAAATCTTCCAGATTCTTGAAGCAGTACTACGAGGTGATGACTTGAAAAAATTCAAGCACCTTCAAGCACATTTTAATCATCACGAATAACAAGGAGATACAACATGGCGCTGACGACTGAAAGAAAGGGTTTTATCGCTCTCGAATTATTTAAAATGGTAGCCAAAAAGGAGTACGAAGATTCTGATGTAATGACAGCTCAAGAGGTCATCGAGACAATAAATGATATTGAGGAAAACCATAAATTACTCCCGAAAGAAACAGGGATAACAATTGAAGAACTACTCGAGATTTTCGTCAGTCTTCTTCCTGACAGTAACGTGGCTGTCTTTAAAAAAGCCGCGGATGAGTACCTGAAGTCAATTTGATCTATCGCGACCCACCTTAGTGGGTCGCTTTTTTAATTAAAATAATATCCCCTAGAACTTTTATATTTATAATGCTAATCTTTATAAAGAAACAATAGTTCCTATACAATAGAAAGGTTGCAATATGAAAGAGAATGAAAAGGATTCAAAAATGATGAACTTCGCCTTCTCCGAAGATGCACAGGTCCAACAGCACTTTTTGGATGTTATAAAATCTTTTTGCTTTCCAGACGGCATACCAAACTCTCTGAGAAAAGGTTACCTGCGTTTGATTTATCTAATCGCCCTTCATTTTGGTAAAGAAGTACGAAAGATTCCTTTGCCAATACAATGGCAACAAAAAGACAACGGAATAATATCGAAAAAAGACTTTTTTATTGGATTAAATATTTTCATCTGTCAGCTTTTTAGATTTAATGAAATTGAATCTAGAACAGACAAAATGAGTAATGTGCTTCACACGTTCTTCTCACCACACCCTGTTCCGAGAAGTCTTACTAAAAATGAAGCCCGTTTGCTCTATATTATTGCAATGCATTTTGATGGAAGACCCTTCAGAGGTGTTCTACTACCAAAAGAATGGAAACCAAGTGTAACCAAAAATATATCAGACAAAGAATTTTACCAAGGGCTCAATACTTTCATAATTCAAATGATTGAGACAGGCGGTCTTCTGCCGATAACAAATACTTTTGCCAAACAGCTAGCTGACAATGGTATAAGGAAAGTCGATCAGAACCAACTTGTCCAAGTGGCCAAATTTATTGGTGTATAAAAAACAAACCGCGTGCAAACACACGCGGTTTTCTTTTATAAAATCCCCGTTCGCGCAAAGCGAACGGGGATGGTTTTACTTCTTAAGAAGCAGGTGGTATGTATCAAGTTGTTCACACGGAACAATACCGATAACAATGCGACCGGTTCTGTCGATACAATCATATGACGCAGAAAAGACTAATGTCTGAAAATGCAGTCTGTGTTCTTCAATTCCCAAAAATCCAGCTTCAGATTTTGGATTATGAAAAACTCCATGGACATGCCAAAGACGTGAATTATAATCAAAATTCTGCAAAGCTTTTACACAAACATGTATCCAGTTAGTAGCCCCCTTAAACGGAGCAGGTGGCTTGGCAGTAATAACACTACCGATCTGAAAAGCCACAGGAATTGGACTCGGTCCATTTATTTCAACACTTACTCCGAGAGAAGCAAGTAACATGAGTAACGGCGGACCCTTAATTATTACATCCTTATGAAGCACCTGATCTTCGAGCATGATGGCCATACAGCCTCCACTATGTAATGAACTGATCTATATTTAGGTAATAGATCTTAACCCTTATTTGGCCTCTACTTCTTTTTGTTTGAATAGCTGCCAAACGTCCCAGCTCATACGAGCCAGATTATCTGAATCTGAAAATACCACCTAACTATCAAAATGTCAAAGTTAAAATAACATACGACCGTGCACTATTTTAACTTTATAGGTTGACGATAATTAGCAATCGTTACCGATAGCTACCAACAATTACCGATTTTGGGGCTAGATAAGTTTAAAATACTGTCTTATCATACGATCATTTTCAATTTGATCAGCTATTATATACAAAACTTCCTTCCCCATTTTAAAATCTGTTTTAATTAAATTGACCAAATCTTCACAATCATATGGATAAACCCAAACACTATTTTGCAATTTTAAAAAGCCTATATTCGAAAGTATTCTTCTCAAATCATCCCTATAAAGTCTCCTTTCTTCCTTAATATCAAAAATTACCATCCTCCATTTGCCATCCCATCTCTTAGGTTTCTCAATTCTATAATCATAAGCTTCAAGATCTCTTAAAACACGTTCTCCATCTGTTGTTAAACTTAAATATTTTCCATCATATTTTATATAACCTCTTTCAATTAATCTTTTACGAGACAGATTTATGGATTTTCTCTGATTTGAACCCTTATCGTCTTTTAAAAAACCTAGTTTTTCTATCATTTGAAGCGCATTGGGAGCAAGTAAAGCAACGCTAATTAGACCAGTTGCTGCCAACGTCTTTAGAACGATTCTTTGAATCTGAGTATTTCTTATCTTTTTTCTGACCACTTTCTCTAATTCACCCATACAAATTTTATTATTAAAATAATTATATACTTGTTAAGTTAAAATAACAAACGGTCGTAAGTTATTTTAACTATATTTTAGAACTGAGTTTGAGGTTAAAAAATATTAGTTCAATTTTGGTTCGTAAATTTTTAGAAGAAACTATCTCAAATAGTTGTTCAAAAAATTTAACTTAAATTCATCAAAATTTTCATCAAGTATTGATTGACGGATTTTTTTGACTAGGTTTACTATAAAATAAACATTATGTATTGAAGCAAGTGTTCCTGCGAGCATTTCTTTACCGTGAAAGAGATGTGATAAATATGCACGCGAATAATTTTTACATGTATAACAATCACAATCTTGCTCTACTGGAGTTATATCAGTTCTATATTCTTTATTCATAATGTGAATCTTACCAAGTTTAGTATATATAGTTCCATTTCTGCCAAGACGTGTTGGTAAAACACAATCAAACAAGTCTACTCCATTTTCAATTCCCATAAACAAATCTTCTGGCTCCCCTATGCCTAGCAAATGTCTTGGTTTTTCTTCCGGTAGTATTCCATTTACCCACTTAACCGCAGTAGACATATCTTCTTTTGCAAATGAACCACCAATTCCAAATCCATCAAACTTTTTACCGTCAACTTCTAGCTCAGAAATTATTTGTGCGGACTTCTTTCTTAATTCTTCATCTCTCCCACCCTGAACAATACCAAATAAAGAAACCTTATCTTCAGTATTAAGTTTAATATGTTCTTCAAGTGATCTTTTTGCCCAAGCATGAGTTCTTTCAAGTGCTTCTCCTTGATATTTCAAATCTTCGTTTGGTGACGTGCATTCATCAAAAGCAAATATCATGTCTGCACCGAGATCGTGCTGAATCTGAATAGATTTTTCTGGAGTAATGTAATGAACTGATCCATCTAAGTGAGATGTAAAAGAAACTCCGTCTTGACCAATTTTAACAAGCTTTGGCGCAAGTGAGTCATCAAATCTTTCTGGAATCATAAGCGATGGATCTGTGATTTGTAATATTTTTGAAATACCTTTTCCGTAGGCAGCACCAAGAGAAAAAACTTGAAAACCGCCAGAGTCTGTCATTGTGGGTCCTGACCAATTCATCATCTTTCCTAAACCACCCATACTTTTTACTGCTTCATTACCTGGTTGAAGATACAAGTGATAAGTATTTGCGAGCACAACCTGAGCACCGGCGTCACACACTTGCTCTGGATTTAATGACTTTACTGTCCCCTTTGTACCAACAACAACAAAGGCTGGTGTTTCTATAACACCATGTGCGGTACTTAATATTCCGGCTCTACCAAGTTTTCCTTCTAATTTTTTCTCTATTTTAAAATCTAATGACATTACCAACAAAATATAGCAGAAAAAAGACAAAAACACACTTTTTTATGATATAATTTTTTTACTATGATAGATAATAAAAAAAGAAAAACAGTTGGTCTAGTCCTTGGTAGTGGTGGAGACAGAGGTTTTGCCCATGTTGGAATAATAAATGTGTTAGTAAAAAATAATATTCCAATAGATTATATAACTGGAACAAGTATTGGTGCTATCGTAGGCGCATATTACGCACTTCATTTAGAGATAGATACATTAGTTGAAAGAGTAGAACAATTTGCAAACTCCAAACACCCACTTAGGTTTTTAGATTTTAATATACCTGGAATATCTTTAATTAAAGGTAAAGAAATAAATAAATTTTTAACTGAAATGTTTGGAGATAGTACCTTCTCAGATACAAAAATACCCTTAATAATAGGAACATCAGACATAGACCAAGGTGAAGCGGTATATTTCAAAGATGGAAGAATTATTGACGCAATAATACCATCGATGGCTATACCAGGAGTATTTCCAATTGTGGATTATGACGGTAGACACTTGGTGGATGGTGGACTTCTTTGTGCAACACCTGCAGAACCAATGTTAGATTTTTCACCAGACGCAATTATAATTTCAGATATGTACGGACATAAGTTTGGAAAAATGGAAAACTATAAATTAAGCAATGTACTGGCAAGAGTATATAAAATAGCAATAAGTAATCTATCTAGAGTAAACGAACAATTTTACGGAGAAAATTTTATTGTATTAAAACCACAGACAGTTGAAAACATGGACACTTTTACCTTTAGAGAAACAGAAGAAAATATAATAATTGGTGAAAAAGAAGCTCTATCTAGAATAGAAGAAATAAAAAAGATTTGTTTGTAATTTTATTCTTTTCTCCAACCCTAGTAGTAAAGTATCAGAATACTTACTACAGGGCAGACTTAAAGCGAAGTCTCGTATTTTAAAGACCTTTTCTTCTTTTTTTAACTTAAAGTGAGGACATATAATTTTAAAACATTACGGAAAGAAATTATAAAGAAAATATCACCTACTAGGTGATATTTTCTTTATTCTGCAACTTAAAGCGAAGCCTCGCATTTTTAAAACCTTGGTAGTCGCGACGGCGACGGACAGAGAAAATATTTAGCAAAATATTTTCGTGTTTTTAAAATGCAAGGCTGAGCGTCACTTGACGTCTAAAAGCTCCACCTCAAACATAAGTGTTGACCCTCCTGGAATTGGACCGTAATCATTTGGACCATAAGCCAAATCTGATGGTATTATCAAATTTCTCTTTCCTCCAACTTTCATACCGAGAACTCCTTGATCCCAACCAGCAATTACCATACCTTTTCCTAACTCAAAAGAAAATGGTTCTCCTCTATCACGTGAGCTATCAAATTTTGTTCCGTTTTCAAAAACACCAGTGTAGTGTACTGTTACAGTACTGCCGTTTACCGCTTCTACACCAGTTCCAACAATAATATCTTTTTTAATTAATCTTGAAGATTTTACTTGATTTTGATCCATTTGTTCACTATTAGTTAAACTATTAAAAATTCCCATACCACCAACGAACACAAAAACTACAACTACAGCAATCGTAATAACAATTCCTAAATTTACTTTTTTCATAATTAATGATTAATTATTTATATAAAAACTATACTGACACTATTCTATCACATATCTATATTTAAAAAAATATATGATATAATCCAATACATGAAAGACACAAAAAATATATCAGTAAATGGTGATGCAGAATGCCTTTTTTCAGAAAGAGGCTTATGTAGAATAACCAACGACAAGTTTGAGTTGATGGTAAATGATCAAATGTCTCAGGCAAATAAAGAACTTAAAAATGGCTACGAATTAGTAAAAAAATACCCAAGATCAGTAAGTATTCTTGGTTCTGCAAGATTCAAGGAAGGTCACCAATATTATGAAATGGCACGATCTCTATCAAAAAAGATTGTTGAGGAACTAGGTTACGCTGTCGCAACTGGTGGTGGCCCAGGAATAATGGAAGCTGCGAACAGAGGTGCTATAGAGGCCAAAGGTAACTCTTTGGGTTTCTCCATAATTCTACCTACAGAACAAAAAACAAATCCTTACGTTACAGAATCCGTAGATTTTGAATACTTTTTTAGTAGAAAAACATTATTACTTTTTGCAGCTGAGGTTTATATTTATTACCCTGGAGGTTTTGGAACGCTAGATGAATTATTTGAATTATTAACCCTTATTCAAACAAAAGAAATATCACAGGCACCAATAGTTTTGATTGGTAGAGAATTCTGGGAACCCCTACTTTCTTTTATAGAAAAAACTCTATTACAACAATTTGATACAATAAGTAACGAAGATTTAAAAATGTTTAAAATCGTTGATTCAGAAGATGAAGTAATAGAAATAATAAAAAATGCTCCAGTAAGAATCTCCTAGCACTAAAAAAACCGCTTAAAGCGGTTTTTTTAGTGTTTATTTTATTGATGTTATTTCTACCTTAAAATATGGTTGCTTGTGTCCGTTTTTCTTAAAATATCTGCTTTTCTGTTTATAGTGTATAACGACAACCTTATCTTTTTTAGCAATTTTAGTTATTTTACCTTCAACTTTTGCATCTTTAATAAATGGTGTACCTATAGTAGTGTCACTTCCATTATCAACAATCAGAACCTTATCAAAGACAACTTTGTCTCCTTCTTTTTGTTCGTCAGAAAGCTTCTCTATTAGAATGCTATCTCCTGATGATACTTTATATTGCTTTCCTCCTGTTTTTATTACTGCAAATTCTTTTGCCATAAGTAGGGACATAATACAGCAAAAATGTTTTTTTTGCAACCCCTTTTCAAGAAAACCTCAATTTTGTATTAATTTAGTGAGATAAATACTTAAATTTATTTGCAACGTGTCCTTCATGCGTTGTTGCGTAATGCATCTCACCTTTTTTATCCGTTAGAAAATATAGGTAGTTTGTCTTGATTGGAGTTACTGCTGCCAAAATACT
The DNA here is from genome assembly GCA_964539415.1 of uncultured Candidatus Saccharibacteria bacterium. Classification (GTDB taxonomy): domain Bacteria; phylum Patescibacteriota; class Minisyncoccia; order Phycocordibacterales; family GWA1-40-21; genus CAYQFQ01. The sequence goes on along the minus strand of CAZIID010000004.1, from coordinate 15,914 downwards.
TTCAATGCCAGGGTTTGATACAGGGGTTGGTGGTAAGCCCAATCTGGTGTATGAATTGTAAGCTGAATCTGCCTTTAAATCTTCAGTGGTAAGATCAAAAGTTGTTTTACCTAACTCGTATTTAAAGGTGGTATCAACTTGAAGTGGCATACCTAAAGATATTCTTTTCCAAAGTATTCCTGCCACAATCCTTCTTGTTTCAAGAAGTCTTGCTTCACCTTCAAGTATAGAGGCCATCTTTATGACATCTGAAAGTGATTTACCGAAAGCTTGTATTTTTTGAGCGATATCTTTTTCTGAAATTTTATCTTGAAAATTTTTATTCATCGTAGAAATAATATCTTCCACACTTATTTCACTTGAAAAAACATAAGTATCTGGGAAAAGATATCCTTCTTTTTTCTGAGCTTGTTGTATAAAATACTTTTTATCAAAACCAGGTATTCCAGAAGAAATAATTTCATATATCTCTTTTGAATTCAAACCCTCGGGAATAATTATTTTAATAGGAATATTATTATATTTACCTCTATTAATCCTATATGCTAAAACAATAGAATTTTCTTTTGAAGGGAAATAATAACTACCGGCATTTACTTGTGCTTTACCATCAAAGCAATAAACCAAAATTTTAAAAAATAATTCTGACCTAATATAACCATTTTCCTTAAGACTATATGACACGGTAGACAACGTCTCACCCTTTTTCACATAAAAGGTAGAACCTTCTGGAAAATCTTTTGGAGCGCTAAAAGAAAAAAGATAAACCAAAAAAACTCCCACAGCACAAATAAAAAATACTGCGGTTTTAATATTTATAAATTTGGATAAAATATTCTTAATCCAAGATACGTTTCTTTCTTCATTGGAATACATAGATTATATAGGTAAGTTTGAAGGAGCTTCTGATTTCTTTGAAGGAACTCTTGTGAGTGTTGGAGTCTGGGAAACAATACTGCTTGGGAAATGGAAAATAGTAGCCAATTCTTCAGTATTCAAGACATATTGTGGACGAGATCCCCAGAATCTAAATGGAGTTTGAAAATATGATCTAAGCTTATAAGCCTGCATAAACTCCTCTTTATCTTCTTCAATCTCCCCTTCAATTTTATTTTTGAAAATCCATGGTAGAAACTTAATAAGGTCTTTTTGTAAATCGCTCGTAGAAGTCAAAAAACCTGGCTTAAAACCATTTAAGGTATTTGAGCTATATTGTCTCATACACCCTATAACACCACTAATGTTGTAAGGATTCATTTTGTCTTTTTCTGCCAAATACATTCCTCTAACCATACAATCGAATGGAACTTTTGATACGCTTCTTTCTATTGCATTGATAACTTCCATTTGTCCTTTTGTTGGATTGGGCATTTTGAAAGATCCTTCACCCAAATCAAGAACTGTTCCTTCTCTCAATTTTTTAATTTCATCAGCTGCAGCTTTCTTCCAATCTGGTTTTTCAAATAAACGTCCAAGTGTCCATCCTTCTTTTTCATGTTTTTGAATAAGAATCTGAATTCCAGCAACTTCTCCTTTTTTCATTGTACCCAAATATTCTAAAACAGCATTGATCGGATCTACTTTATATTCATCTTTTTCATTTTTATCTAAACCATAATCAACATAAGTTTTTATAGGGTATGGATCAGCTTTTGTTAGTGCGTATTGAATACCAAATAAAAATTGCTTATCTGGAGAATAACTAAGATTCTTTGCATAATCTTCTGCTTCTAATATTTCAATATTAGGGAACTCTGCATAAAGCTGTGCTTCCATAAGATTTCTAAATTTCTTCCAAGTCCAAACAAAAAATCTAACGTTGCCTTCTATGGATACAAGCTCACAAGAAAACCAAGGTTTTACCGCACCGTCAACAAAAGCTTCACCGTAGTTTCCTGGACCGCTTTGGAACATATAAGAGAAGAATATCTCCATAGCAGCTGGAGATTTAAAAAGCTCTTTAGGAAGTCTTATTTCAAGTAAAATAGGGTTTATACCTTGGAGAAACTTTAACTGAATAGCCTTGAGTCTAATAACCCACCATGCAATAAGGAAAAATACAGGCAATGCAAAAGGTAACAATATTATGAGCAGTTTAGAAACTGCTGGTAAAAGATCTTTGGAAATCAAATATAGTGCATTTAAAAACATCTTGTCTATTATTATAACAAACTATACAAAATGCAAAAGCCCTTTCTTCATTTAAATGAAGAAAGGGCTTTTGCTATTTTTTAAATTATTTAACTATGCTGTATTTACCATCCAATCCTTTTTTGAAAAACTTTGGATTTTGCAAATTTATAACAATAGTATTTTCTTTAACGTATCTCTCTTTAAGTACTTTTTCTACAATTTCTTTCTTTGTTAGAGGACCGCTCTTTTCTATTATTTTCTTTATAACGTCCTTAACAACTCCACTCATATAACCCCACTCAGAAAGAGCATATAGACCTCTTCCAACCAAAACGAATCTAGGATCTTTTATAAGCTCGTTGTGACAAGTAGCAACATGTGCTTTCTTATCAAAAACTTTTACGATTTCTTTTGCTACTTCTCTAAAGTGTATAGGTGATCCGTGTTTTCTTATAACTAGATATGCGTAATCTCTCATACCTTTTGTACAAACGTTTGGAGATTCTGATCTTCCCCATTCACCCAAAGGATTTTTATCAATCTTCTTTGATAGAGATAACCAACCTTTTACAGTCTCTGAATTTTTATATTGTTCTGAAAGAGTTGGATAATTTTCCAAAAACATCTTTATGATTTCTTGTTCAGAAACCAAGTCTTCCATTTTCAATGTGTCAAAAAGCTTTCTCAATGTGTTGTGGATATTTGAAGCTAAATCTTCTTCTATATACCATCTGTGACCGAATTCTTCGTCTTCTTTTAATTTCTTAAATTGATTTCCTAAAACAAGCAGGAAGCTTGTATAATTTTGAATAGTTTTATCTTTTGAAATTTCATCGAGTAGAGTTTGTTCTTCAACAATACCTCCCATATTTTGGATGATTTCAGCAATTTCATCAAAAACCTGTTTCTCTTCAGCATAATTCTTAGATTTTCTAATTAAACCAAGAGCATGGTTTTCTATCTGTCTAACTCTTTCTCTTGTAATACCATATGTCTTTCCTATGGCATCGAGTGTCATACTTTCTAGATCTTTTTCAAGACCGTATCTTTTAACAATAACATCTACAGATCTATCTGACAGAGCAGATAAGAGTCTTTTGACTACCTGTTTTGGTTTAAATGTAACTACTGTTTTTGTTGACATAACTTTTAAAAAAATTAATAAATTTCAACTAATACGAATGTGTTAATTAACATACTATCACTACTATAAAGATAAGTCAACACCCCTATTGACTTAAAGAATATAAGTCAAAATATAGGTTAATTTGAAATTAAAATATTACATAACAAAATTCAATATTTTGTTTTTAACAAAGATGGTCTTCTTGATTGTTTGCCCATCAATCCATTTCTTTATTTCTGGCATATCCTTAGCCATATTCACTACAACATCTTCTAGAGAGTCAGTTGGAATTTCAATCTCTCCTCTAACTTTTCCGTTAACTAAAATAGCTATTTTTGTCTTCGATGATTTTAATTTACTTTCTTCAAAAGCTGGCCACTTTTCCTGAGTTACTGATTTCTTGTTTTTAAACTTTGCCCATAGTTCTTCACATACATGCGGAGCAAAAGGAGAAAGAATTTTTATAAAAGCTAGGAAAGTTTCTTTGCTTATTTGTTCCTTTTTCTCTAAATGATTTACAAGTATCATCATTGCGGATATTGCTGTGTTGGCGTTGAATGATGCAATATCTTCTCCAACCTTTTTAATTGTGTTGTGTAAAATATTTTCTGTTTCTTCACCATCAATAATTTTGTCTGCAACTTTGTATTGCAATTTCCAAACTTTATCCAAAAATCTTCTTGAACCAACCATACTATCTGTACTCCAAGCAATCTCTTGGTCAAATGGTCCCATAAAAGATTCATACACACGAAGAGTATCTGCACCAACTTGTTTTACAACATCATCTGGATTCACAACATTACCCCATCTCTTTGACATCTTTCGGTGATCTGCACCAAGAATCATTCCTTGATTTCTAAGACTTGTAAAAGGCTCCTTAGTACTTACCACCCCAATATCGTAAAGAAACTTGTGCCAGAATCTAGCATAGATCAAGTGTCTTGTAGCATGCTCTGCTCCTCCAACATACATATCCACCGGCATCCAATATTTTTCTTTCTTTGAGTCAATCAGAGCTTTATTATTTTTCGGATCAATATACCTGAGGTAATACCAAGAAGAACCAGCCCACTGTGGCATTGTGTTTGTCTCTCTTTTTGCTTTACCGCCACACTTTGGACATTTTGTATTCACCCACTTTAAAATATCTGCAAGAGGTGACTCTCCTGTACCTGTCGGCTCATATGATTTAACAACAGGAAGTTTTACTGGCAAATCTTTTTCTAGGACTGGAACTGTTCCACAATTCTCACAATGAACAACTGGAATAGGCTCTCCCCAATATCTTTGTCTTGAAAAAACCCAATCCTGAATCTTGTAAGTCTTTGTCATCTTTCCACCGGCGAAAGCTGTAATATCTTTTATAATGTCTCTGTTATTTCTGCCGTTGAATTGTTTTGAATTTACCATCACACCGTCATCTGTATAAGGAATACTAAAATCACTCATTTCTAATCTCTTTAGCCAAACATCCATTTCAGCATGACACATAAATGTCACATTTAAATCTTTCTTTTCTATCCACATAACATCATTTTCATTCTGTTCTTCTTCCGATACAGCAACTTTGTCATCACCTCCCAATTCAAAACTAACAAGAGAAGTATATGAACATCTATTCTGATCTTTATGTTTAGCAAAATATTCTGCATAAACTTGTCCGCCAAGAACAGTCCCATTTTTCAAATTTGTATAACCTGTTTCTTCTTCAACTTCTCTTTTTGCTGCTTCAACTAAATCTTCTCCTTCCTTCACCCCACCCATAGGAAATGTATTCCAACCATGTTTCTTAGAATGCAAACACAAATATTTGCCAGTCTTTGGATTTTTAACAACAGCCTGAACGTTTTGTCTTTCAACTCTTGGTTTTCCAGAAACAGGTGGGTTTCTCTTATCAATTCTTTCAGGGATTATTACTTCTTTGATAGGCAAATGATATTTTTTGGCAAAAGCAAAATCACGATCATCGTGTGCAGGGACAGCCATAACTGAACCTGTCCCATAATTTGCCAAGACATAGTCCGCAACAAACACAGGTACAGCATCTCCATTTACAGGGTTTATCGCTTCAAGTCCATCAAGTCTTACACCTGTTTTTTCTTTTCCTTCGGCGGTTCTTTCTATCTCAGATCTCTTCTTCGCTTCTTGAATATACTTTTCAACTTGATCAAAATTTTTAATATTTGGTTTAAACTCTTGAACCAATTTGTTTTCTGGAGCGATAACAACATAAGACAGTCCAAACAAAGTATCTGGTCTTGTTGTAAAAACTTTTACTTCACCGATATTCTTTTTATTTTTTGTTTCTTTAATTATAAAACTAATCTCGGCACCCTCACTTCTGCCAATCCAGTTTTTCTGTAATTCTTTTATGTGATCAGGCCATTTTACTTCAGTCAAATCTTCCAAAAGTCTATCAGCATATTCACGAATTTTTAAAACCCACTGTCTCATAGGCTTCTTCTCAATTTGAGTTGAACATCTTTCGCATTTTCCATCTTCTACGTCTTCATTTGCAAGACCAGTTTTACAAGACGGGCACCAATTGATAGGCTCAAAAGATTCATAAGCTAAACCTTTTTTAAATATCTGTAAGAAAATCCACTGTGTCCATTTGTAATACTTTGGATCGGTTGTATCTACTTCTTTGCTCCAATCATAACTTAAACCGATTATTGAAAGTTGTTTCTTAAATCTTAAAATATTTCTCTTTACGGCTTCTGCAGGATGAATTTTATTTTTTATTGCATAGTTTTCAGCGGGCAAACCGAAAGCATCCCAACCCATTGGATGTAAAACATTAAAACCTTGCATTCTTTTAAATCGAGAATACACGTCAGTCGCAATGTATCCACGAGGATGACCAACGTGAAGTCCGTCACCGGATGGATACGGAAACATATCAAGGACGTACATCTTTGGCTTATTGTGACTTTCCTGAGTAGAGTAAATTTTATTTTTTGCCCATTTTTTTTGCCATGAGGGCTCGATTTTTAAATGGTCATATTCAAGAGTTTTCTTTACTTCTTTCTTAATAGGTTTATTTTTTTTGACCACGGTCTTTTTTGTCTTTATTTTCTTGTTTTTTGTCATGCTTCAAATAATACAGCAATATGGGCTTAATTTAAAGATATTGACAAACGGCCTATAATTTGCTATAATCTTAAGAGAGTTAGGAATATAAAACAGGAGGTAAGGAATGAAAACAATTTGTGTTCTCATGATGGCTACAGGACTTCTGACGGGGATCATCGCACAGCCGATCCACAAAAAAATTCTCGGCTGTATCGTGCTTCTCGTCGGTTTCGGGTGGATTTGTTACCTGTCTTGGACACAGCCGTAATAATCCAGACCCAAAAAAACCCGCTCGCTTCACAGCTTGCGGGTTTTTCTTTTCCTTATACCCATACTTATACTATTTCCTCATACTCCTTCATTCTTCCGTCTCCGCCCCACACTATTTTTATACACCACAAATTATTATTTATTGAAAGCCCGTTACTAAAATAATACCTCTTATTTATATTTACAATAAGTGAAAATAGTGAAGGGGCTTCGGTTGACGATTAAAAAACTGTCCAATAGGCAGTTTTTTAATCGTCAACCTCCGGTTTAGATACTTCCAAAAGCTCAATATCAGATTCAACCCCAGTAATTCTCACTACGTCTTTATCTATTTTCTTAAATTCTTTATTTGAATTATTGAAATGATTCACGGTTGTTGCTAAAGCGTTTCCAAGCTTGCTCTGGTATTCTTCAAAAGTTTTCAAATGTTTCTGCAGGCCTTCAACGTTCTTGCGAATTTCTTTTGCCGACTCTTCTATCTGCATCGCCTTAAGACCTTGTAATACTGTCTGTAAATATGCCAAAAACGATGTTGGAGAAACAATAATAACTTTATACTTATTTGCCGCACGTTGAATCAAATTATCTGTATCTTCGGTAATTGCTCCTATCTTATTTATCAACAAATCATAATATATAGCTTCGTGAGGAATAAACATAAAAGCAAAGTCCATTGTCCCCTCTTTTGGTCTAATATATTTAGAAGTTTCCTGAATTCTGTTTTTAAGATCATTTACAAAAGCTTTCTCTAGCTTTTCTTTTTCTTGAGGGTTTTGTTCAACGCTTAACTTGTTATAATTTTCCAAAGAAAACTTAGAATCAATCGGAATAATTTTGTCTTTTATAAAAACTGCGGCGTCTACTATTTCCCCGTTTGCAAAAGGATACTGCATTTTATACTGAGTTGGTGCCAAAACATTTTGTAATAAAGTTTCTAAATAGTATTCCCCTAATATTCCACGGTGTTTAGGATTTTTTAAAATATCTTGAAGCGACTGAAGTTGATCTGCAAAAGAAACGACTTGCTTGTTTGTTTCATCAAGTTTCGTAAGACCTTGTGTCACATCGCGAATAAGCTTAGCTGACTCACCAAACTGAGCCACCATAGACTCACTCATATGGCGAGTGTTCTTTGCCATCTTCTCATCTGCTTCAGACATCTTTTTATCAACTGTCCTTGTAAGTTCATTTAACTGTTCAAGCATAAGTTTAAAACCTATGCCTACGTCTTCTTTTTTTTCATCCCCATTATTTTTTTTCATGAAAAGAAACCACAAAAAAACCAAAACTGCTAGAAGTAGTAGGACAATTAAAGACAAAATAATAATTAATGTTGATGACATAAAAGTATTATACCAACAAAGTTTAAAATGTGGTAATATAACAAATATACATTTCCTCTCTGTCATTCCCGCGAAGGCGGGAATCCAGAATGAAAAAAAAGGGATGGATTCCCGTTTGCACGGGAATGACAATACAAAAAAATAAGTTATCAATTAATTTTTAAAAACAATGATACACGCAAAAATAAAAGAAGATTTGAAAAAATCAATGCTTGCAAAAGAGCAAGAAAAAACCCTCGTATTAAGAGGAGTGATTTCAGCTTTTATGAATGAAATGATTGCCAAAAAAATGACAGAGACAGAAATCCCAGACGAGGAAGGTTTTAACGTTCTCAGAAGACTTGTAAAACAAAGAAAAGATTCTATAGATCAATTTACAAAAGGAAATAGACCCGACTTAGCAAAAGCTGAAGAATCTGAAATAAAAATCATAGAAATATATTTACCTCAAATGATGAGCAAAGAAGAAGTAACAAAAATAGTTCAAGCCAAAATATCCGAAGCTGGTACTGTTGACAAAACAAAGATTGGTCAATTTATGGGTGGGGTTATGAAAGAATTGAAAGGAAAAGCTGATGGAAATCTAGTTAAGGATGTTATAGAAGGGTTGTTAAAATAGGTTGATAAAAAGGCGGATTTGAAGGCAATGGTTAAGCCTTCAAATCCGCCTTTTTTGCATTTGACTTTTTTCCTAGATATGATATAATTGTATTAGTTTAGATTTTAAGGTTCTTCAAAAAAAGGAGTCCGTATGCGTGCAGCAATAATTTTCGCAACAGCCGTCGCCGTCCTGGAAGAAAAGAAAAAATGCAAATTTTTGAGTGCCAATAGAAAGGCTGAATTGATTGAGGCCGAGCTCGCTCGTCGAGGACTTCCACGAGTTATGATTGGTGAGAAGTCAACCGATGATCAAAAAACAAAATACTTTGATCACCAGCGCGCAATGTGTCTGGTAACTCACGTAATGAAATATCCGCGAGAAAAGTTGCTAGCGTTTGCACAACTTACGATTGATGAGCCATACTTGAACTTTCCCGGCAAGGGTTAAGCTCCCAAGCCGAAGGTAACACCTTCGGCTTTTTTAATTTGTGACCCTACAGAGAATCGAACTCTGATTTAAGCCTTGAGAAGGCTCCGTCCTAACCGTTAGACGATAGGGCCAAGATAAATACGTTGATAATATAACAGCTATTTTACTTTAAATCAATAATGAACACCTAATAAAAAGCCACCAGATTTCTCTAGTGGCTTGGCGTTCATCAACCTTTATTAAAAGTAGTTGCTAATACTTCAGCAACCGCTCTCAGTGGAATCTTATTGTATTTTGGAAAGAACAATTTATCACGACCGAAAAAGCGATAGTATTTCCCATTTGGTTTTTTTTGAGAAAGGTTTTTCACTTGTCCTTTTCCATCATAACCAACAGTAATACAAAAAGTGAAAGCTCCCATGGTTGTTACTGTCTGCCACCCAACTTGAAAAGTTCCCACAGCAACATCCCAACGCTCAACCTTTATAACCCAAAGCAAGTTCTTGAAGGGTCGCTTCTTAAGCAACTCTTCTTTTGTCAAACCAGCAATCTTTTTTACCTTTCTTAAGATATAAGATAATTTAACCGGCATACAACCAGGACACTTGCACGGCGAAGCAACCTTCGTGTCTTTCTCAGGCAAATACATTTTGTAACCACCAAAATCTTGAAGAGTGTAACTAATCGAGTGTTTTACCTCTTTTTGCCCAACTTTTTTCTTACTCACTTTTTAACTCCCTTTTTTATTGTAAAGTGCCTTTTTAAGTAGCTTTCTATTTTTAAACATAACACACTTATCTGGAACAAGTAAAGCCCCTGTATGTCGTCCTCATGCACCCTAAAAGGCTCATGGTGAGGTTTTGATATGGGTCGGGTCAAAGATATATAGGCAGAAAAATCACGTTAAAAACACGAATTTTTCATCTAAAATTTAACATCAAAGAGTAGTATTGCTAAAAGATGGTCGCTGAATATTGAAGTTTGTTTGTGAGTGAACCTAAAAAGAAAGAGGCTTAAAATGTCTTTAAGAGATTGGTTAGCCAGCAAATATCCAAACATAAGAAAAGGTGAAGTGGTTGATATTACACCAGAAATTCTTCGGCAGTTTTTAGACGACGAAAAAAAGTTTGAAACGTCGCCTCAAGTTGAATACTGCGAAGAAACATCTCTGCATGGTTCAAACGAGGAGCTTCAACACCAACAAAGTTTCTTGTAGTTCTTTATTTTTGATTCTTTTTTGGTAAATAAACCAAAACAAAGTCCGACCCCCGTCGGACTTTTTATATTTCAATCCTTCCCTTGCATAAAAAGCTACTAAATGTTATTATCTTAGCCAATATGATAAATATAGAAGTATCCAAAAATAGCAACGAGAGCAACACAAGTATGCTCAGAAGATTCACCAAGAAAGTTCAAGGTTCTGGAATTCTTCCAAGAGTAAGATCTATCAGATACGCAACAAGAACTGAATCATCTTACAAGAAGAAAGTTAGAACACTTAACGGTCTTAAGAAGAAAGCTAACATAGAAGAACTTATCAAAATGGGAAAGATGGTAGAAAACCCAGGCAGATCAAGAACAAGATAATGACAAGTGTTTTTTTGAAAAACTTTTCAATTAATACAACAGGAAAAGACAAGCTCTCCGGCTTGTCTTTTTTGGCAATGAAAGAAAAAGTCTTGGGTGAAGACTACGACTTAGCATTAAGTTTTGTAAACGAAAAGAAAATTCACGAATTAAATAAGATTTATAGAAATGTGGATAAGCCAACAGATATCTTGAGCTTCCCTATTGATAAAAATGTAGGAGAAATATTTATTTGTAAAAAGATAGCTAATATAAAAGCAAAAGAATTTGAAAGAACACCAGAAAATTTCTTACTTTTTCTTTTTATTCACGGTCTTGTACATCTAAAAGGGTTTGACCACGGCAACAAAATGGAAAAAGAAGAATCTATCCACAGAAAGTATTTTCAAATATAAAAGATATAGGTTATAATAGAGGACATAATAGTTCTAAAATAACCAATGTCAAAAAAAATTTCAGTCGGAATAGATGTGGGTACATATCAAGTCAAAGTCTTGGTATCAGAAAGCTCTGAAGAAGAGAGCATGCCTAAAGTTATAGGCTTGGGAATATCTGAATCAAAAGGTCTCAGACATGGTTATATAATAAACACCTCAGACGTTATTAAGAATCTTAAAATAGCTGTCTCTCAAGCTGAAAGAACTTCAAAAATTAAAATTAAAAATGCCTATCTTTCTGTTGGAGGAATAGGTCTAAGTAGCATAACAACAAAAGGCTCCATAATGATATCAAGAGCAGATCTTGAAATCACAGATATTGATATTAAAAACGCACTGACATTCGCTGAAGAAAATATTCCTTCAAGTGTCTTACTGAACAAGAAAATAATTCACACCATACCTATATCTTACAAAATAGATGGCCAAACTATAAACGGCAGACCGTTAGGAATGAAAGGCGCAAAACTTGAAATAAGAGTCATGTTTATAATGTGTATAGAACAACACTTAAATGACTTGATAAAATGCGTTAATGAAACTGGCATTGAGGTTTTAAATGTTATGGCATCCCCTCTTGCTGGCAGTCTTGTAACTTTATCAAAAACCCAAAAAGTTGCTGGTTGTATTCTTGCAAACATAGGTTCAGAAACCGTATCTTTAGTTGTATACGAAAACAACATACCAATATCACTTGAAATCTATCCTATTGGTGGAACAGATATTACAAACGACATAGCACTTGGTTTTAAAATTCCAATAGAAGAAGCTGAGAGTTTAAAACTAAGAACTGTAGATGATTCCCAGTATCCAAAAAAGAAACTTGATGAAATTATTTTTGCTAGACTTTCAGATATTTTTGAACTCATAGAAGCTCACTTGAAAAAAATCGGCAGAAACGGTTTATTGCCAGCAGGAATTATTTTGTCAGGAGGAGGATCAGGAATAGAAACCATAGAAGATTTAGCAAGAGCTTCTCTCAAACTTCCTTCAAGAATCGCTCAGTCAGGTAATATGCCAGGATTAAAAAATGAACAAATAAAAGATTCTACATGGTCTGTTGCATACGGACTTTCTGTTTGGGGTCTGCAAGACAGTGATGACATGCCAGAAGGGATAAGAATTTCAGAAAACATTTTAGACGTATTTAAAAATTGGATTAGACAATATTTGCCTTAAATTAGGCCACTTTTGAGGTTTAGCAACAAACAAAGAAAGGCTTCGGTCAAGCCTTTTCTTTTTATCATTTATTCTGTTATTATTAGGGCAAGAAATTGAGTTTAATTATTAGTTTAATTTTGCAACGCAAATTAAGCCTTCCTTTTTTAGTAGGGCTTACTGAAGCAAGCGACAAACAAAATGCCACAAGTAAAACCAGAAATAGAAGCCTTTGCTAGAATCAAGGTATTAGGAGTAGGAGGTTCAGGAAAGAATGCAGTAAATCATATGGTCAACTCTAAAGTAAAGAGAGTTGAATTTATTGCTATAAATACAGACGCTCAAGACTTACACAATTCCCTAGCTCAGAAAAAAATTCACATTGGAAAAAACTTAACAAGAGGTCTCGGTACCGGAATGAATCCAGAGCTCGGAAAGAAAGCTGCTGAAGAAACAAAAGAAGAAATCCAAGAAGCAATAAAAGGATCTGACATGGTTTTCGTAGCTGGTGGAGCTGGAGGAGGAACATACAGTGGAGCTGCTCCTATCGTTGCAAAAACAGCAAAAGAACTTGGAGCACTTACTATCGCGGTCGTCACCAAACCTTTTATGTTTGAAGGTTTGCAAAGAAATAAAATTGCTGAACAATCTATAGAAGAGCTCAGAAAAAATGTTGATGCAATAATCGTAATTCCAAATGATAGATTACTTGCAACTGTAAGCAAAGACACAACAGCAAAAGCAGCTTTTGCAATCTGTGATGATATTTTAAAACAAGCAGTTGAAGGTATTTCCGACCTTATAACAACACCTGGAATTATAAACATAGACTTCGCAGATATTAAAGCCGTGCTTGAAAATGCAGGTCCTGCTCTTATGGGCGTAGGTATTGCATCTGGAGAAAACAGAGCATCTGATGCAGCTAAAATGGCTATCAATTCCCCACTTCTTGAAGTATCAATAAATGGTGCAAAAGGAGTCTTGTTCTCTATCGCCGGTGGTGATGATCTAACATTGTTTGAAATCCAAGAAGCAGCAAAAGTTATAACAGAATCTATAGATGCAAATGCAAGAGTTATATTCGGTACAATTCACGACGAAAGATTGAAGAAAAATGAAATCAAGATAACAGTTATCGCTTCAGGTTTTTCAGACGCGCCAGCAAGAAAATCTTTATTCCAAAATGTGATGTCAGCAAAAGAAGAAAAGAAAGAGCCGATTGAAGAAAAGAAGTCATCAAGTTTCTTTAGCTCAAATCAACAAGAAGAAAAAATTGAAATAAAGACAGAAGTTCCAGAATCAACAACAAACAATCTAAAATCAGACGATGAGGATTCAGACTGGGGTGCTGTGCCAGCGTTTTTGAGACGGAATAAAATAAAATAGTAAAAAGAAAAACCCTATCGTCACAAACGATAGGGTTTTTTATTTTATAAGAACATATTACGGATTATTGACTCCTCAAAGAACTCTTCCTTGGTGTATTCAATGCAACGCCCTTTTCGTGTCCTGACATTGTAACGAATGACATAATACCAATCTAATCTTGCAATCGGAACAGTGTGTGTAAAACCCATCTGCGTTGCAATGATAACAAAATCATCGGCAGAATCATTGAATCGACCCATTGATTTAACTGAAACCCAGAATTCATACGGATCTTTACCAGTGGGACTTATTTCGGGAGATTTCCGATCCATTTTAAAAGGGATCGTGTTCCCGACTTCATTCAGAAGTTCCGAACTGAACACCACTTTCCTAAAACATGGGCCATCCAACACTTTCATCATACTTGGCATAACGCCTCCACTTTAATGAACTAACGTGCGTTTTGAAGTGTACGCATCCTGCACTCTAACCATCTATGCACCGCACAGATAGCGACCAGCCCATAACGGGTATTGATATTTAAAATCTATAATAAAGAAACTAGCATGTCAAACAAAATATAAAAATATACTTCTTCATAAATTTTGCTATAATACGGCAATGGAAAATAATATTTATGATTTATGCATTATAGGAGGTGGGCCTGCTGGAGTATCAGGAGGTATTTATGCTGCAAGAAAAAAGATAAAGACTGTCTTTATTACTGAAACTTTTAAGGGGCAAAGTGTGGTTTCTGATAATATTCAAAATTGGATTGGAACAGTATCAATTTCTGGTGAAGAACTTGCGTCAAACCTTGAAAAACACTTAAAAGCTTACGCTGGCGAAATTGTAGATATTAAAGAAAAAGAAATTGTGACTGAACTCACAAAAAAAGGAGAAATTTTTAACATAAAAACAAACAAGTCTGAATATACTGCAAAAACGGTTCTCGTAGCTTCAGGAAGCATAAGAAGAAAACTTAAAGCTGAAGGTGCAGAAAAATTTGAAGGTAAAGGTATCACCTACTGTGCTACTTGTGACGCGCCAATGTTTTCTGATATGGATGTCGTTGTTATTGGAGGTGGAAACAGCGCTTTTGAATCAGCAACACAGCTTCTATCTTATGCAAAAAATGTAACTATAATGCAAAGAAGTGATTTTAAAGCCGATCCTATAACCATCAACAAAGTTCTATCAAATCCAAAAGCACAAGGTATTACAAATGTTGATATAGTCAAAATTAAAGGCGACAAATTTGTTAGTGGAATTGTATACAAAGATAAAATAACTGGAGAAGAAAAAGAATTATCTGTGCAGGGAATTTTTGTTGAAATCGGAGCAAACCCTTCTGTTGAATATATAAAGAAAAGTGGAATTATAAAACTTGATGAAAAAGAACAGATAATAACAGACCCTAAAAATCAAAGAACAACTGAGACAGGTATTTGGGCTGCTGGAGATTGTACTGATGGTCTATATAAACAAAACAATATTGCTGTTGGAGATGCGATAAAAGCAACTGAAGATATCTATAAATATTTAAAGGCGGAGAAATAGAATAACCTCCCCCTCGCACTACTCGGGACAGAGGGAGTCGTGAAGGGTTTTCTGACAATTAAAAAAACAGGTTCAAAGTTGAACCTGTTTTTGATTTCTCCTACGCTACCGCCTTAACTGGAATCACCTCCTTTGTGACCCCCTTAAAAAGAATCTTCACATATATATGGGGAACGGCATCTTCAGACTGTGTAACCTTCAGGCACTCAAACTTGAAAGTCCCTCCACTCATCGGAGTATCGCAACCCCTGTCTAATGTCAGCCGAACCGGCTGACCCTGAACAGTCGTGTTCGCACACCAGATATTGCGTTCGTTTTTAAAGTTGGCATAACCAAACTTCAAATCAGTCAACAGCTCAACGCAGATAATCTGATTCGTCGAAGTCTTGTGAATCACCATCCCTTCGCGACAGAGCATAAATTCACCACTATAGGCGAGCTCTATCAGATCCTGTCGGGAGTTATTATTCGGAACAAACATTTTGTAAATACCGTTCTCCTGAAAAGAAATCTGACACTGATCATTATCGGTCGCACGATTCACCCCGCGACGAAACCTGAGAATTCTAATCTGACCAATCATGACTTCCTCCAACTTGTTATACGTAACTTGTTCTAACTACTAACCTTACACTATGATAGCATATTATATAATAAAAGTCAAGTATATCTATACTTTCCAGAATATATCATAAAATAAAGAACTTTATTTTTTATCAAAAGTTTGTTACTATCTTTAAAAGAATAGGGCGGTTAGCTCATCTGGTAGAGCGCGATCTTGACGTGATTGAGGTGAGAGGTTCGAGCCCTCTACCGCCCACAAA
>CAZIID010000003.1:0-38250 GCA_964539415.1 uncultured Candidatus Saccharibacteria bacterium | reverse complement strand
TAATATTTATATATGAAAAAAAGTTTTTTTGATGATTATAAAAATATATATTTTATCGGAATTGGTGGTATAGGAATATCTGCTATTGCCCGTATGATGTTGTCGGAAGGTAAAAAGGTTAGTGGCTCGGATTCTTCAGTTTCAGAAGTTATAGAAGAATTAAAAAAAGAAGGTGCAAAGATATCTCTAGGACATGATAGTAAAAATCTTACTAAAAATACTGATTTGGTAATTTATACTATAGCTATAACAGAAGAAAATCCTGAATTAAGGGAAGCTAAAAAAAGAGGGATAGTTTGTATTACATATCCAGAAGCTTTAAATAAAATATCGGCTCACAAATATACAATTGCTGTTTCTGGTACTCATGGTAAGACAACCACGACAGCAATGGTTGCAAAAATAGCTATGGACAACAAACTTGATCCTACAGTTATTGTCGGTTCTTTGCTAAAAGAATCAAAAACAAACTTCATCTCAGGCAAAAGCAAATATTTTATTGTTGAGGCTTGTGAATATAGAAGATCATTTTTAAATATTGAACCGACGATATTGGCCATCACAAATATTGATAATGATCATTTAGATTATTATAAAGATCTAGACGATATTAAAAGTGCTTTTAATGAAATGGCACAGAAAGTTTCAGAAAAGGGATATATTGTTTGTGATAAGAAAAATTTAGAAAAAACTAATGTCTTAAAAGATGTTAAAGCGAAGGTTGTAGATTATATGGATTTTTATGATGAAAAAATGAAGTTAAATTTTCCTGGTAAACACAATAAACTTGATGGGGCAGTGGCTCTTGCTGTTGCACATATATTAGAAATAGATAAGCATAAAGCAGAAAAATCTTTATCTGAATTTTCTGGAACATGGAGAAGATTTGAATTTAAAGGTGAGACAAAAGATGGAACAAAAATTTATGATGATTATGGTCATCATCCAACAGAAATAAAGGCAACCTTAAAAGGTGCAAGGGAGATGTTTAAAAAAGAAAAAATAATAGTAGTTTTTCAGCCACATCTTTTTTCTAGAACTAAGCTCTTATTGAATGACTTTGCAAAAGCTTTTACTGACGCAGATGAGGTCTTGCTCGTGCCGATATTTCCAGCCCGTGAAGTGTTTGATCCAACAATCTCATCTGACATTTTAGCTTCTGCTGTCATTGCGAGCGAAGCAAAGCAATCCAGGAAAAAGAAGGTTCATTCTTTTTCGACTTTTTCTGAAGCAGAAAACTATTTAAAGAAAAATCTAAAAGGTGGCGAAGTTTTAATAACTATGGGAGCAGGGGAGGCATACAAGATTGGGGAAAAGATAGTATAAGAAATTAGCCTGACTGCCCTGCACGCGCAGGCGTGGCAGGCAGGTATAAGCCTGCCCCGTAGTGAGAAATTCATATTTCTCTACTACTGGGGTATAAGGAAAAATGTTTCCAAAAATATCCAATCTACGCCATGGCGTAGATTGGATATTTTTGTTTTTGAGAGAAAATTCGAGCCTTCGTGCATTAGCATGAAGGCTCTTTTTAATTCTTGTAACAATTTATAGTATATTTCTCATTTTTTCTCTATGCATACAATAATAAACGGTCGTAAGTTATTGTATACATGTAAAAGTTTCATGTTTAATTGTGAAGGTTGTAGGTTTGACTCTTTTTGTAAAAAGAGTAATCTCTATTTTAGACGCCGGAGTGTTCCGGTAGTACACCACAACGGCTGACAACGGATTCGTCCGACAGCCACAAATAGGAGACTGACAATGGATTCGTCCAACAGTCAAGAAGGAAAAGATACGAAACTGATACTCTCTGACAAAGTCGCAATCATTTCAGGATTGAAGAAGGTTGGATGCGACGAATTGTCGCCACAAGAGTGGTACGATCTTTTTAAGGTTGTATTCGTATACTGCAAAGCGGATATCGAATACATCCCACTGTTCAGATTTCTGGAAGGAGACAATTCAATCAATTGTTATTTCCTTAAAGGTACAGACGAATTTGTTTTTGATGAAAGAACACGTTGGTCTGAATATAAGTATCGCATTTCTGACCAGATGAAAAGTGATCCCAAGATCAAGGCTCTTACCAGAACTAAAATTGTCGAGATTTGTCGCATGCAACTTGATGATGTAAATATCGTCAGTGCAGTTCTTACAAACGCTGGCGTCATTTGCATGACCAAACTCTTCGAAGTTAATTACGAATTCTTCATTTCGGATGTAGATATCATAGATGATGAAAAGGAGGTAATAAAGTTCTTCGAGAGCTATCCTCAGATGGGACCTTCACTGGTATTTGCTTTCGTTTCTATGTATCGCTTGACCCTAGCTGAGAAAAGACGACATATTGCATCTCTCGAAAAGAGAAGTGATATACTCACTGAGATTCGGTCGAGGATCCAAGCAGATGGACATACCACATTCCATTTCCCGTGGGGACAGAGTGATGGAAGTACGAATGTTTTTCCGAAAGGGTGATCTTTAAATATGCGCGGAAACCGAAAGGTTTCCGCGCTTTCTTTTTTATGTAATTAATTTTTAATTAATGCAAAGTTGGTATTATTTTAAATTTAAGGTAGATTATATGTATGAGTAAATTTTATATTGTTGGTACACCAATTGGAAATTTGGAAGACATAACTTACAGAGCCGTAAGGACTTTGAGTGAAGTCGATTTAATTCTTTCTGAAGATACAAGAATCACAAAAAATCTTTTAAGTAGATATGATATAAAAACACCATTGATGAGTTATCCTGCCGATTCTGCTCGTTCTTTTGGACAAACAGAAAGGGTTAACAAATTGCAGAAAATATTTGATGCGGTCGCTGATGGAAAAAATATTGCTTTTGTATCTTGTGCTGGAACACCAGCAATATCTGATCCAGGGACAGTGCTTGTCTCAGAACTTCGTGCTGTTTTTCCCGAATTAGAAATTATTCCTATTCCTGGTCCGTCAGCTCTTGTCACGGCTCTATCTGTTTCTGGTATTGATACATCTGAGTTTATTTTTCTTGGATTTTTACCGCACAAGAAGGGAAGAGAAACTTTATTTAAAGAAATGGCTGAGACAGAAAGAACAATGGTTTTTTATGAATCACCTCACAGAATAATGAAAGCTTTAGCATCTCTTGTTAAATTTGCACCAGAGAAAAATATTACTATTGCACGTGAGCTTACAAAAATTTTTGAGCAAGTAATATCTGGAAGCCCGTCTGATATTGAAAAATATTTTACAGTTAATCCAGATAAGGTAAGAGGAGAGTTTGTTGTAATAGTTTCAGAAAAATAATCCTTTGATATTTACATTAAACTTGTTATTATAAACTGTATCTAATTAATTTTATATAAAGTATGATTAAAATTTCAACAATATTTGTTTTTGGTATATTAGTAGCTTTGGTCCCTTATTCTGGTTTCCCGAGCAGTACCAAGACTTTTCTTTATGTCTTTTTTGGCGTTTTAATAGCAATCCTTTCTCTTCTTATAAGAAGAGAACTTCACGAAGTGCTTAGGGTTCTTCATGGAGAAGAGAAGAATGATACTTTTTCTCAAAGCGAGCCAAAAGGGAAGAAAAGTATTTAATGATTAACAAAATTTCCAATTCAGGAAAAATATATATTTCTTTTGTTATATCTGCAATAATTTTTGCAGGAGTTTTTTATTTTATAACTCCTTACTTTTTTCCTTTAAATTTTGAACTTATCAAAGGCGATACTTCCTCAACTACCGAAACGGTAAAGAAAGATGATGGTATAAAAGTCGTGCATATAAAAACTCCCATTCCTGTAAAAGCTATTTATATGACAGCTTGTGTTGCTGCCACTCCAAGCATAAGAGAAGGGTTGGCAAACATTGCACGCAATACTGAAATAAATTCAATTCTTATTGATATTAAAGATTATACAGGAACAATTTCCTTTACTCCGGAAGGTGCTAAATTTGCAGATAACGGGGGGAAGGGTTGTAAAAGTTCTGATTTGAAAGAATTTATAAATGAACTCCACAAAGACAATATTTATGTAATTGGAAGAATATCAACGTTTCAAGATCATTTTCTCGTAGGTAAAAAGCCAGACTCTGCTGTTAAAAGAAAAAGTGACGGAGCAATTTGGAAAGACTATAAAGGTATAAGTTGGTTTGATGCGGGGTCAAAAGAGATTTGGGATTATGTAGTAGACTTAGCAAAAGAATCTTACGCAATAGGTTTTGATGAAATAAATTTTGATTATATTAGATTTCCGTCCGATGGAAATATGAAAGATATTTACTATCCGTTTTCTGAAGGAAAAATTAAGACTGAAGTGATGAATGAGTTTTATTCTTACCTACATGAAAACCTAAAGGACCTAGGAGTTCCTATTTCTGGAGACGTTTTTGGTATGACGACAACGAATTATGATGATCTAAATATAGGTCAAATACTTGAGAGTGCTTTAAAATATTTTGACTATGTCGCTCCAATGGTATATCCATCTCATTATCCAAGCGGTTTTATAAATCTTGCAAACCCAGCAGATAATCCTTATGAAGTTATAAAATATTCAATGGACATTGCCGTCGGTAGAGCAATAGTCGCAAGTAGCACTCCAAACAAACTCAGACCTTGGCTTCAAGATTTTGATTTGGGTGCTGATTACGATGCAGTAAAAGTTAGAGCTCAAATGCAGGCAACTTATGATAGCGGACTTGATTCTTGGATGATGTGGAATGCATCAAATAAATATACTACTTCAGCTTTTAAGATTAAATAGTTTTTTTCTTTTTGTCTTTGCGAGGAACAAAGTGACGAAACAAACCATCTTTTAATTTCTTGGATTGCCACGTCGGTAGACCTCCTCGCAATGACAGAAGTAATTAATAAATAATTTAAAAACCAAAGGCTAAACCTCCAAATTACCAGAGAGGTTTAGCCTAGGTTTTTTGTTGACACTATAGTCATTTTTCTGTATACTATATATAGGTGTAATGCGGGAGGGAATGTGAGTGCATTTCTTCTTTTGTGTTTAAAATAGCACAGAGCATTAGTCAGGGGAGTTCTTTTCTTTGGGGGGATGTTTATGTCGAAAGGAAGCAGGAGAAGGGGGAATCGTCAGAGGAGGTTTATGAAGCACCTCGTCGACGCATTTGGAAACCAGCGGGAGATTTCATATACAGTTGAGAATGCTTTTGAAATAATGGGTTGGCCTGTTATGGAAAGAAGCGAAGCTATTGAGATTACGAAATCCTATGCTCTTCGTTATCTTGATAACAACATCGGTTTGGGGGAAGCGATGAAAGCTTCGATTGTCCTCGGTGCAAAAAGTTTTTGGGCGAGTGTTGATTTTGTTCGTAAATCAAGAGATGCCTCAAATGTCGGTCCAAGGGGGTGCGACGGTAAGATTCGGCCTTGCAACATTCCAAGCGGAACGATGAGGCAGTTTTCAACTGTTAGTCTCGGATAATTTTTAAGCACGTTAGCCCTGCTCTATTTTTGTTCAACAATGAACAAGATTAGAGCAGGGCTATTTTTTTATATAAAAACATATTATAATTAACTGGAATGGATCCTAATAATAAAATTACATATTTCGGAGAAACAGATTCTCGTAACAAACGAGTGAAGTTTGGTATTAAAGCAAAAGACAGAACTCGTCATATGTATGTTATCGGAAAGACTGGTATGGGCAAATCTACTTTGCTTGAGAACATGGCGATTCAAGATATTCAAAATGGTGAAGGTATGGCATTTATCGACCCTCACGGAAAAACAGCTGAGCTTCTTTTGGATTACGTTCCACCAGAAAGAATTAAAGATGTTATTTATTTTGCTCCTTTTGATTTGGATCATCCAATTTCTTTTAATGTTATGGAAGATGTTGGTTTTGATAAAAGACACCTTGTTGCGTCAGGTCTTATGAGTACTTTCAAAAAGATTTGGGAGGATGCTTGGTCTGCAAGAATGGAATATATTTTGAGCAATACTTTACTCGCACTTCTTGAATATCCAAGTGCAACTCTGCTCGGTGTTAATAGAATGCTTTCCGACAAAGATTATAGAAAGAAAGTTGTAGATAATATTTCAGATCCCGCTGTAAAATCTTTTTGGGTAGATGAATTTGCAAAATATACGGAGAAATTTGCTGCAGAAGCAACTCCAGCAATCCAAAACAAGATCGGACAATTTACTGCAAACCCTCTTATAAGAAATATTATCGGACAACCAAAATCTTCTTTTGATATAAGAAGAGTGATGGATGAAAAGAAAATTTTAATAATAAACCTTTCAAAAGGAAGAGTAGGAGAGACAAATGCAACTTTGCTTGGAAGTATGCTTGTTACAAAAATATATCTCGGTGCTATGTCTCGTGCCGATGTTCAAGAGTCGGCTCTAAATAAACTTCCGAACTTCTATTTGTATGTAGATGAATTCCAGTCTTTTGCAAATGAATCTTTCGCAAACATTTTGTCTGAAGCTAGAAAATATAAACTCAATCTTACAATAACTCACCAATACGTAGAGCAAATGCCAGAAGAGGTGAGAGCTGCTGTTTTTGGAAACGTTGGTACGATGATTTCTTTTAGAGTTGGTGCTTTTGATGCTGAGTTATTTGAAAAAGAATTTGCACCGCAGTTTACAGCCGAAGATTTGGTTAACCTCGGAATATATCAGCTATATTTAAAACTTATGATAGATGGAGTTAGTTCTTCGCCTTTTTCTGCCGCTTCACTTCCACCATATCCACAACCTGTGATCTCATATAAAAGAGAAATAGTTGATAGTTCAAGAAAACTTTTTGCACAAGAAAGAATGAAAGTTGAGGAGGCTATAAAGGTGTGGCATGAGACCAAATACGTTGAGCCAAAACCTCAGAATAAAATAAACTCAGCTGAAAAAACTGATTTAAAAACAAAGGCTCAGGTTCCAATTCAGCCAGCTGTTCAAAATGTTACAAATGGCAATTTTAAATCAGGAAATAACCAAAATACAGCTCAAAATAATAACATTGTTCAGAAACCCGTAATCAATCAAAATAGGCCTCAGAATGCCGTTTCTGAGCCCAAAATTGCCCCTAAAACAGTTCAAAATACCCCACGGGTTGAAAGTACTGTTCAGACGCCAAAACCTACCCTACCTCCTATTGAAGAGCTAGATGAAAAAGCCGATGATTTCCTGCCTTTAAAAGAATTGAGTAAACAATTAACCCAAAAAGAGAAGGAAGAAGAACAGAGAAAAAATCAGTTAAATAAAGTTTTGGATAAAAAGAAAAATGGTGCTGGTGCAAGTGATAAAAACACTTCTGATTTAAGATCAGCTTTGGCTTCTGTTTTACCAAAGAAAACAACACCTGTATCGGTAAACGTTGAAAATAAAATTCCAGAAAAAAAACAAGAAGAAAATAAAGTTGAGCAAAAAAAAGAAAATAATACTTCTGACCACAAGATAGAACATACAGTTGAGACAAAGACAGAAGTTAAGATAGAAACAAAAAAAGAAACTAATGTTGAAACAAATCCAGTCGAGCCTAATAATAAACCAAAAGAAATTCCAGAAGATGTTTTAAGAAAAATGTTGGGTCAGCAAGACAATGAATAGTCCGAAAATCAGCGTAATAATGTCTGTCTATAATTGCGAGAGATATGTCAAAGAAGCGGTTGATAGTGTTTTATCGCAGACTTTTTCTGATTTTGAATTTATTATTATTAACGACGGGTCTACTGATAAATCAAGAGAAATATTAGAGAGTTACAAAGATAGTAGGATTAGATTATTTAATAATCAAAACAAAGGTCTCACAAAATCTTTAAATGAGGCAATAGGGTATAGTAATGGTGAATACATTGCAAGAATGGATGCAGATGATATTTCTTTACCTGAGCGTTTTCTAAAACAGATTAATTTTTTAGACGCGAATCCAGAATGCGCAATGTGTGGCACTTGGGCAGAATTTATAGATGAGAATGGTAAATATTTAAGAGACTACAATACACCTGTTACAGGTAGTGAGATAAAAAAAGGAATATTATTTCATAATCCTTTTATTCATCCAAGCGTGATGATAAGAAAATCCGTATTTGAGAAGGTTGGTCTTTATGACACTTCTTTTAGATATGCTCAAGATTATGAACTGTGGACGAGAATAGCGACAAAATTTAATACAGAAAATATATCTGAGAAACTCATTAAATACAGATTGCTGAAAGAGGGAATTACAAAATCAAAAAACTTTAAAGTTAGACTTTTGGGTTTGAAAATTAGATGGAGAGCTCTACTTAATTTAATCTTTTAATATTAGATTGTGCTTTTCTAGCCATACAGATAAGGTAAGTAGTATCCATGTTTGATAATTGTCTTTCTTTACAGCATTTTGGCATTCGTTGAAGTTTAATATCTCAAATATTTTTTTATTTTTATCATTTAAAAATTCTTCCTTTAATTTTATAAAAGATGGTGTTTTTAACCATTCGGTAACCGGAGCACCAAAACCTTGTTTGCCCCTATTTATTATTTCTTTTGGCCAGTCTTCTTTATAAGCCTCTCTTAGAATGATTTTATCTTCTTTATCATTTATTTTTAGATTATAGGGCAGAGAAAGACAGAAAGAGGCAAAGTCTATATCAAGAAAAGGGGAACGCAGTTCAAGTCCGACGGCCATTGAAGCACGGTCTATCTTTGTCAGAATATCACCTGGCATATAATTTAGCAGATCATAATTCATAACATCTTCTAGGTCTGAAGGTTTTTTGATATTTGAATTATTAGGAATTTTATCAATAAATATTTTATTTAATTCTGTGTCAGAAAAATAAGTATTTTTTTCAATATGAGATTGTAATGGATTTTTATTTCTAAATTTACTCAAAAAACCTTGCAGACGATAATATAAATCAAGTTTAGCGTCTCTAGAATTTTTGAAAATTATATTAAACAAGTCTTTTGCTATTACGGAAAATTTGAGAGGACATTTTTGAAGCGCAAAGTATATTGGTTTATACCAACCTGTATATCCACCAAAAAGTTCATCACCTCCATCTCCAGTAAGTACTACCTTTCCATATTGTTTTGCAGATTTTGATATTAAGTACGTCGGTATATTTGAAGAATCTGCAAAAGGTTCGTCATATATTTCTTGCATTTCAAGAAAGAGTCCGGCTATATTATATTCTTCTGATTTTATTTCTATATGTTTGGTGTCGTATTTCTTGGATACAGCTTTTGCAAATGGTAGTTCATCTATGGAATCACCAAAACCAAAAGATATGGTTTGAATATTTGGTTTAATTTTGCTCGCGACAGATACTATTGTAGAAGAATCTAATCCTCCACTTAAAAATGCGCTAACAGGAACATCTGCAATTAACTGTTTTGATACAGCCTTATCTAAAAGTTGTTTGAATTTTTCAGTTGCTTCTGTTAGAGAAATTTTTTCATTCAATTTTGGTATGGTCCAGTATTTTTCTATTTTTATTTCTCCATTTTTATAAGTAAGAAAGTGTGCTGGTGGTAGGGTAAAGATGTTTTTATAGATAGTATTGTTTGGATTTATATAAAGATGTTTAAAGTAATGTAATAGGGAAGTTTTATCTAAAATTGGTTTAACTAAACCAGTTGCAAGTATAGCTTTAATCTCTGACGCAAAAACAAATTCGCCATTTTCTCCTTTTGCATAATAAAAAGGTTTTTCACCGAAACGATCTCTTGCACAAAAAAGTGTTTCTGACTTATTATCCCAAATTCCAAAAGCAAACATACCAGGAAGTTTTTCTAGCATTTTTGAACCATACTTCTCATACAAGGCAAGAATAACTTCAGTATCAGAAGTAGTTTTAAAACTATAGTCCTTCAAATCTCCTTTTATATCTTTATATCCATAGATCTCACCATTAAAAGTAATTGCGAGATTATTATCGGCGGATAACATTGGTTGGTTACCAGTGCTTAGGTCTATAATACTAAGTCTTGTGTGGCCAAAAGCACAGTTTTCAAAATAGAAACTTCCATTTCCATCTGGTCCGCGATGGCGTAAAGCAAAAATCCCTCGATCAAGTTCGGGTTTATAATTTTTTGTTTTATTTGCAATTATTCCTATTATTCCACACATGTTTTATATAGTTAATGAATTTAAGATGCTCTTATAATTTATAACACATTGTTCAATGGAATACTCTTTTTGGGCAAATAAATATGCCTCTTCTGTAATTTTTTTGCACAAATCTTTATTTTCCAAAATATTGATAATACATTCCACGAAGAGATTCTCGTTGCTCATTGGAATTAAAAAACCAGTTTTACCATTATTAATCATTTCGCTAGGGCCTGATTTGCAATCGTTTGCTATGACTGGTGTTTTACATATCATTGCTTCGGCAATGACTTGAGGTAGACCCTCCCAGTTTGAAGTCAAACAATAACAATTAGATTTTTTTAAAAAAGCGTAGGGATTTTTATTAAAACCTAAAAGATGGACTGATTCTCCTAATTCTAATTTCATTGCATTTTTGGCTAAATTTTCCTTATCTGGTCCATCACCTAAAATTATTAATTCTGTGTTTGTGATTATTTTTTTAACTTTCTGAAAAATACTTACGAGTTTGAAAAAGTTTTTTTGGTCAACGAGCCTACCTATGCCAATAATATATTTTTTTTGAGGATTAAACTTGAAATCGGGAATAGGTTCATTTATTAATTTGTTAATTTTTTCTATATCAACTGGATTCCTTACCACTCTTATGATTTCTTTCTTAATTCCGAAGTTTTTTGTGAAATCTTCTTTTATTGCTTCTGTTATACACAGAAAAATATTGCTAATATTATATAGTTTAAAAACTATATGGCGAAAAAACCATTCTAGTATTGGCCCCATATTTTGTCTGTCTTTAATTGCAAGACTTGGGTAGCCATGTTCTTGTATTATAGTTTTTAATTTTGGTTTTAGTATTTTTGTAAAAAGTACGATGAGATTTGCTACTGGCGAGAAAGCTATTGAAATATCTGTTTTGTTGTTTTTTATGAAATTTAGGTAATGAAAAAATCTGGGGAAAATCCGTATTTTGGGTATGTTAAAAAATCCATAATCTAATTTTATTATTTTTATTTTTTTATTTAGATATGTTTTGAATGGCCCATTGTCATTAAAAACTACGAAATTTACTTCATAATCATTACATAGAGAATTAGCCACATTAATAGCAACTCTTTGGGCGCCAAAGTCGTCAAAATTTGGAATTAATATGTCTATTTTTTTCATCTCAAAGTTTAATCCAATTATCTGGGATCAAATCAATCGTATCAAAGTTTGAAATGAGAGTCCATTTTCTTGGACATATTACTATTTTATCTTTATCATTGTTCAACCAAGCACCCCAC
Source organism: uncultured Candidatus Saccharibacteria bacterium (assembly GCA_964539415.1). Taxonomy (GTDB): domain Bacteria; phylum Patescibacteriota; class Minisyncoccia; order Phycocordibacterales; family GWA1-40-21; genus CAYQFQ01. The sequence continues at coordinate 26,905 of CAZIID010000003.1, read as the reverse complement.
CAACTAAAAGAGCTATTTGCAATGATGTTATTTTTACATTGACTCATTAAAAAAAGTTCCGCAACTTCACCAAAAGAGTATTGACTAACATATACTGTTTCAGCGGTTATTATTAATTCATTTTTTACCCATTCTATATCATCAGAAAAAACAAAAAAAACAGGATTAGAAATTTTACCACATATTGTGGATATAGCATTTCTATAATAGTCTAAAGAACAGCTTCCATAAGTGTTTGCATTCTTTTTATTTGAAACATAATCGCCACGTCTAACGTGGAGGGAAACAGAATTTTTATTTTTAATTGTGTTTAATATTTCTAAAGCCTTTTTTGGAAGTTCTATTTTTAAACTGAAATCTTTTCTAATTTCTTCTTGATACTGTTCAAAATATTTATAGCTTTGGAAATAGCTATCAAATTTTTTTAAAGGTACTTTGTTAAAAAAAGAATGGTAGTGAATGTGGAAATCCTTTTTTAAAAGCAACCCCGTATTATTTATAACTTTCCAAAAAAATCTGTCTATTGATTGAAAAGTATCTGTTTCAGATATTAGAGGTTTAATATTAAAATTATCCAAAAGATATTTTCTTTTGGTATCTATAATCGCTGTGTTGTTAAAACTGCTTATATCTAATGTCAGATTTTCTCCTTTTTTAATAGATAAACTTCTTCCAAAAGCATATTGGAACATTTGATTTCCCAGACCTCCCTGTAATTTTACTGTTATCATATTTTTATTTTTTAAACCAAAAACAACCACATCCGTATTTTTGGTTATTAACTAGATTCTTGGAGGCGTTTTCTATGAATTTTCCGTCGTCGGTAATGAGAGTGAATTCTTTCAATTTTAAATCACCAAAATATTCCATTATTTGTTCGTGAGAATAAATTCTATGAGCATTGAACTCTATTTTTGGTTCCCCGACGGGCACCACAAATAATAAAGAACCGCCTTTTGCTAAAACTCTCTTTAGTTCTGATATTGCTTTAAGATCACCATCAGAATCAATTGTATCTCCATATCTGCCAAGTCCAACATGTTCAATTGTGTGCATACATGACAAAGATTTTATACTATCATTCGGAAAGGGGAGTTTTGTTAAATCTGCGTGATTACTTTTAAGGTTAGAAAGATTTAATTCTGCTGGTCTATAATCAAAAAAATCAATGGGAACAAAGGCAGAAACTATACTAGAAAAATATAAACTAGAAGAAATGTCTATGTGAATAGTAGGGTTAATTTCTTTTACTTTTCTAGTTGCCCATGCTGTGTGATATATGTAATGTGCATCAAAATTTGTTTTAATAGTTTTGTCTTTAACACAAGGGTAAAAGTCACTCAACTTAATAGAGAATCTCTTTTTATCGTCTCTGTTTATGTAAGATAAATAATCTTTTATTACAAAGGGGGACAGTATTATTTTTATGGTTTTTTTAAAGAGTTTTTTCATTTCTTTGTCTAAAAAGATTAACCGCTTGATTAAATACTTTTTTAAAAAATATTTTTGAAAAATGGTTTCCACCATGTTTACGGCTAATGCTATATAATTCTTTATCCATCTCTATTATATTTTTAAAATTTGATTTTTGATCTTCTCTCAACGTAAAATTAGCCAAAAATTTATCAACGTAAAACCCTTTTCCATTTTTTAGTAGCTGTATAAACATCTCGTATTCCATCCAAAAGTTTAATTTGTCATTTAGATAGTTTATTTTTTTAATTGTCTCCATGCGATAAAAAGAGGCGGGTTGAAAAATAAAGTTACCCTTTTGGATCATATCTCGACTTGTTATATTTTTAGGAGGTATATTTACACTAGTATTCAATTTAGATACAGATTTACAGTTTCCGTATACTAGGACGACTTGTGGATCTTTCTCGAATTCTTTTACCACATATTCAAAGATGTCGGGCTCGTAATAGTCATCTGCGTTTAGCCAAGTCACGATTTCTCCTTTGGCTTTTTTAAATCCCTTATTTATTGCATCTGCTTGACCATTATCTTTTTCTGAAACCCACTCTATCTTATCTCCGTATGATTTTAATATTTCGACCGTGTCGTCTTTTGATCCACCATCAATAACAATGAGTTCTTTGTCGTTATAAGGTTGTTTTAAAACGCTATCAATAGCTTTTTTGATATATTGTCCGCAGTTATATGTAGGCATTATAATTGATATTTTCATTTTGTTGTTGTTTCTTTGTATAAGTCTAAATACTGTTTAAAAATTACATTAGAATCAAATTTCTCCATGATTTTTTTCCTAGCATTATATCTTAGACTATCATCTTTTTGTTCTAAAATAAAATTTATTCCATTTATTAAATCTTGAATATTTTTATACTCCGATACATATCCATTTATTTTGTGATTAATTATTTCTGCAATACCACCAGTGTTAAAGGCCACAACAGGTGTACCGCAGGACATTGCTTCGAGTATACTTAATGGGAAGTTCTCTGCGAGAGATGGGAATAGCAGGAGATCAGCAGATGAATAATACAAAGCCAAAGTTTTTTCGTTTTCTATGTATTTGTCATTGCCTCCAAGTTTGATAACCAAAACATCACGATACTGTTTTTCAATCTCCTCTAGATAGGATGATCCTTTTTCTGTATTTTTTATTCCACCGTTTGCTGTGAATAGTATTATCTTCTTATCGGTGGGTAATTCTAGTTTATTTCTTGCTTCTTCTTTGTCTAATGGAGAAAAAACTTCAATGTCTACACCATTGTTAATCACTACAATTTTCTTGTTTGGATATTCTATTTGGACTTTTTCTTTAAGCCATACTGAAGGTGTGACAAGTATAATATTTGAATCATTTATAGCTTTCGTCTTAAAGTAATTAAAAATTAAATTCTCTGTCTTAAAAATATTTTTATATTCGGGTACTAGTTCTTTCTTATTGTTTATAATCCAAGGGTCATGGAGTGTCCATATACACTTTTTTTCTTTTGATAGTTTTGATAAGGAACATATATTGAAGAATCCGCCGTGTAAATTGTGAAAATGTATCAGGTCTATCTGATTCCAGAAAGGTAGTTTTTTAAATAATGAAAAAGTATTTCGGCCGGCGCCCTCTAAACTAAAAAGTTTGTTTAAAATTTTTTGGGTAAGTGTAGGGCCTATTTGAATATTATTTTCATCTTTACTTTTTTTTACTAATAGCCAGTTGGTCGAAAAGTTATCCAAATATTTTTTGAGTCTAACACAAAATTTCGCTGCCCCTCCACCACTATCAAAAGTGTTAACTTGAAGTATTTTCATTTTTTTATTAAAACTAATCCACAGTAAGGAGAATATGACTTATTATTGGGTATCTGTATTTTTTTAATTATTCTTAAGATAAAAAAAAGTATTTTTAATATTATTTTTTTATTAATAGGACGCTTTTGTCTTTCTACCCATAAAACTAAATTTCCAAACCATCCACAAAACTCAGTCTCAAAACCTTTTTTTTCCATGTGAACTCTCCATTGAAAAGGATCCATGGAATCTAAATTGTGCTTGATTAAATTTTCATTGTCAAAAAAAGTATGAAATTTTTTTTGAATTTTACCTTTAAAATTTGGAGTGGTTATAATAAGTTTTCCACCGGATTTAACAAAGTTTCCGTGTTTCTCTATTACAGATAAATAATCATTAAAATGCTCGATAAAACCAAAAGAACAAACGACATCAAAATAATGTTCTCCCGGTTGCACATCGAAGAAGTTTCCACTTTTTATTTGTCCAACTTTGTATTTTTTTTCTACTAACCAATTATTTAAATTTGATTCAGTTAATAACGAATAATCTATACCATTAAGCTCATAACCAAGATTAGAAAATACAGACAAATATGAACCTGGAAAACATCCTACTTCAAAAACCTTACCGTCTTTTTTTGGTGTAACATGTTTCTCTATGAATATTCTAATTGGATTGTCTTTGTCAGCTGGCGTAAAACCTTTATTATTGTTAATTTGGTCCCAATATTCTATTGTTGTTAGTTTTTTTTCCATTTACAATTTAATTATTAAATTGATTATTTTTTTAATAAACGATCTGCACTTATTAATATAAAAGTATCTTTTATTATAGTTAATAACTGCCTGCCGTGCTTCTTTTGATTCTACAAGTGGTATTCTTTTTATTTCTGAATAATTACTTACGATAGGTATATCAAATTTTTTTGTCTTACCACAATTCTGCCCACTACCATCTAATCCAATATTGGTCGTATAAGAATATCTTGGATGGAGACATAGCCCATTTTTAATAAAGACACTAGCTTGCCATTTTATTGCCCATGTCCTAAGCTCGCCAGAAATATTCATCTGAAGTTGTTTAATAAAACTATCATTTGATCCATCAATATTAAATCTGTGTTCGCCATGCCTATTTTTTTTTATTTCACTTAATAGATAATTTGGATCCATACTAAGATTAATCCAAGCTCTACTCCATGTGCCCCATCCCCAGCATGTCGTTTGATTATAAAAAAAAGTTTGCGGGAGTTTTTCTTTAATTTTAAAAAAATATCCGGAAACATGCATGACTTCAATATCTTCTTTGTACATTTCTAATGCTTCATTCATGTAATTTAGAAAAAAAGGTGAGGTGATTATATCGTCCTCCAAGACAATAATACTTTTGTATCTATTTAAAATTTCAGTGACACCACCTACTATAGACTGAGCTAAACCTAAATTGATTGGACTCTCTTTTACATAAACTTTCTTAAACCCGCTGACATTATTAATAATTTCTCTTACTTGCTTTATTTCTAAATCCTCTTTATTTTTTTTGGGACCATCAGCAAAAATAAAAAGTTCACTTTCTTTTGCAAGAATATTGTGTTTAAGAGCCTCAAGTGTTTTCTTAGTATGATAAGGTCTGTTATAGACAAATAGGACTATTGGTGAATTCATGTTATTTTTTTAGTTCATTTAGCCACCACGTTAAGTGAACAGGCCCCCAAAATTTCCAAGCTGTATCCCATTGTGGTTCTTTGGATAAAATAAACTTGTTAAATTGTTTTTTAATAGTTTTTGCGTCAAAAAATTCTGAATTTTCAAATTCTTTAGTATCCATTTGTTTGAGCATGAAGTTTTTTAATTCTCCCTTAAACCAATCAACGATTGGAGCATTAAAACCAAGTTTGTGTTTATCGAGGCGCGTATCATCAGGCACAATACCTTTCATTGCTTCCCTGAGAACTCTTTTGGTATAACCGTTTCCAATTTTTGATTCTTCTGGTAAGGAAAATATAAACTCAACTATTCTGTAGTCCATAAATGGCATTCTGCACTCTACACCATTAGACATTGAACACCTATCATACTGCTGTAATATTCCTGGAAGGGGAGAGAAAAAAAATTGTTTGTACAAACTTATATCTAGCTTTGATTTTATAAATATTGGATGGCCGTAGTCGTTAAAATGTGTTTTTAAAAGTTTAAATTTTACAAGAATATCTTTTAGTATTTTTTTCATATTTTGGAATGCAAATAAAAATAGAGTTTTTCTAGAATTTTTTTTGGCGCTAAATTGCGCACTTTCTCCCTGATTAGAATAGGTCTTGTATATGTCCCAAAACCACTTAAATTTTCTTTTTTGAAATGCCGTTGTCAGTGCTTCTGAAAGTGGTCTATATCCTCCCAACATTTCATCTGGACCTTGTCCATCTAATGTAACCGTGATATTTTCTTTTTTAATTTTTTCGTATAGTTTCGTTATAGGGTAAAAAGCAAGAGAATTCATTGGTCCATCACATTTGAGTAAAAAATTTACAAGTTCTTTCTCTGTTGGTGCTTTTATATCAATGGTGTTTAATTCTAAGTTAAATTTTTTTGCTACCTTTTCTGCTTTTGTACTTTCGTCTATAGGAGTTCCTTTAAAGGTCGCACAGAAAGAATGATGTTTATAGTTGTTGAATCTTGAATTGTAATCGGGTTTATAATTATTAATTACTCCCACAATACTACTGCTATCTAATCCTCCGGACAGACATGTACCTACTGGCACATCACTTCTTAATCGTAATTTACATGAATCACAAATTAAATTTCTTAGTATTTTTGCTTGTTCGTCAAATTCTTTTGGAACGCTTACCTTCTTTATTGAGTACCATTGATATTTAATGATTTGTTTATTTCTATAGATTAGATTATGCCCGGCAAGTAGTGAATGCGTATTTTCTAGGTACGTTTGATCTGTTCCGTGATGGGAAAAATCTCCATTTGCGATGTTTTTTAGAACTTCTCTATTTAGGGGGGTATTATTACCCAAAAATTTATGAATGGCCTGTATTTCTGAAGAGAATATAAATACATCTTCATTCAAGTAATAATAAAGTGGCTTAATGCCAAACCTGTCTCTGGATAAAAAAAGTTCATCTTTTTTTTCATTGTAAATTGCAATAGCCCACATTCCATTGAATTTATCGAGCATTTTGTCTCCCCATTTTTTGTAAGATTTAAGTATCACCTCTGTATCAGAATTTGTCGAAAATTTAAATCCACAATTTTCTAATTCATTTTTGATTTCAATAAAATTATAAATTTCACCGTTAAAAACTATTTGATAATCATCAAAAGACATTGGTTGAGATGCAGAAATTGATAAGTCTAAAATCGAAAGTCTTCTGTGGCCAAGTGCAACATTTTCATTTTTATTTATCCAAACACCAGAACTGTTTGGGCCACGATGAAAAAGATAATTTGAAAAAGTTTCAATTTCGTTGTGCCTAACTTTATTATTAAATTTAATTATTCCAGAGATTCCACACATTTTTATTTATTAATGATTGCCTTTAAAAATAAAACCCCGTGAGTCCTTGTGTTTTTAAAGATAAAAACGCCTAACGTTGAAGTTGTGTACGATATTAGCGTCGCTATTGCGGCTCCGATAATTCCTATCTTTGGTATTAAAATGAGATTAAGTATCACATTTATGATAGCGCCGAGTATCGTTGTGTAAAAAGAAATTTTAGTTAAATTTAGGGCGAGTATATATTGGTTCATTGCAACCCCTAAAGAAACCCCTATACCTGCCCAAACATATATTTGTAGTGTATGTACAGCCCCAAGGTAAGGGGTGCCAAATAATATTTTAATTACAGGGTAGGCCGCAATTGTAGTTACACCAGCTATTGAAAAAGACAACCAAAACATTGCGAAGTATAGTTTTTTAAGTCTTTTTTCGAATAGTTCTTTACTAATCTTTAATGCATTTATTATAGATGGGGATATGGAAGTGCATATCAGCATCGGTATAAAATACCAGGCTTCAGCAAGCTTTACTGCCACCGCATAAACACCAGATTGTTCGTTTCCGAGCATGTTTTTTATCATAACTTGGTCTATTTTCATATATATACCGATAGCAATTGACGCAAGCATTAGTGGCCAAGAGTCTTTCAAAAGAGATTTTGCAATTTCTGTATTAAATTTCCAACTTTTTATGTGGTTACCAAATTTCCTAAATGAGAATAATAGTATGACCGCATAAATTGTTGTTTCTGCTATATAAATAACCGATAGCCAGAATATTCCTTTTCCAAAGGTGATGCAGATAATTTTTAAAGTCACTGATATTATATTTGATATTACTTGAGCAGTAACAACTTTTCTTGAAAGTACTTGTGATTGAAAATATATCTCTATTATATTAAAAGCTGAGGGGATAAAATTAAGAGAAAAAATCCAGATAAGTCCTAGGGTAAAAAAGTCTTTTGTCGTGAAAAAAGAAACGATAAATATGCTTAATATAGCTAATATACTCCCGATTATTTTTAAATAAAATCCAGTACCTATTATTTCATCCTTTTTATTATGGTCTTTTATTATTTCTCTCCCTACAATACTATCTATCCCAAAAGATGTTAAGAAAGCAAACAATCCAACAAAACTCATAACGTAGTTAAGTAGCCCATAATTTGATGGTCCAAGATAACGTGCTATATATATACCAACCAAAAAAGAAATACCGAGAGTGAAGAGTCTACCAAAAAACATCCAGCCTGTGTTTTTGAGATATCTCTGGAATCCAGTATGATTCCACTTTTCTTTTATGTAGCTAAGTGATATTGTGGGCATCTTGGTTTTATAGCCAGAATATTACCATTTTCACAGTATTATTCCACTATTGATTGTCTGTGGTAATATAAGTCAAATAAATATGAAAAAAGTTTTTGTTTCTGGATGCTATGACATCCTTCACGCAGGGCATGTAGAGTTTTTTAAACAGGCAAAAGCCTTGGGTGATTATCTTATTGTTTCTTTTGCTAGCGATGTAGTCTTGCAAAAATATAAAGGTAGGAAATCGGCTTTACCGGAAGTGCATAAGAAATACCTCCTCGAATCTATTTCTTTTGTAGACGAGGTTGTTATGGGGGAGAATCTTGATGACCCAATTTTTGATTTTAAAGATATTTTTATAAAAATGAAGCCTGACATTCTTGCTGCTACCGAAGATGACAAGCATGCAAAAGAGAAAATTAAGTTTTGTAAAAAGTATGGTGCAAAATATGTCCAGTTACCAAAGAGTCTATCTTTTGAAAAGATTTCGACAACAGAAATCCGTAGAAGAATAAATGTTCCAAATGAAGTGCCTTTAAGAATAGACTTCGCAGGAGGATGGCTAGACGTCCCAAAGTTTTCTAGAGACGGGGCTTTTGTCGCAAACTGTACTATTACCCCAAAAGTAAAACTTGATGATTGGAAATATAACAAAGGAGCAGGGCTTGGAGGATCAGCGGGGTATGCGCTGCTTTGTGGAAATGACTGCATTGCTTCTGAACTAGATCTTGGAGTAGGTTGGCAGGATCCAGCGGTTATAGTCGAGACTGGTTTATGCGCGTGGAGAAGTGGGAAAATTCCTGTTTTAGAAGTAAAGATTAACCCTGATTTTCTTTTTGGTAAGATGGCTCTTCTTTGGACAGATAAAACTCACAACACCCCAAGTAATGTTGATCTAAAAAGAGATTATGATCAAATAGAAAAAGCTGGTAAAATAGCATGCGGAGGTATTTATGGAAAAAATTTTAATGAAATATGTAAGGCTGTAAAAATTTCCTATCAAGTACAACTAAAAGAGGGTATGTCTAAGTTGCCGACTTTTAATGAGAAAGCAAAGAAGTATTGTGGCGGTGGGCATGGAGGGTATGCTCTATATATTTTTGACGATAAAGCAAAAAGAAATCGGTTTTTAAAGAAACCCAACACGCTTTTAATAGAGCCGTATATAGAAAATTATTAGTAATTAATTATTATTATGAAAGAAATATTAAAATACAGTATTATTGCAGGTCTTTGGGGGGTGCTACTAATACCATTTTTTGTGGCGAATAGTATGTTTTTCCCTTATATCACAGGAAAGAATTTCGCCTTTAGAATAATCGTAGAAATTATTTTTGCACTATATTTAGTTTTGGCTATAAATTATAAAGAGTATAGACCAAAGTTTTCTTGGATTTTAATTTCTGTTTCTGCTTTTACTTTAGTGATGCTTCTTGCAGATATTTTTGCTGTAGCACCAACAAAAGCTCTTTGGAGTAACTTTGAGAGAATGGATGGTTTTGTCACACTTGTTCATCTTTGGGCTTATCTTGTTGTTTTTGGAACTGTAATGAAGAGTGAAGAAAACTGGCTTTGGTTTTTTAGATCTTCAGTTGTTGCCAGCCTCTTTATGTTAGTGAAAGTAGTTTCTAGTAAAGAAGCTGCAGACCCACTTGTTAGAATTTCTGGTCCACTTGGTAACGCCATTTATATAGCTGTATATTTTCTTTTTAATATTTTCTTTGCTTTGATTCTTCTATATAAAGATGTTATTAAAAAAAATGTAATCGGTTCTTGGATTATGGTAAAAAGATGGTTGGGCGATTGGAAATTTTATGCATACATTTTAATTGCGCTATTAAATTTTTGGGGTATTTGGAAAACACAAACAAGAGGAGTTATTTTAGGTTTCTTGGGAGGAATACTTGTAACCTTTATTATTTCTGCTATCTGGGAAAAGAAAGAGTCTGTAATGAAGAGGGTTTCAATAATTAAAATTTTAGCAATAATTCTTATTGTCGGTGCTTTCTTTGTGGTAAAGGATATGAGCTGGATAAAGAGTAATCCAACTCTAAATAGACTTTCTGCGATATCTTGGAGTAACGTATCTCTTCAGGGTCAAGCCAGACAATATGTTTGGCCAATGGCTATTAAAGGATTTATTGAGAAACCAATTTTAGGATGGGGACAGGATGGATTTAATTATGTATTTAATAAATATTATGATCCAAGAATGTATGGTCAGGAATCTTGGTTTGATAGGGCGCACAATATGCCACTCGATATGCTTGTCGCAGGTGGAGCACTTGGACTGCTTTCGTATTTAGCAATATTTATTTCTTGCCTTTACGTTGTCTGGAAAAGTAAAAGAGAAGTATTTGAGAAAGCACTAATTGTTGGACTTCTAGCAGCGTATTTCTTCCAGAATCTTTTTGTTTTTGACAATCTAGTTAGTTATTTCTTGTTCTTTACTGTTTTGTCTTATTTATATTTTACGGAGACAGATGGAAAAGAAGATTTGATTAAGGTCCCAAAAAAATATGAAGATTTTGAAATGAGTGAAGACTTAAAAAATATTTTAGCTATTATTATTGTTCTTATGCTCGGCTTTACTTTGTGGTGGGTGAATATTCGTCCGATCATGGCGAATACATTTTTGATAAAAGCTATGAGCGCTCAAGAATATAGCGTAAAGGACAAAAAAGTTGTTGCCTTAACAGCAGAGCAGACCATGGAGTCTTTTAAGAAAGCGATAGCTTATAAAACTTTTGCAAATCCTGAGATTAGAGAACAGTTGCTCAACATGTCACAAAAAGTTGGTTTTTCTAAAGGAGTCACAAACGAAACAAAACTCGCTTATATAAATTATGCTTTGGAAGAAATGCATGAACAGATACTTAAAACTCCAAATGATGCTAGATATCAATTATTTACTGGTTCAATGTTAAACAACATCGGAAGATCAGACTTAGCGATGCCTTTCTTGGAAAAAGCAAAAGAGCTTTCACCTAACAAGCAAACAATAGCTTTTGAGCTTATACAGAGTTATATAAATTTGGGAGAAAAAGAAAAAGCTAGAGACGAAGCGAAGATGGTGTATGAGCTTGATAAGAGTATTGATAAACCAAAAATTCTTTATGCGTCTATGCTTATTATGAGCGGTGATGAGAAAAGTGCCTTGGAACTTATAAATACTTCACAAGCTTCTGATGAAAATATAACAAGAGCTTATACTGTAAGAGCTGTGGATTATTATAAGCAAGGATTACTGTCTCAGTCAGTAGGGGAAATAAATAAAGCTATAAAAATGAATCCTTCTTTTGAAATTGAAGGAAAGAAAATGATAAACGCTATTTGGTCTAAAACCCTGCAATACGAATAATTTGCTTTTATTTCTATATGTGATATAATACAGTTTGTGAGTGCTAGCAATGTGTTAGCCCTAACGAATGTCTACGTGTAGCCCCACTTCGGTGGGGCTTTACGTTTCTGGAATTAAGGAAATAGATTGAAGTTCCACTTTGTTCGTTACTTTTTTGGGTACATTTCATGGAATATTTATGTGAAATGTATTTTAATATATGATATAGTATAAAAGTTCATTCAGAAAAGATTGTTTCAAGTTACGACCGGCGGTTGCACTCACATAAAGACATTTTTTGGAGGTTAGCCCCCGCCGGTCATAAGTTGGAATAATATAAATAACTTGCTTGATATAAAAGAAAAAGTAAGACTAGCGAATTTTTGCACAATGAGAACGGGCGGGGATGCTCGTTTTTTCTGTGTTATTAAAAACTTAAATGAATTAAAAGAGGCTGTTGTTTTTTGTAAAGATAACTCTTTGAAGTTTTTTGTTTTAGGCGGAGGTTCAAATACTATTTTTTCTGATGGTGGTTTTGATGGTTTGATTATAAAAAATGAAATGATGGGAAGGGGGATCATTGAAGTTGATAATAATTTTTCAATATTAAAGTGTGGTGCAGGAGAAAACTGGGATGAAATTGTTTCTTTTTCTATAAAGAATAAACTCTATGGGCTTGAAAATCTCTCTAATATACCAGGAACTGTTGGTGCTTCTGCTGTACAGAATATTGGAGCTTACGGAGCAGAAGTAAAAGATTTTATAGAAGAAGTTGAAGTCTTAGATATAGAAAATTTTACTGTTTTTTCTTTATCAAACAAAGATTGCAATTTTGAGTACAGAAATAGTTTATTTAAAAATAAAAAAACTTTAATTGTACTTTCTGCCTCATATAAATTATCAAAAAAGTTTTTTGCGAATTTAAAATATTCAGAATTAAAAAATATTTTTTCAAATAAAACTGTGGATAACTTTTCTGTTGATGATATCAGAAATAAAATAATTGATTTTAGAAAAAATAAATTACCTGAAATAAAAGATCTTGGAAGTGCTGGTTCGTTTTTTAAAAATCCAATTTTAACTAAAGAAAATTACAAAAAACTTTTAGAAAAGTTTCCGTTACTTCCTAAGTTTGATTTAGATGAAGAGCGTGTAAAGATACCTTTGGGTTTTGTTTTAGATAAAATATGTCTATTAAAGGGCTATAGAAAAGGGGATGTTGGCGTATACGAAAAACAAGCATTAGTTATAGTAAATTATGGCAAAGCAAAAACTTCTGATATAAAAATATTTTCTGAATATATAAAAAATATTGTAAAAGAAAAAACTGGATTATTTTTGGAAGAAGAAGTTGAATTTGTTTAATGAAATTTATTTTATTTTTATTTTGAAAAAAGTTTTTTTAGAAATTAATTTTAAATTAAAACAAAATGATAAAAAACTATTGTATTTTTTTCTGCTTGTTATAAAATTATAAGTGTCAGATATCTTGTGCTAATATTTTAGCAAGTCGATAAGATGTCTTAGGCTTTAAAAAAAATAATTCATTTCTAAAATAAAGTTTTAGAAAAACTAAAATGGCAGCAAAAAAGAAAGCAAAGAAGGCAGCTAAGAAAGCTGTAAAGAAAGTAGCTAAGAAGAAGAGATAATATCAATCCTTTTAAAAAGAAAACCGCCGTTTGGCGGTTTTCTTTTTTGTGCTATTATAACCCTATGTTTTTAAGCAATATATTTGGAGACAGACAGAGCCGATACATGAAGACTTTAGAGCCATTGATTAAGCAAATCAATGCTTTTGAGGAATCTTTTTCTAAACTTTCAGATGAAGAAGTAAGAGCAAAGACAGTAGAATTTAAAACAAGAATATCAAAAGGAGAAACTCTTGATTCCATATTACCAGAAGCTTTTGCCATCGTTAGAGAGGCTTCAAAAAGAACTTTGGGTCAAAGACATTTTGACGTTCAACTTATGGGTGGAATTATTCTACACAGAGGAAATATCGCTGAAATGCGAACTGGAGAAGGAAAAACTCTTGTTGCAACTCTTCCTGCATATCTAAATGCACTTGAAGGAAAAGGAGTTCACATAGTTACAGTTAACGACTATTTATCAAGAAGAGACGCTGTTTGGATGGGACAAATTTATTCTTTTCTAGGCTTGTCAGTTGGGGTAATTAATCATGAGTCTTCATTTCTTTATGATCCAAGTCACCAGTCAGAAAAAGATCCACTAGATGAAAAAAGAGATGAATTGGGATCTTTTAAAATTGTTTATGAATTTTTGAGACCTTGTACAAGAAAGGAATCTTATCTTGCTGATATAACTTACGGAACAAATAATGAATATGGTTTTGATTATCTCCGAGACAATATTGAATATGAAATTGATAAACTTAGACAAAGAGATTATCACTTTGCAGTTGTAGATGAAGTTGACTCTATTTTGATTGATGAAGCAAGAACGCCTCTTATTATATCTGCTCCAACTCAAGATTCAGAAAGTCTTTACGATGTCTTCACAAAAATTGTTAGAAATTTTGTTAAAGATGTAGATTTTACTGTAGATGAAAAGATGAAGGCGATACAGCTGACAGATGCTGGAATAAACAGAGCAGAAAAATCTTTAGGTGTTGAAAATATATATACAGATGGTGGTATCAAATACGTACATCATTTAGAAACCGCTGTTAGAGCTAAGGCGCTTTTTGAATTGAATAAAGATTATGTAGTAAAGGAAGATGAAATAATCATTGTTGATGAATTTACTGGAAGACTTCAGCCAGGTAGAAGATGGTCAGAAGGTTTGCATCAAGCTATAGAGTCCAAAGAAGGTGTAAAGGTTCAAAAAGAATCAAGAACTTTTGCTTCTATTACATTCCAAAATTATTTTAGAATGTATAAGAAGCTTTCTGGTATGACAGGAACAGCACTTACTTCAGCGGAAGAATTTTTGAAAGTCTATCATACAGACACTTTGCTTGTACCAACAAACAAATCAATAGCAAGGAGTGATTTAAATGACCTTATATTTCAAACTGAACACGGAAAATTAAAAGCTCTTGCAAGAGACGTAAAAAAAATAAACGCCACAGGTCAGCCTGTGCTTATAGGTACAGTTTCAATTGAGAAAAATGAAGAACTTTCTGGATACTTACAGAGAGAAGGAATTACTCATTGCGTATTAAATGCTAAAAACCATGAGAAAGAAGGAGAGATAGTAGCTCAAGCTGGAAAATTTGGTGCGGTTACTGTTGCGACAAACATGGCTGGTAGAGGTGTGGATATAAAACTTGGTGGAGTTCCATTTGATAATGAAGAATATGAGAAGATAAAAGGCCTTGGAGGACTTTGTGTTATCGGTACAGAAAGACATGAAGCAAGAAGAATAGATAACCAGCTACGAGGAAGAGCAGGAAGACAGGGAGATCCAGGTAAGACTCAGTTTTATGTTTCAATGGAGGATTCTCTAATGAGGATATTTGCAAACGATGCAGTAAAAAAGATGATGGGAAGATTTGGAATACCTGAAGATGAAGCGATAGAAAATTCATTCATCACAAGATCTCTTGAAAGTGCTCAGACAAAAATAGAAGGTTTTAATTTTGATGCTAGAAAACATATACTTGATTATGATGATGTTTTAAACTTCCAAAGAAAAACTGTTTACGAAAGAAGGAGAAAAGTTTTGATTGGAAATATAGCAGACATAAAAGAAAAATTAGATGAAATAATTTCTGGTAATGAAGAAGTTATAAAAGGGGTTGAAGAAAAGAAAAAACAGATTGGCGAAGCGGAATTTTACCGAATTGCAAGAATAATAATGCTCCAAGCTGTAGATATGTTTTGGGTTGATCACCTTGAGGTTATGGACTATTTGCGTTCAAGCGTAAATTTGAGAGCTTACGGACAAAGAGACCCGCTTGTTGAATATAAAAAAGACGGACTCAGATTATTTAAGGAAATGCAGGAAGCCGTGAAGGAACAGGTGGTAGGTCTTTTGCCACATATTGGTGCTGGTGCTTTTGTGCAAGAAGAACAAAAACTAAAAGATACTCAGAAATATATGAAAGAAGCTGGAGCAGAAGGAAAGGAAGACACTAATGTGGTTGTCGGCTCAAAAACAGACCATGAAAAAATAGGTAGAAATGATCTTTGTTATTGTGGAAGTGGGAAGAAGTTCAAGAAATGTCACGGTATTTAGGGTATGATAAAACTTGGAATTTACAAACATTATAAAGGTAATGAGTATAAAGTAATTGCTCAAGCGAGACATTCAGAAACACTGGAGGATCTAGTTGTATATCAAGCCCTTTATGGAGATAGAGGATTTTGGGTTAGACCTTTGGGAATGTTTTTAGAAAATGTTGAGGTTGAGGGAGTAGTAAAACCTCGTTTTGAATGGATTAGAGAAGAATAATTTCTGAGTCATATATAGTGTCTGGTCAAGGGGTCAAAAGGTTGACCTCTTTTTGTATTTGGTTATTATTGCTATAGAGGGATAATTTCTAATTAGGTTCTTTAAAAATAGGAGTACTATGAGTGAAATGTCGGAAGCTGGACATGTTTTTGAAAAGGATGTGACAGGTATTTCAAGTAAGGGGAAAAAGATTAGGGTAAGCAAAAAAAAATGTGATTTTTTTCGTGCGCTTCAGATGGCTATGGATAATCAACCTATTGGGTGGAATCCAAATAGTCCGAACACTGAAATTGCAGAAGCACTTTTCGGTCAGGTTGCATTTCGTTTGTGGCCGAACAAGGAAGAGCTGCAACTTTTTGTTGCTATTGATTCTCCCCTTGATAAGATTTATGGTGTTGATTTGTTTTTTAAATTTAGGGATACAATCGTCACTGTCGATTTGACCGTAAGTCAGCATAAAAAGAAAAGAAAACAAAAAGCTGACATTGTTTTAACAAAAAGAGATGTTGTCGAAGGTACGGGTATGTTTTTGAAAGCAAAGAAAATAGCTCACGCACTTATATTGGGTAAGTTAAGGCATTCACAGGTTGTTTGTGAAGGAGGCAAAATCCTCTTTAAATCACTTCTGAAGTGTCTGAAAACCACAAAGAAAAATTGTTGTTTGCAACCGGTTTATTTGTTTCCGATTATCAATATTCATAGGAGATTGCTGAGACATGTAATAATGTCTTGGAAATGATTTTTTTGTCCAGTCCGACTCAGTCGGACTGGACATTTTCTTTTTCTATTTTTTGTTGCCCAATTTTAGATTAATTAGTATTTTACTTTTTTGTTGTGTTAAAATAGCGATGTTTTAATAATTAGATTTATTTATAAATATATGCAAAAGATTTCTAAGATATTAGCGAGAGAAATATTGGATTCAAGAGGTAATCCTACCGTTGAAGTTGATTTAACATTGAGTGATGGATCATTTGGTAGAGCTGCAGTGCCATCAGGTGCATCTACAGGAAGTTATGAAGCTATAGAACTTCGAGACGGAGATTCAAAAAGATATGGAGGAAAAGGTGTGCTTAATGCTGTTTCAAATGTGAATACTATTTTAAAGAAAGCTCTTGTTGGTAAAGAATGGAATCAAAGAACTTTAGATAATAAAATGATTGAAGTAGACGGCACAGAGAACAAAGAAAAAATTGGTGCTAATGCGATTCTTGGAGTTTCTATGGCTTTTGCTCATGCCTCTGCAAAGAGTCAAAAGAAACCACTCTATAAATATTTTAAAGAAATAGGGAAAACTGGATTCCCGATGAGAATGCCTGTTCCAATGATGAATATTATAAATGGAGGAAGACATGCTGAAAATTCAACTGACTTGCAGGAATTTATGATAATGCCTATAGGAGCCGGAACTTTTGCAGAAGCATTAAGATATGGAGCTGAAACTTTTCACGCTTTGAAAAAGATATTGAAGGGAAGAAAGCTTAATGTTTCTGTTGGTGATGAAGGTGGTTACGCTCCATCTTTACCAAACAATGAATCAGCTATTCAAGTTATTATTGAAGCTATTGAACTTGCTGGATATAAACCAGGAAAAGATATTTCTATTGCAATAGACGGTGCGACAAGTGAATTGTTTGATAAGGAAAAAAATAAATATATTCTTGCTAGTGAAAAGAAAGAATTAACAAGTGAAGAAATGGTATCGTTTTATGAAAATTTGGTTGCTAAGTATCCAATTGTTTCTATTGAAGACGGTCTAGCTGAGGATGATTGGACAGGATATCAACTACTTACAAAAAAACTTGGTAAGAAAGTGCAAATAGTTGGGGATGATCTTTTTGTTACAAATGTAAAAAAACTCCAAGAGGGAATAGATAAAAAAGCTGGCAATTCTATTTTGATTAAAGTAAACCAGATTGGAACAATTTCAGAAACTATTGATGCAATAAATATGGCAACAAAAGCAGGTTATACAAGTGTTGTATCGCACAGATCAGGAGAGACAGAAGACAACACTATTGCCGACTTGGTCGTCGGTCTTGGAACAGGACAAATAAAAACAGGCTCACTTTGTAGAAGTGAAAGAGTTTGTAAATACAATCAACTACTTAGGATTGAAGAAGAGATGAAAGGGAAGGCAGAATACCCAGGCAGGAAAGCTTTTAAAGTAAGTTAATAAAAATGGTTGGTAAAAAACAAATTAAAAAGATCGTTCTTATAATTCTCGATGGTTGGGGTGTCAGAAAGGAAAAAGAATTTAACGGAATAGAAGAAGCCAAGAAACCAAACTTCGATAAACTCTGGAAGGAATATCCACACGGTCTACTAAAGGCTAGTGGTCTTGCTGTGGGTTTACCAGAGGGACAAATGGGCAATAGCGAAGTTGGACACACAACAATTGGTGCAGGTAAAGTTGTCTATTCTGATCTTGTGAGAATTGGGGACGCAATAAAGTCTGGTTCGTATGAGAAAAATAAAGTTTTTAAAAACCTCTTTGCCCACGTAAAGAAAAACAAATCTAAACTTCATGTGATGGGTCTGCTTGGTCCAGGTGGAGTGCATAGTCATAGTAGTCATTTGTATGCATTCTTGGAAATTGCAAAAAAAGCTGGAATTAGTGATGTCTATATTCACTGTTTTACAGATGGTAGAGATACCGCTCCGCAGAGTGCTGTTAAATATATAAAAGAACTTGAGATTAAAATTAAAAAAATAGGTATTGGAAAGATTGCTACTATCTGTGGAAGATATTTTGCTATGGATAGAGATAATAATTGGGATAGACTTGAAAAAACTACTGGATTAATTTTTGAAGGGAAGGGAAATATTTTTGAAGCCCAAAAAGCTTCTGTCGTTGCGGAAGAATATTATAAAGCAGGTAAGACAGATGAACATTTTGAACCAACTCTTTTAGATAAAGAAGGAATCATAGAAAAAGGTGATGGAATATTTTTCTATAATTTTAGAGCCGATAGAGCCAGGATGATTTCAAAAATTATTCTTGAAAAAAGAAAAAAGATGAATCTTTTTTATTCGGTAATGACTCAATACGATGAGGATATGAAATTAGATGTTGTTTTCCTACCGATTGAAATTGAGACTACACTTGCAAAAGAAATCTCAAAATCAGGTCTGATCCAAGCTCATATTGCTGAAACAGAGAAATTTGCGCACGCTACATATTTTTTGAATGGCGGAGATCAAAAAACTCCTAAAGGCGAAAGAGATATTTTGCTAGATAGCAGGAAGGACATCGCCACTCATGATCTTGCTCCAGAAATGAAAGCAAAAGAGATATCTGATGCAACAATTCAGGAAATAAAAAAAGAAACAGATTTTATCTTTGTGAACTTTGCAAATCCAGACATGGTGGGTCACACCGGTAACGGCCCTGCTATTATTGAGTCGATCGAAGTCGTGGACAAAGAACTTGGCAGGATAGTAGAAGTTGCTAAGGAAAGAAACGTGACACTTTTTATTACTGCCGATCACGGTAACGCTGAAATATATTTTGATAAAAAAGCAGGCGTAAAACACACAGCACACACAACAAATCCTGTACCATTTATTTTTACTGACAAAGAGAGTGTTTTTAAAGGAAAAAGTCTTTCAGAAATAGCATCTTTTATACTAAAATACTTAGGGTTGAAAATACCTAAGCCGATGAAATAATTTTAAAAACATGTTATCATATAACATATAAATATATGAAAAAACTTTTTAATAGTATTGTCAATTATTTTGATAAAGCAGAGGACAAGGTAAGAATGAGAATTAGCAGATACCCAATATTTTTTGCCCTCGTTGGAGGATTTGCCATTGTAGAATTTTGGAGGGGTGTTTGGCAGATTACAGATTATTTTTTATTAGAAAGTTTCAATCTTCCTATTGAAGGTTTTTGGTCAAATATTATATCTATAATCATAGGGACAGGCCTTCTTTTGATAACTGGACTTTATGTCTCTTTGTTTATTAGTGATTCTGTAATAATCTCAGGAATAAAAAAAGATAGAAAAGATTTTGAAAAAGCGATTGAAAAAATGCAGAAAGAAGAAAATCAGATTGTCACACATGTTTCTGAAATAAAAACAACGAATGAAAAAGTCTGTAATGTTGAAAGTGAAGTTTTTATTTTGAGAAAGGAGATTGCCGAAATAAAAGAGCTTTTAAAAAATAAATAAAATGGAAAAAATAAAAGTTGCAGTTCACAGCGGTGATTTTCATGCGGATGATGTTTTTGCAACAGCTGTTTTGTCTTTATGGTTGAAAAAAGATTTATCGGAATTGGATATAAAAAGAACTAGAGATAGTGAAATTTTGTCTAAGGCTGATTATGTTTTGGATACTGGTTTTATATACAACAAAGAATCTGGCAGATTTGATCATCATATTGGCGATATCGGAAAGAGAGAGAATGGAATACCATATGCAACTTTTGGTTTGTTATGGAAAGAATATGGAGAAGAGATTTGTCAGTCAAAAGAAATAGCGAAAAAACTTGAAAAAAGACTTGTTTTACCAATAGATGCAACTGACAATGGAATTACAATATCAAGACCTGTGTTTTCTGATTTTAGAGATATTTTTCTTTTTGATGTCATTCAATCATTTAAACCAGCATGGAAAATCGGAGGAGTGGGTTTCGAAGAAAGTTTTTTAAAGAGTGTTGCCTTTGCAAAAGAAATGATTTTGAGGGAAATAGAAATATATAGGGGATTAGAAGATGCAGAAATATTTTTCAAAAAAGAGTATGATAAAAATGAAGATAAACAGATAATAATACTTGAAGCGGAGTGCCCTTGGGAAAGTTTTATAGATAATTATAAAGAGGTTATGTTTGTTATTACTCCTTCTTCTTTAGGTTGGAAAGCAAAATCACCGCAAATAAACGGAACTTTTGATAATAGGAAAAATTTTCCAAAAAGTTGGTCTGGACTTGTAGATGGAGAACTCGCAAAAGTTAGTGGCGTAGAAGATGCATTGTTTTGTCACAAGGCATGTTTCGTTGCTGTTGCTAAGAGTAAAGAGGGAACAGTCGCACTTGCTAAAAAAGCTTTAGAAGCTTAATATCAAATATATGTCATTTATTGATGAACTAAAAATAAAAATTAAAGCAGGACAAGGGGGTAATGGTGTTGTCCGTTGGCTTCATGAAAAAAGCAAAGAATATTCCGGTCCGTCAGGAGGTAACGGAGGAAGAGGAGGAGATGTATATATTAAAGCTGTTAGAGACATCGGTATTCTCGCTCGATATAAAAACACAAAAGAACTTGCTGCAGAGCGTGGTCAAGATGGTATGAAAGACAGCATGCATGGAAAAAATGGGGAAGATTTGATAATAGAATTACCTATTGGTTCTGTTGTAAAAAATGCTGAAACAAGAGAAGTCTTTAATTTATTAAAAGACGAAGAAATTATAAAAATATTAAATGGTGGTAGGGGTGGTCTTGGTAATGAATATTTTAAATCATCTGTAAATATTAGACCTGATCAAGCTACTGTCGGTAAGAGTGCTGAAGAAGCAATGTTCTCTATTGAGGTAGAACTTGTTGCTGATGCCGGACTTATAGGACTTCCAAACGCAGGTAAATCTAGTATTTTAAATGAACTTACAAATGCAAAATCAAAAGTTGGTGCTTATCAATTTACGACACTAGAGCCAGCACTTGGAGATATGTATGGTTTTATTTTAGCCGACATTCCTGGGCTTATTGAAGGTGCTTCAGAAGGGAAGGGACTTGGGGATAAGTTTTTGAGACATATAAAGAGAACAAAAGTTTTATTGCACTGTATTTCACTTGAGACCGAAGATATAACTTCTGCATATAAAGTTATTAGACAAGAGCTTGAAGCTTACAGCGTTGAGCTTGCAGAAAAGGATGAAATAATAATTCTCACAAAGACAGACTTGGTAGATGAAAAGACTCTAAAATTGAGAATTAAAGAAGCAAAAAAATTAAATAAAAGTGTTTTGACAGTAACGGTATATGATGATGCTTCTATAAAAGAGTTGAAGGATAGTTTGATAAAGATTTTGAGGAAGGAAAGTGTGAAATAAAGGTTACTTAGCCTCACATTTTAGAAACACAAAAATCTCTTGCTAAAGATTTTTTCTGTATGTTGCTGTCTCTTCTATCAAGGTTTTTTTTGTGCTATTATCTCAATATAAAATAACATTATGACCGAAAATAAAGAGTGTAAATACAAGGCGACTATAGGACTCGAAATCCATGCAGAACTTAAAACTAAGTCCAAGATGTTTTGTTCGTGCAAGAATGATCCAAATGAGACAAAAGCAAACGTAAATGTTTGTCCTGTTTGTATGGGCCATCCTGGAACTTTGCCTGTTTTAAATAAAGAAGCTATTAAACAAGTTTTAAGAGTTGGTCTTGCATGTCAGTCAGAAATTGCAAATTTTACAGAATGGGACAGAAAAAATTATTTTTATCCTGATATTCCAAAAGGTTATCAAATAAGCCAATACAAATATCCTTTAGTTGTCGGTGGTTATCTCCACGGTGTCAGACTTACAAGAATACATTTGGAAGAAGATACAGCCAGCTCGTCACATGAAGGAAGCGATTTTAGTTTGGTAGATTTTAATCGTTCAAGTGTTCCTCTTATGGAGCTTGTTACAGAACCTGTAATACATAGTGCAAAGGAAGCTTCTGATTTTGCCAAAGAGCTTCAACTTCTTTTACAATATCTTGGTGCTGGAGATGCAAATTTGGAAAAAGGAGAAATGAGAATTGAAGCAAACGTTTCTGTAAGTGATTGCGAAGACAGACTTGGTACAAAAGCTGAAGTTAAAAATTTAAATTCATTCAGATCAGTTGAAAGAGCTATTGCATATGAAATAGAAAGACATATCGAAGTGCTTGAATCTGGAGGAAAAATAGTTCAAGAAACCAGGGGTTGGGATGAGGCGAAACAAAAAACTTATTTACAGAGAATAAAAGAAGATTCTCATGACTATCGATATTTTCCTGAGCCTGATTTGCCCAAACTTATGGTGCCAGAGGTCTTTGACTTGAACGCTTTGAAAAAAGAATTACCAGAGCTACCTTGGGAAAGAAGAGAAAAATATATAAAGATTGGCATTAAAGCCGAAGATACAGAGACATATGTTGGAAATAAGGACCTTAGTGATTATTTTGAAAAGTTAATTTTAGTCTGGGAAAATAATGGTAAGGTTTTTAGTTTATCCACTGCTTCAAGTTTTATTACTTCTGATTACATTGGACTTAGAAAAACAGATCCAACTGCCAATTTGCCTAAACCAGAGCATTTTGCAAAACTGATTGAGATCTTTGGAAATGGAAAAATATCTTCTCGTGTTGCAAAAGACTTATTGGCAAGATTAGTCAAAGAAAATTTTGATCCAGAAGAAATTTCAGAAAAAGAAGGTCTGATGCAAAAAAATGATGAAGGGGAATTAAAAATAATCCTTGAAAAGATTGTCGCTGAAAATGGAAAAATTGTTACAGATTATAAAGCAGGAAAAGAAACAGCAATAATGTCTCTTGTGGGGCTTGCTATGAAAGCCACAAAAGGTTCTGCAAATCCTCAAGCTGTAAAAAACATACTTCTAACTCTTTTGAAGTAATGATATAATTAGATAGTGAATAAAGTCTCTAAAAAATATAAAATATATTTGGGTACTGATCATGCTGGTTTCGAGTTGAAAGAAAAAGTATTAAAATATCTTCAGGATGCCGGTTTTGAAGTTTTTGACTTTGGGGCGAAAAGTTTAGAAGAATTTGATGACTATCCAGATTATATTTCACCTGTAGCTGAATCTGTATCTTGTAATCCAGATATGAATAGAGGAATAATCTTTGGTGGTTCAGGACAAGGTGAAGCTATTGTGGCCAACCGATATCCAAATGTTAGAGCTACTGTATATTATGGAGGAGGTTTTTTTGCTGATAGATTAGATATAATTGAACTTGGCAGGAAGCACAATAATTCAAACATACTTTCTATTGGGGCAAGGTTTGTAAAATTTTCTTTGGCAAAGAAAGCTGTAGACTTGTGGCTCAAAACTACTTTTTCTGGGGAGGAGAAACATATTAGAAGAATTAAGAAGATAGAGAAGATTTCAAAAGACGTTAAATGTAAAATAGATATATCTTAATATTAAAAAAATGACAGAAATAATACCAGCAATAATTCCACAAGATTTTGAAGATTTAAGAGAACACATATCTCTTGTAAAGGATTTAGTTCCTATCGTTCAAGTGGATGTATGTGACGGCAAATTTGTTCCATCCAAAAGTTGGCCATATGTCGGTGATCATGGAGAATTTCATTCTATATCAAACGAAGATGAAGGCTTACCTTTTTGGCAAGAGGTTGATATTGAAGTTGACCTTATGGTATCTCATCCACAAACATTAATAGAATCATGGATAAAGGCTGGGGTAAAAAGAATAGTCCTACACTATGAGTCAACTCCGAATCTTAAGACCGTCCTTGAGGGTTTAAGAGAGAAATACGGTTATCTTTCGGATGTACCTGTAAGTTTGGAATTTGGTGTAGCTTTTGATGTTAAAACTTCAAATGACCATATTCATCAATTTTTGGATTCAAACAAAGAAGGTAGATCCCTTGCTGACTTTGTACAATTTATGGGAATTAGAAAAGTCGGTTATCAAGGAGAATCTTTTGTTGAGGAAGTATTAGGAAAAATACGAGAGCTAAGACAGAGTCATCCAGAAGCGATTATAAGTGTTGATGGCGGAGTAACGATAGAGAATGCTCATAGTATAATCCAAGCTGGAGTAAACAGATTAATTTCCGGATCAGCGATTTTTGAAAGTTTAGATGTAAAAGAAGTTATAGATGAAATGAGAAATATATGAAAGACGATTATTTTTTTATGAATGAAGCTTTGCTTGAAGCAAAGAAAGGACTTTTGGAAGGTGGTATACCTATTGGTAGTGTTTTAGTAAAAGATGGAGAGATTGTTGGTAGAGGATATAATAAAAGAGTTCAGACAGGATCTGATATATTACATGCAGAAATGGATTGTATACAAAATTCCAGCAATATAACTTCTTCTGATTATAAAAAATGCACCATATATTCCACTTTATCTCCTTGTGATATGTGCACCGGAACTATCCTTCTTTATAAAATTCCAAAAGTTGTGATAGGAGAGAATCAAAATTTTAAAGGTCCAGAAGAATATTCTGCAAGTCGCGGAGTAGAGATTGTAAATTTGGATATAGATGAGTGTAAAAAAATTATGTCAGATTTTATTAAAAATAAACCCGAACTTTGGGGTGAAGATATAGGAAAATGAAAACACTTAAAGAATATATAAAAGAAGCAAAAGAAAAAAAGATAGCCATAGGTCATTTTAATATTTCAAACATTGAGGGTCTATGGGCAATTTTTAATGCAGCAAAAAAATTCAATTTACCAGTAATAATCGGGGTTGCTGAAGGAGAAAGAAAATACATAGGAACAAGACAAGTTGCGGCTTTAGTCAAAAGCATAAGAGATGAATACAATTATCCAATTTTTTTAAATGCCGATCATACATATACAGTAGAAGGTGTAAAAGAAGCTATTGATGCAGGTTTTGACGCTGTCATTTTTGATGCAACAGGAATGTCTTATGAAGAAAATATTTCGAAAACTAAAGAATGTGTAGAATATGCCAAATCAAAAAATCCTGAAATAGTAGTAGAAGCGGAACTTGGTTTTATAGGTACTTCATCAAAGGTTTTGGATGGTATTCCTAAAGGTGTAAAAATAACAGAAGAATTTTTGACTAAACCTAGTGAAGCAGAAGATTTTGTTCTGAAGACTGGTGTAGATCTTTTGGCTCCAGCTGTCGGAAATATTCATGGGATGTTAAAAGGTGGAAAAGATCCGAATCTAAATATTAAAAGAATCAAAGATATAAGTGAAAGTGTTGCTGTACCTCTCGTGTTGCATGGAGCTTCTGGAAATTCAATTGATGATATAAAATCAGCGATTGAAGCTGGGGTGGTAATAGTTCATATAAATACAGAGCTTCGTGTTGCCTTTAAAAATGGTATAAAAAAAGCCTTATTAGAAAAACCAGACGAAGTGGCTCCTTATAAATATATGAACATTACGATAGAGGAGATGCAGAAGGTTGTTGAGGAAAAATTGAGGGTGTTTTCCAATATGTAATATAAACACTTGTGTTTTTTCTAAAAATATATATAATACGGGAACTATGCTTACATTAAAAGTTGAAAAGAGAGACGTTAAGACAAATGTAGAAAAATTAAGAAAAACAGGCAAAATGCCAGCAGTTTTTTATGGTAAGAAAGAAAAATCTACATCAATTACCGTTGATTATGCTATTTTTGAGAAAACTTTAGCTGATGCCGGAGAATCTTCAATTATTCATTTAGAAGGTGATGGAATAGATGTTGATGTTTTGATACACGATGTTGATCTTGACCCAGTAACTGACAAGCCAAGACACGCTGACTTTTATGCAATTGAAAAAGGTAAGAAACTTGAAATAAAAGTTCCTATCGAATTTATCGGTGTTGCTCCTGCAGCAAAAGACTTGGGTGGAGTTCTTGTGAAAGTTATGTATGAGCTTGAAATTGAAGCTTTACCTAAAGATCTTCCTAAAGATATAGAAGTTGATTTATCTGCGCTTGTAAATTTTGATAGTGTTATTACAGTTAAAGATATTAAATTGCCAGCTGGTGTAGAAGCAAAAGCAAATCCAGAAGAAGTTGTTGCTTCTGTTTATGAACCAAAAGAAGAAGTTGAAGTTGCTCCAGTTGATCTATCAACAATAGAAGTTGTAAAGAAAGGTAAAGAAGCTAAAGAAGGTGCTGAGGGTGAAGCTGCAGAAGAGCCGAAGAAGTAAGGGTCGCTCGGTCTAGCATTTCAAAAGCACGATAAAAGCACTGCCGTCGCAGTGCTTTTTCTCTACTCATATAACTTTTTGCTAAAAGTTATATTCCGTAAGGCTTTTGAAATGCTAGACCTCGCTTTAAGTAAAAGAAAAGAATTTTTTGCTAAAAATTTCCTTCCGTAATGTTTTTAAATTGAATATCCTCACTTTAAGTTGGAGAGG
>CAZIID010000002.1:2818-46379 GCA_964539415.1 uncultured Candidatus Saccharibacteria bacterium | reverse complement strand
GGCATAGCCAATCAAATACTGTTTATGGGTCAGAATGTAAAAATGGAATGTTACCGGAAACGCTTAAATTGATGAATTTATATTCAAAGGCTTCTGGTTATCAAGTCGCAAAAACTTTTGATAATTATGTAGTAACAGGTGATGCATCTGATTGGCTTGCTTCAATAAAAATTCCAGCTATTACTGTTGAACTTAAAACTCACGAAAATATAGAATGGGAACAAAACCTTAAGGGAATCAATGCTGTTGTTGATTATTTTAGTAAGGAATAGATAGTTATAAAATAGTTTCGATTTTAAAAATATATTTTCTTTATTTAAAGTTGGAAGAATTGTATAAAATATTATTTTGTGTGATATAATTATTACATTATTAGAATAATTAATAAAAATAATTATGGCAAAAGGAAATAATTCTCAGAGAAAGGATAAGAAGAAACCAAAGAAAGCTAAAAAATAGTTTTTTAAAAATCCGCCCTTAAGGGCGGATTTTTGAATTAAAAAACTCCCAACCATTTTAAGGTCGGGAGTTACTAATCAAAAAATTAAAGTTGCTTCAATGCTGTCACAACAGCTTCAATGAGAGTCCTTTTCCTTGTTATTCTTCCATTCGTGAGTTTTTGATGTGGGTCGTTTTGGTCTGCGTTGATTTTTTCAGCAACAATAGACCCAACAGTTGTTTTGTCAAAACCGCGATTCTTTGCGATTGTTACAAATTCTTCCGGAAATTGAATTCCAGTAGAAGTTGATATGATTTGCCGATCGTTGTTATCTAAAACAACAATAATGGCAATGTCGAGTGTGATGGGACGATTGTCACCATCAAAACAAAATATTCCACTCTCAATACCTATCGCAATTGAATCTGGTCTTTGTGCTTTAGCTGATTTTGCACGAGCGAGTGCTCCCGCAAAAGTTTCTTCAAATCCAACTGGCTGTTCGTTTTGATTTGAAGATGTTTTTACACAACAAACTTCGGCTCCAAGTTCAAGAATTTCGTTTGCTTGAATCACCGCGTCGAGTTTGGGTAAACTCATTGATCCCAATGTGATCTTCATTTTTTGATTCCTTTTTAATGAGCTATCTTTAAAGTAACTTATCCTACTTATAATACTGCTATATAATCTTCTATTTGTCAAATGTATGAATAATAGAATTTTAGGCTCTTTATTTTGACAATAATGACATTATTTGTTCTACTTGGCTTAGATTATAAAAGCAATTAAACAAAGGGGGGATTTTTGAAAAAGTTTTTAGCTATATTGAGTACCGTGCTTGGAATTTTAAGCTATGGATACTTAATTCTTCAGACGGTCGTTGGTACGGGTCAAGGACTTTCTTTTACGACTTTTGCTCTATGGGCTATGCTTGCGTGGATTGCAGTTTTCAGCCTGATTCGGCACAAAGCAAATTTTTCAATACCTTTGATATACGCAATTGGTTCATCTTCAATATCGGTAATACTTCTTCTAAAGGGTAGATTTAATTGGGGAATGATGGATTCAGTAGTTGTGATTCTTGTAGGCTTTTGCGTTGTCCTCTATCTAACAAGAGGCGCTAGATGGGCATTAATAGCCTCTATAACAGCTTCTTTAATTGCGGGAATACCATTTCTCATAATGACTTGGAAATTCCCTGAACAAAGTTCAATATTAGTAAATATCTTTTTTACTATTGTAAACTTTCTTTCATTCTTATCTGTAAAAGGTTGGAGACTTGAGGATCGTTTATACTGTGGAGTGAATACTATTTTTTGTGCTTTGTTTGTTCTCCCTTGGATATTAAGTTTGTTTTAGGATTTTTTGGGGGCCATCAAGTGTAGAGACACTTGATGTCCCCCTTTCTATTTTCATAAAAATACAGTATCCTCTAGTGAATGGCCAAAGATGAAGCAATACTTAGATTTGAAAAAGTATCATTTGGATACTCTGAGAATAAACCTCTTCTAACAGAAGTGGATTTTTCTATTCGTCGAGGAACAAAAACTACTATAATGGGACAAAATGGTTCTGGTAAAAGCACTCTATTTAAACTTATCTCTGGCGACTTATGTCCAGATGACGGTGATGTAAACGTTGTGAATGGAGTTTCGATTGCAGTATCTCGTCAAGTAATTCCTCGTGATGAATTAGATTTGACGGTAAGAGAATTTTTTCAGAAATGTTTTAAAGAGAAGATTTATGATATTGATGTGAGAATCGACGACATCTTGGAAGTTGTTAACTTAAAGGGTCATCAAAAAGTTCATGACAGAATAGTTAAATCATTTTCTGGAGGTCAGCAAGCAAGACTTTTGTTAGCTTCTGCTTTAATCCAAGCTCCTGATTTGCTTTTGCTTGATGAGCCAACAAACAACTTAGATAAAGAAGGAATTGAACATTTAACAAATTTTCTTATTGGATACACAAAAACCTGTATTGTAATTTCACACGATGCTGAGTTTTTGAATAGCTTTACTGATGGAGTTTTGTATTTAGATGTGTTTACAAATAAAATAGAACAGTATATTGGAAATTATTTTGACGTTAGGGAGCAGATTGTTATTCGTCAGGAAAAAGAAAACAGAAAAAATGCTCAACTTGCAAAAGAAATCCAAGAAAACAAAGATAAAGCAAACTTTTTTGCGATGAAGGGAGGACAAATGCGTATGGTTGCAAAAAGAATGAGAGAAAAAGCTGAAGAGTTGGAGGAAGAGAAAGTTGATACCAGAAAAGAAGATAAAACTATTCGTTCTTTTACTATTCCAGCTCAAACAGACATTATTGGTCAAATAATTCACATAACAAAATTTAAAACTATAAGAAGCCATAAAGTTCTTGAAAGAAAAACTGATATAAAATTAAAAAGAAATCAACATCTTTTACTTAAGGGGCCAAATGGTATTGGTAAAAGTACTTTACTTGAAGCAATTGCAAAGAATACTTCTGATGGTTCAGAAATAACAAAAGGAGTTGAAGTCGGATATTATAGGCAAGATTTTTCAACATTAAATTTTGAAGATACTGTATACAAATCTCTTTCTACTGTTAGAGATGATATTGGAGAAGAAACAATGAGGGCTACTGCCGCTGGTTTTCTTATTACAAGTGAAATAATGTGTATAAAAATCGGCAATCTTTCCGAAGGACAAAAAGGTTTAGTTGCTTTTGCTAGACTTGTATTGCAAAGACCAGGACTTCTTATTTTAGATGAACCTACAAATCATATTAATTTTCGTCACTTGCCTATAATTGCAGAAGCATTAAATAAATATGAAGGTGCAATGATAATAGTAAGTCACGTTCCAGATTTTATAAAACAAATTAGAATTGATTATACTTTGGATTTAGATAAATAATTATATTTATGTCACATTTTGTATATATTCTCGAATGTGCTGATAAAACTCTGTATACTGGATATACAAATGATCTTGAGAAAAGAATTCTTGCTCACAATACTTTAAAAACTGGAGCAAAATACACAAAAGGGCGTCGTCCGGTTAAACTCCTATATTCTGAAAAGTTTAAAACAAAAAGTGAAGCGATGAAAAGGGAAGCGGAATTAAAGAAAATGGAAAGAGTAGAAAAGTTGAAAATAGCTTATAAATAATCTATTTTTAATAGAGGTTTTTATGTCCGACAAAAAGTAAGCGTCTCACGAAGTAGGGATTAAATTCCGGCGCGTGGTGTCTAAATGCAGAAATGCAAATAGATGCCACGCGCTTTTTTAATATACTTTTTTTGTATTTAATATATAATATACAGGCGTGAAAAAAATATTTTTAAAAATATTTAGTTATATTAAAAATAAACAGAGAATAATCTCTGAATTTTTTATTATAGAAAGAACAAATACCCAGTATGATAATTTTTGGGAATTTTTTGACAGAGAAAAACAATCATCAAAATTATTTGTAGAATTAAAATTAGTTATATAAACAAGATTTTTTAAAAGACTAAATTTTAATCTTTCTACAGACGAAGATTAAAATTTGGTCTTTTTTTTGATTATAAAATCATGAATTAAATAAAAAAATGAACAGAAAAAAAACAATAATGATTTATGAGCCAGAAAAAGGCTATATAAAAATAGAAACAATGATAGAAAATGGTTCTGTTTGGCT
The DNA here is from genome assembly GCA_964539415.1 of uncultured Candidatus Saccharibacteria bacterium. Classification (GTDB taxonomy): domain Bacteria; phylum Patescibacteriota; class Minisyncoccia; order Phycocordibacterales; family GWA1-40-21; genus CAYQFQ01. The sequence goes on along the minus strand of CAZIID010000002.1, from coordinate 42,275 downwards.
GACTCAAAACCAAATAGCTTTGGCTTTTGGAACTCAAAGACCTGCAATAACTAAACATTTAGACCACATATTCAGAACGGGAGAATTAAAGGAAAGTTCAGTTAGTTCCAAAATAGAACTAACTGCTAAAGATGGCAAGAAATACATGGTTAAAATCTATAATTTAGATGTCATTATTTCTGTTGGATATAGAGTAAATTCAAAAAAAGCAACTCAATTTAGAATGTGGGCAACTAACGTTTTGAAGAAGCATATTGAAGATGGGTATTCAATAGATGAGGCGAGATTGCTTGAATCAAGTGGTAAATTGAAGGAACTCCAAAATAGAATTACTGAAATACAGGAAGCGAATGGAGAATTAAAGAAAATTAATCATTTAAAAAATGAATATATATCTTTGGCTACGCATCAAATACGTGGACCTCTGGGAGCTATAAAAGGATATATTTCTTTAATTCTTGAAGGAGATTATGGAAAGGTACCAAAGGAGTTTGTGGAACCATTAGATATTATTTTTAAATCTACAGATTCACTTAGTAAAACTGTGAGTGATTTTTTGGATATTTCTCGTATAGAACAGGGTGAAATGAAATACTATCTTAAAGATTTCAATGTTGTTGATTTGATCAATGAAGTTGTAAATGAATTTAAAATAAATGTGGAGAAAAGCGGTTTGCAATTGAAAACAAATATTATAAAAGGAGAATTTATTTTACACGAAGACAAGACAAAATTAAAACAAGTCTTTGCAAATTTACTTGATAATGCAAATAAGTATACAAAATCTGGATGGATAGAAGTAGGATTGAGTAAAAAAGATGATAACAAGCTAATTTTTAGTGTTAAGGATAGCGGAGTTGGTATTTCGAAAGAAACACTTCCTTTATTATTTAAAAAATTTAGTCGCGCAAAAGATGCAAATGGTGCAAATATTCTGGGAACTGGTCTGGGTCTTTATGTTGCAAAAAAAATACTTGAAATTAGAAATAATCATATTTGGGCAGAATCTGAAGGTGAAGGAAAAGGCTCACAATTTTATGTTGAATTAAATTTGGTCAATTTGTCACAATAAGTCTAATATTGACTCTTAAAATTTTTAACGTAGTATATTCCACTAGAAACTAGTTGTTTAAAAATATAAAAGGAGAGTTAGAATGAATATTAGTCAGGAAACATTTGGTTGTCTTTCTCATTTGAAAATTTTGCCCGAACATTCTAGAAGAATAAGATTTGATGAAGAAGCTGATTTTTATGATGGTAATTTGGATCCTTTTGTCGTTGATGAAAACTATCTCATGAACTCAAAAGCTTTTCGACGTCTTGCGTTTAAAACTCAGGTTATGACAAGTCCTTGGAATGGACTTTTCCGTAATCGCAATAGTCACACTATGGAAGTTGTGAGTGTTGCAGTGAGGATCGCGAGCGTTCTCGGACTCAATGTTGATCTTGTGCGAGCTATTGCACTTGGTCATGATATTGGTCATGTACCGTTTGGTCATGAAGGCGAGAATTTTTTGGCAACAAGGTTTAAAAAAGATTTTAACCACGCCAAATTTGGAGCAATGTTAGCTCAAAAAGTTGAACGTAAAGGTGTTGGTCTTAATCTTACTTATCAAACTCTTTGTGGTATTCGTGATCATTCTCGTGGTAAGGGACCGCTTACTGCAACAAAGGACATGTCTCAAGAAGCTGTTGTTGTGATGCACGCAGATAAAATTGCTTATATCACTTCTGATTACAATGATATGATTCATCGGTTGAGATTACCTAGTCAATGGGTTGAGTCAGTTTCAAGTGATATGCAAAAACTTGGTTCTGACCAGCGTTCCAGAGTTCGTAACCTAATTATCGCTCTGTGCGAGGATTCAGCAGGACTTGGTTTTGTTGGATTTTCGGATTCGGAAGCTGGAAAAATCTTTACTGACATTAAAGCAAAGATGTATAAACTCTATCCACTAGTCAATGTTCATGGTCACACTTCTGGTCTGATGAGAGTTGGTGACTATCTTGAAGATGTTCTAAGGGAAAAAGCGCCATTATTTTTTGCTCTTATGACGGATGAAGACGTCTTGTCTTTGATGGATAAGAATCATTTTGATATAACCGATCTTGAACGGACATCTGTCTGGGAACAAATTGAAAGTGTTCTTAATGTTTTTGCAGATATCACAGATCCTTGTCTTGATTGGTAAGGTCGCTACTTGTTAATATTGTTTCGCCCGCCAAAGTTTTACTTTGGCGGGCGATTTTTTAAATTTTATTTCCCAATATCTCTCCTAAACATACATATTTTTCTTCACCTGTTTTTGCTAGCTCCTGTAAGTCATCTCTTAGCTCGACTTTTCCTTTTTCAAATAAAAGAAATACTGTTGAACCGCCAAATTTGAATACACTTTTTTTGTTGCCATATTTTACTTTATCTCCTAGTTTGTCATTTTGTATGATTGTTCCAACAAAAGTAGCACCAACTTCAATAAAATATATTTTTCCAAAATTTCTCGTATCTATTTCGGAAACATGTCTATGGCTCTTGCAATACATTTTTTTAATCTTTTTTACAGAAGCAAAATCAGAAGTATAGTAACTTCCTTTTATGTCTTTGAATCCTACTATTTTTCCATCATCAAAATAATGAGCGTGATGATATTCTTTTGGGGTTAAGCGGAGCTTGATCAATGTGCCGCCATTAAAACTTTCACCTGGTTTACAATCTAAAAATTCACTCAAACAATATACAAAACCTTTTGCTTGAACAATACTTTCTGGATTGATGTTTGTTTGTAAACTTAAATAACATTCAACAGGCGAATGAAATTCTCCATTTGGATTATTGGGAAAAGATTTTTTAATAGTTTTATCAGGATAATCCCTTGTAAAAAATTCATTAAGAGTACTAAAACCATTATTATGTGGAACTTTAAAAAGGGAACGGTCTATTTTGAATGATCTTTCAAATCTTTTAATTAATACTTTGCTTATTTTATTATCTGCTATTTTACCAACAATTTTATTAGAGATTTTTCTTTTTACAAAAGTATCTAAGAAAATTTTTTGAAGTGGCTCGCGGTAGAGCATGTTTTTTACAGGAATTTTCACGGTAAAATTATAACACAAAATGACTGAATCATAAAGAATATACAAAAATTATTTTCGGTGTAGTCTATGTTTAAGGAGTTCTTTGTCATTGTTTGGTAAAAGAACGAGTCTAATAACTAAACGCAGGGGGATTTATGATCGTCGGAGTAATTTCTGATACGCATAGGGACAAAAAAGGGGCAATTCCTCATATTATTGAGGAATTCAAACGCCGTGGTGTAAAGATGATTGTGCATTGCGGAGACATAATTCCTGGTCATGTGTCCAAAGAATTGTTTGGTGATATACCAGTAATTTGTGCTATCGTCGGTGGACAAACGGAAGATCCTGTATTTTTTGAAAAACGTCCAGAAGGTTGGAATTTTACACGTCACAATCAGAGAATTACAAAAATTTCTGATGGGACCGTGGTGTATATCGGACACAAAAGGAATACTGACTTTCTCCGGGCGTCAGAAGAAAAGTTTAACGAAATTCTGATGGACCTTCGGAAGGAGTTTGATGGTCTTCGTTTTGTTTTTGGTGGGCATTTGCACTTCCAGACTTTTAAACAAGGACAGCTTGTCAGCTTTATCAACCCAGGTGCAGTAGAAGACGCTTTGGGTTGGGGTTATGAGTTTGCGATTGTTGATACTGAAACAGGGGAGTTTATCTTTAGTCGGATTTTGCCGACTGTTGATGATCGTCCTGCTTTCAGTATCGGTGTGATATCTGATAGTCTGGATATCACTCATCGTGATTCCGCTTATTGGAATCTCTTGGCTAAAGAGTTCAAAAAACGCGATGTGAGTCATATCATTCATTGCGGAAATATTGCTCTCTCTGACATTGGTCGTCCTGAGCTTGCTGACTTTACTGTTCAGTATGCGATTCGTGAGGATCAAGATTCTGATCATCGCAAAATGCAAAAAGATAAAAATATTCCTGAAAATTGGAAAGTGATTTCGGAGAACAATCTCGATAAGGGGGCCATCGTAAAAATCAATGGTTACCGCTTTTATGTTCAGCTTGATTTGGGTCTTGAGTTTATGTCCAAGAGTGAACTTGGTATGGACTCCATGGCCATGCAGATCAGGCGAGAACATCCGGAAACGGAGTTTGTTCTGTGCGGTTTCACCAGAGAGGCCTTGTATGTTGAAGGTCAGCAGGTGACAACTATTAACCCTGGTGATGTGAATACTGATCGGAGTTTTGTTGTTATACATCTACCTCGTCGGGAGATTACATTTGGTCACGTGCCTTATGAGCCGTTGCCCAAAATTGTTTAATTCTCAGATTGGGTTTTTAAAGGAGGTGGTAGAAATACCATCTCCTTTTTTTAATATCTTTTTATGATAAAATATATTATATGCAAAAATTAATTTTTCTTGATACAGAGACTACAGGTAATGAAATCGGCAAAGATCGCCTTTGTCAGATTTGTTATAAATATAATGGAACTTTAAAAACAAGTTATTTTAAACCACCACTTCCTATTTCTGTGAAAGCAATGAGCGTAACGCATATCACCAATAAAATGGTTGCTGATAAAGAAGTTTTTGCTGGAAGTGACACGGCTGTAGAATTGCAGTCTTTGCTTGAAGATGGAGTTCTTGTGGCACACAATGCAAAATTTGATATAGGTATGCTTGAAGCAGAAGGTTTGTCTGTCCCAAACTTTATCTGTACATACAGAGTCGCAAGACACCTTGATGAAGAAGATAAAATACCAGAGTACAGTTTACAATTTATGAGGTATTTTTTGGATTTAGATGTTTCTGGTGGAGCGCATGATGCAGAGAGTGATGTAAACACTTTGTTTGCTTTGTTTGAAAGATTACTTTTGAAAATAAAAGAGAAAATTCCAAATGAAGAAGAAGCAATAGAAAAAATGATTGAAATTTCAAAGAAACCCGTAATTTTTAAGAGATTTAATTTTGGAAAATATAAAGGTAAAACCGTTGATGAAGTTTCTAAGACTGATAGAGGTTATCTTGAATGGTTGTTGAAAACAAAAATGGAAGATGGAACTCAAGATGAAGATTGGATATATACTTTGAAACACTATCTTGAAAAATAGTTTATGTATGAAGTTGGAAAGCTGGGCGATATTAACTATAAGATAAAGAACCTCGCACCAAAAGGTGGAAAGGTTTTGTGCGACCTAATTTTCTTGAGCAAAGCGATTAGAAAATGGAAGTGCTCTTGTGGTGCGAATCAGGGGGTTCTTTGTTGTAGAAGTACGAGCTCCGCTCGTTCAAAGAAATCTTGCGTTCATTCATCCCCTAAGCTGTGCTACGGGGAATTCTCTACGCTTACAATAATAAAAAGTAACAGAGCAAGAAGAATGAGAATTGCTATCTATTGTGATGGGCGAGTTCTTGTTACTGTTCCGAGTTTACTTGGGGAAAGTTTAATTAAAAAGTTTATTTTTGAGAAAAAGGAATGGATATCAGAACATCTTAATAAATTTTTGAAATCTCCAATAAGGCATGTCAAATTAAACACGAAGGGGGAATACAAAAAAAGTAAAATTCAAGCTTTTAATCTTGTAAAGGAAAGGCTTGATTATTTTAATAGATACTATAATTTCCCTTTTAATAAGGTTAGTATAAAAAATCAAAAAACTAGATGGGGAAGTTGTTCAAAAAGAGGCAATTTAAATTTTAATTATAAGATTTTGTTTTTACCTATGGAAGCAAGGGACTATATTATTGTGCATGAATTGTGTCACTTGAAAGAATTTAATCACTCAAAGAATTTTTGGAATTTGGTAAAAGAAACTATACCAAATTTTCAGGACATAAGAAAAAGTTTAAGAAGTTGATTAATTAATTTGATTACTTGTAACAGCGTATTTTTGTGATACGATTATTTTAGACATATATAAAAGTACTTCAAAACAAAAGGAGGGAGAATGAAAGCTAAAAGAAAGAAGAAAGTCCCAACCAATGAAATTTTGATCGGTTTGTCGGAACAGTTGGCTGAGATCAAATCAGATATAACCGAAGCTTTGGTCGTATGGCACAAGCTGGTGGAATCTGAGCAATCTCTCAGTATCTTCCGAGAAGACAAAAAGAAGGGTTTGGATTATTCGGAATTGGATGCAAGAATCTCTCATTACACTGTTGAGTGTAATAAAAGGGCTGAAAAATTGATGGATCTTTACAATAAGATAACTCAGAAGCTCGGCTCAAGCAAATTGTTGCTTGATATTCCTTTTAAAAGACTGAAGAAGGATTATCCTGATCTTTAATCAACAAAAAAGCAACAGTTTTGCCCACAAACGATGAGAGTCGTTTGTGGGCATTTTTAATTTTGTTTTTAAATTTAAATGTTACAATACATATATGAAAAAGACATTATATTTTTTGATTGGGGCTATTATCTTAATAGCCGTTGCAGGTGTTTTAAAGTTTAATTTTTCTGATAAAGATGTTTATGTGAAAGACGAAGTTTCGGATTATAAAAATGCGACATATTTTATTGGCGATGAAAAAACACCAACTACTTTAGTTAATGGATCTTCTGAAAAAGATATTCCTGATTCAGCGTCAAAAATATCAACTAAGTATTTTGGTAATGAAGTTGTTTCTGATTTTAACAATGACGGACTGGGTGATGTTGCTTTTCTTTTAAGTCAAAATAGTGGAGGAAGCGGAACATTTTATTATTTAGCTGTAGCTTTGGGAACCCCTAATGGTTTTTATGGAACAAACGCAATATTACTTGGTGATAGAATCGCCCCTCAAACAACGGAATTTAAAAATGGAATGATTATAGTAAACTATGCCGATCGTAATCCCGGAGAACCTTTTACCATAAAACCATCTTTAGGGGTTAGTAGATATTTTAAAATTATTGATAATAAACTCCAAGAAGTAAAAAATGACACTTTAATATCTTCTGTTGAAAAATGCCAGTTAAATAAAGGCACTTGGTCTGCCGAATTCAAAGAATGTTTAGGTGTAGATAAACAAGTATGCGAAAGTATGGGTGGTAAATTTAATGAATGTGCTTCCGCTTGTAGAAATGATCCTAAGGCACAAGTGTGTACTTTGCAGTGTGTTTTGGTTTGTGAGTTTAAATAAGTAAAAGTAAAAAATCGCTCAACTTTTTTTTAAAAGAAAGTTGAGCGATTTGTAATTCAAAAAAATAACTATTTACTCAGATTTTTAATGGCTTCTTCAACTTCTTCGCTGGTCCTTGCTTGAATTGCTTGGCAGGCAATTGTAAGGATTCTTCTTCCGTCATCATCTTTTACGTAACGACCAATCCTTGTTATCACCAGTATTAAGGCATCAAGAAGATTCCTGTCTTTCTTGTTATCTTTTGCTTTGGCTTCAGCCTCAGCTTTTTGGTCAAGAATTGCTTTTTTTGCTTTCTCAAATCCTTCTCCAGAATTTAATGCGGAATTATTTTCAAGAGCGGAAAGAATTTTGTCATGGTCAGCAACGATTTTAAATTGGGAAAACCAGCGATGAATAAAATGCTTATCAGTCCCATTTGAAGATTTTATTTCACTGATCATAAATTCAGTCATAGACATTTTTGGGGCCATTTCTAACTCCTTTATTTAGTTGTATTGAACGATTATTCCTAATTCCTAGATTAACAGATAAAATCAGACCGTCAATAGAAAAAATGGGTCTCTTGCTATTTTTAATAAAAAGTGCTAGAATATTGATATAAGTTTAGTAGAGGTTTAATACTCGTCACGCCAGAGGCGGACAGTAAGGTATACCTATCGAAATAGGCATACGGAAAATATAATGGGTAATTTTAATCAAGGGGGTAGAGGAGGATTTGGAGGAGGTTCAAGAGGAGGTTTCGGTGGAAGAGATGGTGGTAGAAGCTCTGGGGGCTTCGGAGGAGGTTCAAGGGGTGGTTTTAGAGGAGGATCAAGAGGTGGTGACAGAGGTGAAGTTACTATGCACCAAGCCACTTGTGATCAGTGTAAGAAAAGCTGTGAAGTGCCTTTTCTCCCAACCAATACTAAACCAGTCTATTGTAAGGAATGTTTTGATCTAAGAGGTGGAAAGTCTGCTTCAGAATCAAGAGGTGGAAGTTTTGGTGGAAGAAGAGATGACAGAGGAGCAAGACCATCTTTTACACCAAATAACGGTGGAGGTGATGAAGAATCAACTTGAAGGTATAAGCGCAAAGTTAGACAAGCTTATCAAACTTCTAGAAAAGCCAGTTACAGAAAATGCTTCTGAAAACAAACCAGTTGAAAAAGCAAAAGCTGTAAAAGAAGTTGTTGTTAAAGAAAAGAAAGCAGCAAAGAAGAAAACAACAAAGAAATAAAAGTCGCTCACCAAATAATTTTAGAAACACGATGAAAATGCCGCCAGTCGCGGCATTTTCTCTATACTCAGGAAATTTTTTACTAAAAATTTCCCTCCGTAATGTTTCTAAAATTACTAGGTTCACTTTAAATTGGAGAAAGGAGAAAAAATACATTTCCTTTTATTTTTATTTAGTGTATAATATCTTTATATGGCAAAAAGAGATAGCGTAAAAAGTAAGACTTCTCGTTCTAAAAAGACAAAGAAGCGTCTTGCAATAAAATATGCAAGACCTAAGAAGTCAAAAAAAAGATAAGAATTAAAAAATCCGCTACTAAGCGGATTTTTTAATTCTTATCTATTGCGATGGTTATTTGTTGTATTTTAAAACAAACTTATTAGATATTCATCTATAGTTCTTTGATCCATATCGTAGAAGTGTCTGCCTGTGTTAAATAATTCTGTTGCTAGTGTTACTCCAACATATCTAAAGTGCCAAGGTTCATAAACATAATAAGGATTGTCTTTTGGATAAGATAAAGTAAAACCATATTTTTGTGCATTTGCTGTAAGCCATTGATATGCGGGTGTACCATCAAAGCGAGATAATTCTCCTCCTATACCCGTTGTCATAAAGTCTACAGTTGTTCCAAGTTGATGTTCTGAATATCCTTGATCTGCTGAAAATTGATTCGCTGTTCCTGCGCCGTATGTTACAGAGTATTGTCCCTTTAAAGCATTTTGTTCATCAAAAGAACGAAATGCAGATAAAACATATAAATTTACACCTGCATTTTTAGCGTCATTCAAAAGTCTTTGTAAGTAAGACCAAACATCTGTATGGATAGTAAGAGCTTTGCCATCGCTATAGCTAGAATCTTTTGGAATTTCTGTGAGCCTTGCAGGTGCATAATTTTCACTTAAGAAAAATACCTTTGAATATTTTTTAAGAAGTTCTGGGTCAGTCTTACTCAATTTTTGAAGAGTATTTACAGTGTTTGTTATTGTGCCTACTTCCTGTTGGTATGAACCAAGCTGGTTAGCAATATCACCAACATTTGTTTTTTGTGCGGTTAGTTCAGAATATGTTTGAGAAATGTTTCCTTCAAGCTTTGTAGTCGTGGAAGAAAAATCTGACTGGAGCATAGTTAAATTGTTTGAGATTGAATCAATCTTTTTTGACATCTTATCTACTTTTATGTAAATGTAAGTAATAGATGATATCAATAGAACAACTATAATAATACTTATAATTATCAGAACAGTTCTAGGTGTTATTTTTTTATTTAAAGCTAAAACCTTGTTTTTTATATTGTCTGTCATAATATTATAATTATACCTGTTTATCTTGCATAGTTAAAGCTTCTCTATTTTGCATAAAATTAATTATATATTATAATTATATTATTAATAAAAAGACTATGTGGGAATCAAATCAAAATACATCGGTAGAAAATATAAATCGTTTGGATCTTCATACAAGAAATAAAATCCAAATTGAACTGATGCAAATTATGTTGCCAGAAGCGACAGAGAAAGCTGAATACGATTGGATAATAGAGTATGGGGAAAAGGTGAGTGAGATTATTGATCATAATGAAAATGAAGAAATAAGAAGGTTAGCTCTTGATGGTAAAATTCATGATTCCGCATTGAAGCTAAAAGAAAAACTTGAACAAATAAGTTTAAATTAAAAACCTCACATATCTTACGTGGGGTTTTTGTTTGCGTAAAATTATATTATGTGTCGGAGTGTGTTATCCACAGTTGACTGGTGAACGCATGTTCACCTATAATACATATACAAGATTAATAGTTAATTTTATCAAACATATGAGCAAAAGAAATTTAGAAAAAAATATAAGAGAGGAAATGGAGAGACTTAATGATATAATTGATGTTAAGATAATCAAAGGTCTTCCTTATAAAAAAGAAGCCAGCAGACACAAATTTCTTTTGATGCAACTTATGGATTTGAGAAGATTCTATACTATAAATTCCAGCATGTTGCAGAAACTTTCAAAAGTTGTAACTTCATTTATTTTATAAAAAAATGCTACAAGAATATAAAAATAAAATAATTGCTTTTTATAAAGATAAAAAAAGAATGCCTGTGTATACAGAGATAATGAAAATGCTTGGATTCAAGTCCAAAAACTCAGTATACAAGTTGGTTAATAAACTAATAGAAGCAAACGTCCTAGAAAAAGATTCAAAAGGAATGCTCATACCTAAAAATATTGCAGGAGAAGTTCCTTTACTCGGACTCGTTGAAGCAGGTTTTCCGACAGTAGCCGAAGAAGAGAGGTTGGACACATTGAATCTTGATGATTACTTAGTTGAAAATAAAGAAGCTACATACCTCTTGGAAGTTAAGGGTGATTCTATGATAGATGAGGGTATAAAAGAAGGGGATTTAGTCATAGCTGAAAGAAAGGGGGAACCAAAAGACGGGGATATAGTTATCGCAGAATTTGACGGTGGCTGGACTATGAAATATTTTAGAAAAAGAAATGGCCAGGTGTATCTTGAAGCAGCAAACAAAAATTATAAACCTATGTATCCAAAAGAAGACTTAAAAGTTGCTGCAATAGTGAAAGGGGTTATAAGAAAATATTAGGGAAAATATTATAATGGGCAAGTATAAGAACATTGATATTTTTTTGTTTGTCTCTGCGAGCGAAGCGTGGTAGTCCAGTATTGAACAAAAACAGAAGGGGGTGGATTGCCGCGCTTCGCTCGCAATGACGGAATAGAGGAAAGTGATTTGGTATTTTTATTGTTTGTCTTTACGAGAAGCGAAGCGACGAAGCAAACCATTTCTTTGTTTCTGGATTCCAGATCAAGTCTGGAATGACAGAGAGTATGGAGTAAAAAGGATGATTTGATTTTTTAGAAAAGTTAAAGGGCGGGTTCACAAAGTGAACCCGCCCTTGTTGATCGCGTGACTTACGCGATCTTTGGAATTTCTTCCTCCTCCACCAGTTCCAAAAGCTGGACAACGATGTGGTGAGGAATGTTTTCAGTCAGAGGCCTTGCGGTTTTGATGATTTTGAATCTCCAACGTTCATCGGAACTTTGGGGTTTGATCTCATCATCTTCCGCGACGGAGATGTGAACATCAAGTCCACTGGGAGACTTGATCTGAGCCCACCAGAATCCCGGACGACCCTGCCTGAAGCACGCACTTCCACTTCGCACGACTTCAATCGGGCGGACCACGATCACTTCTGACTTCGGTCCCTCCGAAATTGTCTTCTCCTCCACACAAAACATAGCCACAGGCCTTTCGGTAGAAATAGCTTCATCCTTTTGATCAGACGGTATTTCATTCGAAAGTACGAACTTTAACCATCTGCCACTCTCAAGAATGGCAGCTTGTGCCTGGGGCATATACGGATGTTTCGACTTGTTAAAACCAAGTTCAAACTTCAGAAAGCGCATCGGTTTGTTCCAATTCATGACAGAATCCTTTCTTTTCAATAGTTAGACTTTTTTTGTTCCAACAAAACTGAACCTTTATTTAAAACAAATTCCTTTCTTTTTTGTACTTATTTTGTAACCTGTTTACTATGATAGCATATATTTATTGAAAAGTCAATATAAAAAATGAAATATTTTTTAATGTATAAGGTACGGCCATATATAAGCACTTTTTGCATACGTCATACTTTGGTGATAAAATATTCTTATGGACACAAATAATAATGAATTAAAAAAACAAAAACTTTGGTTTAGGGCAAAGAATTTTGGCTGGGGTTGGTATCCAGTTTCTTGGGAAGGTTGGTTGAGTACTATTATCTACGTCTTATTTTTATATATGAATATTTATACTGCAGAAAACTGGACTAAAGATATTTGGACTGGCGTGATTGAAGTAATAATTCCACTCATTGTCGTCTCGGCTTCGTTTTTTGCGATTTGTTTTATGAAAGGGGAAAAACCAGTTTGGAGATGGGGAAAAGTAAGTCAAAAGTCACAAGGGGAAAGCCTAAAGTAAACACAAAGAATAATATGAAAAAGAAAATAGTAATTATTATAGTAGCCATCTTTATTCTAACTATTGTTTGTTTCCTGGCTAATTATTTTTTTCTTAAAGTGAAATACAATCTTTTGAATCAGTATGATAAAGAAGTTTTAGTTAGTGAATATTTAAAAGAAAATATTTCTGTCTTATCTCCCACAAAGGAAGTTCTAGGAGGTAAGTTTTATATTACGAAGATATTGTTTATAGACGATAATTCAGGAGAAGTTGAATATGAAGATGGGCATATTTTACTTAAAAGTTCTTTTGATTATTATATAGATAAGAATGGTAAAATGAATGTATCAAATTTTATTATTAAAATTAATTAATTTTTATGGAAGAACAATTAGACTTTTTAAAGAAATTAGAAGAAGAAAAAAAAGAATCAGAAGTTAAAACTGAAGAACCAAAACCGTTTGAGGCACCTGGTTGTCCTTTGTGCGAACTTTATGGACCGATGGGTTGCCCAAAACATAGGAAAGAAAATGGAACAAGAGAATAAAGTATTAAAAATAAAAGAAGATCTCTGGTCTTTTTCCCGTCCAGAAAAAATATCTATTCTACAGAGGTTTTTTAAAACAGGAAAAGGACAGTATGGTGAGGGTGATATTTTTATGGGGGTTATGGTTCCAGACACTAGAAAAGTAGCCATAAAATATAAAGATATTGATTTTGAATCAATAAAGACTCTTCTGTATTCAAAAGTTCACGAGGAAAGACTTTGTGCACTTCTTATTTTGGTTGAAAAAAATAAAAAGACGAATGAGAAAGAGAAAAAAGAGATATTTAATTTTTATATAAAGCATTCTAAACAAGCTAACAATTGGGATTTGGTTGATTTATCTGCTGTTAAAATAGTCGGTGAATATCTATTTGATAAGGATAAAAGTATTCTTTATGATTTTGCAGAATCAAAATGTATTTGGCAAAGAAGAATATCTGTCATTGCTACTTTTTGTTTTATAAAATCAAATAAGTTTACTGATGCATTGAAAATTGCTCGTATTTTACTTAAAGACAAGGAAGAGCTCATACACAAGGCTGTTGGTTGGATGCTTAGAGAAGTAGGCAAAAGAAATTTAAAATCAGAAGAGGATTTTTTACAGAAAAATTTCAAGAATTTGCCAAGGGTTACCCTTCGTTATTCTATTGAAAAGTTTCCAGAAGATAAAAGGAAAAAATATCTAAAAATGTAATATTTTTTGTTGCGTTTTTGGTTTTGATTTGATATTGTGCGAAAAGTAATGTTCTCACCGCACACCACCAGAGAGTTTGCGGATACTGGTCAATCGCAAAAACATCTACTCTTTGGCTTTCTGCTTAATGCAGAGAGGAGACCACGAACCCATATGCTACTTGCGTATGGGTTCGTTTTAATTTTGACGTATATTAACAATAGTGATAGTATCTTTTCAGTTTAGTACATTTTAATTTTGTGTAAAAAGGGTGGCGGAAGACAAAAGTGGAGGTTTGGTATGGTAGCAACAGGACTGCTGGTTTCAATGTCGGATTTTGAGATTTCAAATCTTATTTTGGAGTCAAACAAATATAGTGATGGAGGGGAATCTTCTCATCATCTTTGGGATATTGAGGGAAAACAGAGCGTCTTTGTCGGAACAAAAGATGAGTGCGAAAGCTTCCTGATATTAAATGGAGGAAGACCCTAAATTTTAGCCCCGCGATTTTTATCGCGGGGCTATTTGTTTGTCTTAAATTTCCTTTACTTTTATTTTATCTTCCGTAACCGTTACTTCTATAACTGATCCAGAACCTAAAGATTTTTCTATCATTAAAGAGGCGATAGAGCTCTCAACTGAATCTTGAATGAATCTGTTTAGTGGTCTTGCGCCGAAAACTTTGTTTGTTCCATACTTAACTACATATTTTACTGTATCATCGCTGTATTTTATTGAAATGCCTTTTTCTAACATTCTTGAAGTGAGTTTCTTTAACATTATTCCAGCAATTTTTTCTAATTCATTTTGTTCTAATGGTTTGAAAATTATAATGCCATCAAATCTGTTTACAAGCTCTGGTTTAAGTGTGCCTTTTTCTACAACATCTGAGATGATATCTTGTTTTGAATTTTCTAAATTCTTACCATCATTTACCATTTGAAATATTTTTTCAGCCCCAGCATTTGAAGTGGCTATAAAAATAATATTTCTTGCGCTGACTTTTTTGCCGGCATTATCAGAAAATACTCCTTCATCCAAAATCTGTAAGAAAAGATTCAAAACATTTTTATTGGTTTTTTCAAACTCATCAAGAAGGACTACTCCATAAGGTTTTTCTCTTAGTGTATTTGCTAAGATTCCAGATTTACCAGTGCTGTATGAGCCTATAAGCTTATCTAGGGCATCTTCTGTTTGGTATTCAGACATATCAAAACGTGACATATTATTTTCATCACCAAAGAAGACTTCTGCTAAAGCTTTTGCTGTTTCTGTCTTTCCGACACCGGTTGGTCCAAAAAATAGGAAAGATCCAATAGGTCTGTTTGGATTTCTTGTGCCAGATCTTGATCTGCGCATAGCGTTGCTTACACCGACAATTGCTTCACTTTGACCGATGACTCTTTGTCCAAGAAGTGTTTCTAGATTCAAAAGCTTTTCTTTTTCTTGAGGTGAGAGATTACCGGATGCAGGTATGTTTGTTTTCTTTTCTATGAAAAGCTGAACTTCATTTTTACCTATTACCTTAAATGAATTTCTTAAAGCCCAAGGACAGATTTCTTTTAGCAAGTCATAAGCTTTGTCTGATGTAACACCACCAGTAAAATAATAGTCTGCACTTTTACTGATTTCTGATATTGCTTGATAGCTAAAAAATAAACCATAATCTTTTTCTATTTTTAATGCAGCGGAAGATATAATTCTTGAAATTTCTTTTGTTTCAAATGGGTGAGACAACACAATCTCAAATCTGCTCATTAGATTTTTATTCTTTTCTATCTTTTCTCTAAAGTCTCCGATATCCGAAAGAGCAATAATCTGTGTATTGGGGCTTGTGAGAGAAGGGTCAAGTAGAGATATGACATCTACTTCAAGTTTGTTTCCTTGATCAATAAGCCTTGATAGATTATCTATAACAAGAATTATATTTCCTGTTTTTTCTGTTTCTGAGAGAATAGCTTTTAATGTATTTTCAAAAGTGATTTTGTCAGTCGCATATGAAGTAAAGAAATTTGTATCAAAGAGTATTGGTCTTTTGTCTGCAAGCTCTATTGCACAGCTTTTATTTTTTATATGTCTACACAATACCCAAATTATTTCAATCTTTTCTTGACCTGGCTCACCAACAACCAAAGCATTTGCTTCATTCATTTTTGACAAAGCATTTTCTATTTGTATTACTTCATTTTCTCTTTCTGCCATAGGAAGAGCTTCAGAATTTACAGATTCGTCTTTCAATAGATCAATACCAAATTTATTTAAGGTGAAAGTCTGTCCAAATGACCATTCTTTTGCAAAACCTTCTATTTTTGCGAGATTCGTTTTTCTCCACCACTGGCTATCATATTCTTTTTTTTCTGTATCGTAGATAATCCACTCTGATGCTCCTATTAAATCGTTTTTCTTTATTCCACGAAACATCAAAGCCTCACTGAAATCTTTTTTAGTATCAAATATATAATCTATAACATCAGAAACTTTTACCAATTTACCAATAAAATTATCTGGAATATCTGAGTTGATATTTTCTGGAATATTTTTTGTGAGATCTTTTATTTCTTTACTTGTAAATTCAAGCCTCTTCAATACTTTAATTCCAAAATCAGACAAAAGAAATGCGTGTAATATGTCGCTTTGTTTTCCAGCATAAAGAATTCTTCCAGCAGAGAAAGTATATATTTCACTTTTTGCATATTTATTTCCAGAAATCTTATCAAAATAGTACATACAAGAAAATTGGAAATTTAATAATTTCATTGCAAGAAAAATGCCGATATTTATAGATATAAAACCCACTAGCGCTGGAATAAGCCATTCTATTGTTGGCATTATTTTGTAAAAAGTAGTGTTTGTTTGAGCTTGACCAAAAAGACTTACTCCTAATAAAATAACTGTTGCGATAACACAATAAAAGTTTATTTTTGAAATCAGCTTTCTTTTCTCACCCGAGATAGAGTTTTCAACAGATATAACACTGTAAAGGGGGCTTGTTTTTAAATATGTGGAAATGTTCATTTTGTGCTAGTAAAAATACTTATTATTAAAATAATACCTAAAACTATGAGCGAAACTATTATTATAGGAAATATTGCCCACAAGAATATGAGGACTGGATAAAATGGAATAGAGATTAGTATTAAAAGACCTCCAACAAAAAGAACTGTAGAGCGAAATATTATACCGACAAAACGCATTATCAAGTTTTGAATTAATATAGAAAAAAAGCTAGAAATATTTTTGATTCCGGAATATGTGCCAGAAATCCTTTTCCAAGGTAAGAAGAATTCTTTTAGGAGTGATTCAATTGCAAAATATTCAAATAAAAAGACAAAAACATTTTTATAAATTATAGATATATGATAGAAGCCTAAAGAATAGTGCCATTTCAAGTATCTTATTAGTGTTTTAAGATAATTCATCCCATTATAATAACATTATTAAATATGTAAGGCGAGTGAAATGACAAAATATAATTTTTATCTCAAGGCTTTTAGTTTAGTGTGCTTTGTGTTAAAATACAGAAATGCGAGATAAAATTACGAGAGTAGTTTTTATTTTATTGATTGTAGCTTCATTTTCCTATGCCGGTAGGACTCAAGCTTCTACTTTCTTTACTTCTATTAAAAGTGGCGTATCTGATATATTTGTTGCAATCAACTCTTCTGTTGTAAAAATAACCAGAGATAGCTTTTGTGATAGGTTTTTTAAAGATAAAGCGAACGGAGCGTATATTACAGAAATTAGAGGAAAAAGTGCGATCCAAGTTTGTGTTAACTATACGCCAAAAGCTGAAAAAGTTGCGACGGCTTTTGAAACAAAAAGTGATAAGATTAATCAAACCTTATCAAGCAAAAATCTCGCCGAAGTTTTAAAAGTATTTTCTCCCATCTCAGAAAAGGCATCAAACTTTGTAATAGACCAAGTTGATAAGATAAAAACAATTGAAAATAAAGTAGAACCCCTTAAAGAAAATGTTTCTTATACCGAAAATTCTTTTAATCTTTCTTCTTCTGGTATTTTGACAGAAACCAACAAAGAGAGAGCGTCTTTGGGTTTAGTACCATTGAGTATGAATCCTATTTTAAATGAAATTGCTCTAAATAGAATGAAAGATATGTTTGGAAAAGGTTACTTTGAACACACGTCACCCGACGGAAAGACTGTTTCTAGCTTTGCAAAAAGTGAGAGCTACGAATATTTAGTTATCGGGGAAAATATTGCCCTGGGTAATTTTTCAAATAATAAAGAGCTTTTATCTGCGTGGATGGCAAGCCCGGGTCACAAAGCAAACATTATAAATTCTAGTTATTCAGAAATAGGTATCGCCGTATCAAAAAACTCTTATCAAGGAAGTCAGATGGTTATTGCCGTGCAGGTTTTTGCTAAACCTCAAAAAGATTGTTCATATCCAAATCAAGATTTAAAAATAAAAGTAAATTCATACACTCAATCAATAAAAAATTTGGTAGACAATGCAGAGAAGGTTAAAGCAGAGCTTAATGTTATGAAAACCAACGGCACTTCTGCTTCAAAATATAATGATAAGGTCGCAGAATATAATTTGTTAGCAAAACTGGCGAATACTTTATCTGCAGAAATAAAAGAATTAACCGCAAGTTACAATCTACAAGTCGGAATATATAACGAATGTATAAATAAAATATAATGATACTTACCACACATGCAATAATAGGCGCCGCTATCGCCAACGCCTTTCCCACAGAACCATATTTAGGTTTTTCATTTTCTTTTGCGAGTCATTATCTTATGGATATAATTCCTCATACCAACTACGGGCATGAGCATTTTTTAAATGATAAAAATAAAGATGCAAATATAGATATTTATGATATAAGAGCTTTAGTTCAGGTATTATTTTTACTTCTAGATATTGCTTTTTCAATTATAATAGTGTTTCTTCTTTTTGTGAGAGATACACACACCTTCTATTTATCAGTAGTCGGAGCATTTCTCGGTGTATTGCCAGATATATTTAATTTTTTTAGTTACAAAATAGGTGGAAAAATATTTGAAGGAGCAAAAAAACTTCATGATCTTTTTCATTACAGCAGAGATTACAATCACAGCTATATTCACGGAGTAATAACACAGTGTGCTATCGTCGTGTTTATGGTAGCCGTATCTTTTTTAGCTATTAGTATTTATCCTTAAAGAAGATAGAAAATCAACTAATTCTTTTCCTTCTATTTTTCTTAGTTGATTTGATTTCATTTTATCAACTTTGATATTCATAACTCTAATTCTCTTTAGGGTTTCAATATGTAGATTTAGAACGTCACACATTCTTCTTATTTGGTGTTTTTTACCTTCTGTTAAAATAATAGAAAATGAGTTTGGTCCAACTTTTTTTGCTTTACAAGGTTTTGTAGTGTAATCGCCAATATCTATTCCTCTTTCCATTTGTGAAAGAAAAAATTGTCTAATAGGTGTTTTTGTTATAACGAGATATTCCTTTTCGTGTTCAAACTCCGGAGAAAGAAGTCTTTGTGTAATTCTGCCATCATTTGTGAGAATGATTAAACCTTCTGAATCTTTATCAAGTCTACCAATAGGGAAGAGATTTCTCTTTCCGGTCATAGATGCAATATCTTGCTCACCCTTTTGGGGGCTGTGGGTTATTATATTTCTTGGTTTGTAATAAGCATAGTATTCAAACTTGGTTGGTTTTGTTGAATTGTCTTTTATTTCAACTTTGTCATTTTTGTTTACTTTTTGTCCTAGTTCAGCAATTTTTCCATTAATAAAAACAGCCTTACGTTCCACGAGTCGGTCTGCGTTTTTTCTAGTAGTAATACCTTTGTATGAAAGATATTTATTTATTCTTATTGGGTATTCAATGGTTTCCATTAGCTTAAATGTAATATGAAAAGGTTATATATGCAACCGCTCAGCCTCGCATTTTTAAAAAATAAAATTATTAACAGTTTTTTTAGGTAAAATTTGATACAATACATGTATTAATAATTAATTAAAAAAATATGGATAATGAAAACTTTTTCTCAAAAAATAAATTATGGCTTCCAACTATAATTGGTGTAAGCCTTGTTATAAGTTCAATATTCGTATCTGTTGCTTTGTCTAAAATAAGAGCAACTGGGAATAATCTTTCTGTTACCGGTTCAACTTCAAGAGAAGTTGTGTCTGATACTGCAAAATTTTCAGGATATTTTTCTAGGACTGCTAAAGTCAGCAGTTTAAAATATGGATACGAACAGATGAAGGGAGATTTGGCTTATGTGAAAAGCTTTCTTAAAGAACAGGGAATAGATGAAGCTTCTGTTACTTTTTCTACTGTTTCAATGAATGAAAACTACAAATATAATTCAAATGGTTATGAGACAGAAAAAGAATATAATCTCACACAAAATGTTGAAGTGAGTTCCACTGATATTGATAAAATAACAAACCTTGCCCAAGCAACTCAGAAACTTATAGAAAAAGGCGTAATTTTTACAACTAATGCTCCTCAATATTTTTATTCAAAACTTCCTGCACTTAGAGTAGAACTTCTTTCAGATGCTATGGCTGATGCAAGAGTAAGAGCAGAACAAATAACAAAGGGAAGTGGAAGCTCAGTCGGAACACTCAGTTCTGCTTCAAGCGGTGTGGTTCAAGTTCTACCAGCAAATTCCCTTGAGATTTCTGACTACGGTGCATACGACACATCCACTATAAAGAAAAATGTAATGGTAACAGTAAAGGCTGTGTTTAATGTGAAATAGAAAATATTAAAACACCCCACTTGGACACCGAGTGTTCAAGTGGGGTGTTTTAATTACTGCGTCAAGGTCTGACCTTGACGCAGGTATTTAGTTTCTATTTTTTAAAGCGTTAGTTATTGTATCCGAATCTGAATATTCAAGCTCTGTACCTGTAGAAAGACCACGTCCGAGCACGGATATTTTTAAGCCGTAAATTTGAGCTAGGGGAGAGAGTTTTTCCCTGATATATTGTTCTGTATATTCACCCTCTGTGTTAGCGTCTAGGCCCAAAATTACCTCTTTCAGGCCTATTTTTGACCTTCTTTCTACCAAAGAAAGCATTTCTTTTATTCTAACTCTTTCTTCTGGGTTTTTGTCTAAAACGGGGATTGAACCGCCAAGTATAAAATATTTTCCTAGGAAAGATTTGCTTCTTTCTATATTTTCAAAATCTACATCACGACTAACAATCATAAGTGATTTCTCATCTCTATCTTGATTTCCGCAGATAGGGCATAGGGGATTTTTTATATTTGTTTTTGGAAAAAAGCGAAAACATTCAGGACAAACAGCAATCTCTCTTTTTAGTTCTGAGATTAAATTTTTTAGCTCATCAATATAACCGGAATGTCTTGTAAGTAAAAAATATACAAATCGTCTCGCTTGTTTAGGTCCGATTCCAGGGAAATCGCTAAATATTTTTATGAGTTTATTAATTGAATCCATACTGTAAGTGTTAGTTCTCTGGATTCCCGCCTACGCGGGAATGACAGAAAGGAATCATCCGGCAAAATCTCCAAATTCGTGGTGTTGATCAACATCAAGGAAAGAAGATTTATGGCTATCAAATCTGAGTTTTACACTTCCTGTCGGACCATTTCTGTGCTTTTCAATAAGTATTTCTGTATCCATTGATTTTGATTCTGTACCACTTTCATCTTTTTCTCTGTGTATAAACATAACAACGTCGGCATCTTGTTCGATAGATCCGGAATCTCTAAGGTCTGAAAGTCTTGGTTTTCCTCCACGCTGTTCAACCGCACGAGAAAGCTGTGATAGTGCTATGACTGGTACATCAAATTCACGAGCCAACTGTTTTAATGATCTTGAAATTTCAGTAATTTGTTGAACTACGTTGTCATTATTTTTACTTTGAACTGGTGCCATAAGTTGCAAGTAGTCCACAATAACAAGTCCAAGCTTTTTTTCATGTTTGAGTCTTCTGACAACAGATCTCATTTTCATTATGTTATTAGCGGGCTGATCATCTATAAAAATAGGTGCCTTTGCAAAAATTTCAAGTGAGTTTCTAATGAGTTCAAATTCTTTGTCTAGCGTAAGATTACCAGTTCTCATTTTCCAAGCATCAACCTGAGATTGTGCTGCAAGCATTCTATCTACGAGTTGCTGTGTGCTCATTTCAAGAGAAAAAATTGCCACAGGAATATTGTGATTAACAGCAGCTTTACGAGCAATGTCTAATGCAAGAGATGTTTTTCCCACAGATGGTCTTGCAGCCAAAATAATAAGGTCTGATTTTTGGAAACCTGAAAGTTTGCTGTCCAAATCTCTAAAACCTGTTGGCACTCCACGGAGTTCACCTTTTGTTTTGTGAAGTCTATCAAGCCTTTCCATTGCCTCATCTAAGGCATCTTTTATTTCTGTATATTTTCCGCTACCTGTTGTATTTGTTACTTCGTATATTTTTTTCTCAGCTTTGTCTAATATGTATTCAAGTTCTTCAGCTTCTTCATAACCCAAAGAAGCGACATGCTCTGCAGCTTCAATAAGTTTTCGCATTACATATTTTTTGTGAACTATCTGAGCGTAATATTCAACATTTGAAGAAGAGGGAACTAGGTTTACAATTTCGGTAAGATAGCTTAATCCTCCGATACGTTCAATCTCTCCAGTTTCCTTGAGACGTGCTGACACAGTAAGCATATCAATCGGTTCGTGCCTGCCGTAAAGATCAGTCATAGAAACATAGATGATTTTATGTTTTTCAGAATAGAAAGCTTCTGGACGGATAATGTCCATAATTTCAGATAGTGATTCTGGTCTAAGTAAAATAGAACCAAGAAGTGCTTTTTCTGAATCCATGTTTTGTGGTGGGATTCGGATATTTGTTTTTTTGATTTCGTTCATTGAAGACATTTTAACATGGTATTAAAAACTTAAGCAATGATGAAAAGTAGGACAAAATGTGTTTAATATGTGGAAATCTTTTTTGGATTTTAGCTATTGAATAAAGCTATTGTTTATGTTATATTCAGTTTTGGTTTTGAGTCCTTTAACACAAATATAGGAGGATAGGTATGAGTAATTTTCTGAAAAATCGTTTTGCAGCCGTGTTTCTTTTTCTTAAGAGGTCTTTCTTTTTTCTCATTTTGTCCGATTATTGTAAAGACTTTAATAGAGAAAAAATAATTTCTGATCTTAAAAAAGAACTGGCAAAAAGTGACAAGGATATTGAAGATCTTATTATTGAAAAAATATTCTTTCTTTCTCGCACTGTTGAAACTCTTATAGAGATCATTGAAGATGAATTGGCTTACTCTTATGAAACAAGGTTAATTATCGCCAAAAAAGTCATGCTTTGTTTGAGCAAAGATTGCCCTCGGCAGTATATTCATTTGAATGTTACTCACAAGATGAATCCCTATCGTTTTATGAATTATTTTAGGATGATAAGGAAATTACAAGACAATCACGGTGATATTGAATTTCAGGCAAAACAAGTTCTTGATAGAGTAGAGTTTGATAATCTTGTAAAGCAAATTATTGTCACTGGGACACTGACTGCTGATGAGAGGATGTCTTTGACTCAGGATGTATTGAGTAGATTGTAAAAAAGGTAGAAAAAAAGCCCCCGCTGTAATCAGCGGGGGCTATTCTTTTGACTATTAGATTTTTGTGGCAGTTGTTTCTTCTCCAGAATCTTTTATTTCAAATCCAAGTAATTTTATTTTATCTCTGATTTCGTCTGCTTTTTTCCAATCTTTATTTTCTCTGGCAACTTTTCTGTCTTGAATTAAAGATTTAACTTCTTCTGGTATTTCTGCAGTAACTTCTTCTTTTATCAAATCAAATCTAAGTCCAAAAACTTTATCAAAATCCAAGACAGTCGCAAGCTTATCTTCTTGAGATATATCTGATTTTAACATTTCGTTCATTACAGCTAGAGCCTGAGGCATATTTAGATCGTCATTTATAGCTGAATTAAATTTGTCTTTCCATTCTTGATTGACCTTACCAGCTTTTTTGCCTAAGTTAGCAATTTTTCTTTTCAATACATTAAAGGCGTGAGCTGAAGATAAGGCAATTTCATCATTCCATTCAATCGCTTTTCTGTAATGAGTATTTAGACAAGCAAAACGAAGAACTATTGGGTCCATTCCTTTTTCTATAAAAGTATTTGTAAGAGTTACGGTATCTCCAGCGCTTTTAGACATTTTTCTGCCCTTATCCAGATTCATAAATTCTCCGTGCATCCAAATATTTACCCAAGGTTTAACTCCAGTTACTGATTCTGTTTGAGCAATTTCATTTGTATGGTGAAGATTTATAAAATCTA
This sequence comes from uncultured Candidatus Saccharibacteria bacterium, assembly GCA_964539415.1. Classification (GTDB taxonomy): domain Bacteria; phylum Patescibacteriota; class Minisyncoccia; order Phycocordibacterales; family GWA1-40-21; genus CAYQFQ01. The sequence continues at coordinate 18,411 of CAZIID010000002.1, read as the reverse complement.
CTGCACCAGCGTGTATATCAAAATGATCTCCGAGATATTTTAAACTCATTGCACTACATTCAAGATGCCATCCAGGAAAACCTACACCCCAAGGACTTGGCCACTCCATTTGTCTTTTTTCTCCAGTAGTAAGGGAGAATTTCCATAATGCAAAGTCGGTTGCGTTTCTCTTTTCTTCATTCTTTTCAATTCTTGCACCTTCTTTTAGAGCTTCTAGATTTTGATGGGAAAGCTTGGCATAGTCATCAACTTTTGAAGTGTCAAAATATATTCCATCAGTTGTTTTGTATGTAAAACCTTTTTTCTCTAATACAGATATCATCTCAAGTTGTTCTTTGATATGGTCTGTTGCTTTACATATAATATTTGGTTTTACTATATTTAATCTTTCAGTATCTTCAAAAAAAGCTTTTGCATAAAAGTCGGCAATCTCCCAAGCCGTTTTACCTTCTTTTCTTGATTCTTTTTCCATCTTGTCTTCTCCCATATCGCGGTCGCCCGTAAGGTGACCAACATCGGTGAGATTCATCACATGAAGAACTTTGAGATTGTTATAATACAAAACCCTCTTCAGAACATCTTCAAAAATATAAGTTCTAAGATTACCAATATGCGCAAAATAATATACGGTAGGTCCGCAAGTATAAAGTCCAACAGTATTTTTTATAGGAACAAAAAGCTCTTTTTCTCTTGAGAGAGTATTAAATAAATAAATATTTTTTTCTGGTGTCTTTTTGAAAAAATTAAACATAAATTAGAGCCATTTCTTTAGTCTTGCAAAAATAAAAAGTGAAATAACTATTATAAGTTCAACTAGTATTACAATATACCAGTCATTTTCACTTCCAACAAATGGTGTATTTACTGTATTCATTTGGAAAAAACCGGTTATTATTGAAAATGGTAGCACAACAAAGGCAAGAATGGTAAGAGTTTTCATTATTTCATTTTGCTTGGTTGAAAGTAGGGAATTATTTGTTTCTCTAAGCTCAGAAAGAAAGTCCATAGAATCCGTGAGATATCTGTTTACTCTGTCGCTTTCATTTTTAATTTTTCTAATGTCGTATATGAAACTTTCATCTTCAAGATATTGATCTCCCATTGATATTATTTTTTCTAATATGTCACCGTGACCAATAATGGTGTGTTGTATGTTTAAAAGATCTCTACTAAGCTTTGAGATGCTAGACACCATTTCTTTTTCTTGGCCATCAAATATCCCTTTCTCAACAAAAGAAAGTTCGTCATTTATGGAGTCTAGTTCGTTTGAAACAGATTTGTAAAGTTCTTTGAGAATATAATACATTACAAAACCTCCATGATCTTCCATTATCTCTTTTTCTAGAGTGGCATTAACTTCAAAAAACTTTGAGAAACTTTCTATTGCGTCTATGTGTTCGTATCTGTTTGTTATGATAAAGTCTTTACCTATAACAAAATCAATTTCTTGTTTAACTCCATCTCCGTGAGAATGCCTAAGTGCAGGGAAGTGAAAAACAGCGTAGATTTTGCCGTCTTTGGAAATAACTCTTTCTTTAAAAGTAGTCAAAGCCATTTCTTTTGTCATGGCAGGATCGAGGTTGTATTTTTCCATTATTTTTCGGAGCTCATCCATGGAAGGATTTTCGATATCAACCCAAGTTATTTTTTTATTTTTGCTTTCTTTTATCATAGATTTAAATTATACCTATCATTTTACTACAAGATATTATCTTTGGATAGTATATATTATGTTCATTATTTTTTTACTAGACCTAAAATGGAAAAGGTGAGATAATCTACTATACAATTTATGAATAAATATTTAATTATGTTTAAAAAGTATAAGGTCTCTTTAATAACTGGGTTGCTTGTTGTCTTTGCCTTTTTAGTTGGTCTAGGAATAGGTGCTAAAGAATTTTCTACAAGAAAGACAGTATTTAATATACAAAATAATGAAAAACAATCAGCTGTAAAAGTTGATATGAACAATTTTTGGAAGGCATGGGATCTTCTTGAAAATAAATTTGTTCCATCAAAAGGAAAAACACTAATAAGTGATGATGAAAAACTTTGGGGATCAATAAAAGGTTTGGCTTCATCTTATGGTGATCCTTACACTGTTTTTATGCCACCTGAAGATGCAAAAATATTTGATGGAGATGTCAGCGGTAGTTTTGAAGGTGTAGGAATGGAGCTTGGTATGCGAGACGGAATAATCACTGTCGTTTCTCCACTTAAAGGTACTCCAGCATACAAAGCCGGTGTTAAATCTGGTGATAAATTACTCTTTATAAACGGAACTTCAACTGAAGGTATGAGTACAGATTGGGCTGTAAAAATAATACGTGGTACTGCAGGAACTCCAGTTAAGATTAAGTTTTACAGAGAAAAAACAGCCGAGACCTTTGAAAAAGATATAGTTAGAGCAAGAATAGATATTCCAACAATAGAAACAGAAGTAAAAGGAGATGTTTTTGTGCTCAAGTTATATAACTTTTATGCTCCATCTTCCGAATTATTCAAAGGTGCATTAAAAGAATTTATTGATTCTGGAAAAACTAAATTAGTCTTAGATTTGAGAGGAAACCCTGGTGGATATTTAGAATCTTCTGTGGATATAGCAAGTTGGTTTTTGCCACTAGGAAAAACTATTGTTAGAGAAGACTTTGGAAACAATACAGAAGAAACTGTGTATAGAAGTAAAGGTTACGATATCTTTAATGAAAATCTAAGAATGGTGATACTTGTAAATGAAGGTTCTGCTTCTGCTTCTGAAATACTTGCTGGAGCATTGAAAGAGCAAGGTAAAGCAAAACTTGTTGGAACAAAAACTTTTGGTAAGGGTTCTGTTCAAGAGGTGCTCAGACTTGATGGAGGTGCTTCACTTAAGGTTACTATTGCAAGATGGCTAACACCTCTTGGAAATTCAATTTCAGAAAATGGTTTAACCCCAGATTATAAAGTGGATATAACAGATAAAGATGTTACAGCGGGTAGGGATCCTCAGCTTGAAAAAGCACTTGAAGTCGTAAATTCTTTATAGAAAATACTAATATTGGATTGCTTCGCAAAGACTAAAAGACGCGGCTCACAAAGTGAGCCGCGTCTTTTAATAGCATTAACAAATTTCCCAAAATCAGCTATAATCAAAATATGAAAATAATACTTTTAAAGGATGTAAAAAAGGTAGGAAAGAGATACGATATTAAAGAAGTTGCTGACGGTTTTGCACTAAACTCACTTATTCCAGCAGGTCAGGCAGTACCAGCAACAGCAAGTAACTTAAAGATGGTTGAGAATAAAAAAGCAGTTAGTCTAACCGAGAAGAAAGGTTTCATTGAGGCACTTGAAAGGGCTATTTCAAAACTTGAAAATGCAAAACTTATTATTACTGGAAAGACAAATGAAAAAGGTCACCTTTTTGCTGGAGTCCACAAAGAACAGATTGCTCTAGAATTAAAAAAACAAACAGGCTTTGATCTTCCATCAGACTGTCTAGAACTTGAAAAACCACTTCTAATAGAAGGCGCAGCAGGAGTTTGAAAAACCACTTAAAGAAATAGGGGAGAGTAAAATAAAAATTACAGCTTTTGATTTTTCTAGATTAATAACAATAGAGATAAAGAATTTATAATTTTTAGTGTCTGTATTATTTAAACTAAAATCGGCTTCCCGAGAGGGAAGCCGATTTTGTGTATTTTTTTCCTTATACTATTTTTACATTCACTATACTTCTTCTTGTTGTAGTTGAGTCGAAATTCATTTTTCTCTTTGTCTTGAATTCAACCTTACCATCCTTGAGTGCAAATAGAGTGTGGTCTTTACCTTTACCTACGTTTAAACCAGCCATTGTATCTGTGCCTTTTTGTCTGAGTATTACTTGTCCTACTTTTATAGCTTCTCCGTGGTTTACTTTCACGCCAAGGTATCTTGGACCTGAATCTCTACCGTTTTTGGATGAACCTACTGCTTTTTTATGTGCCATATTATTTTATTTATATTATCTCAACACCTAAAGGGTGTTTTTGGTTTGTCCGTTTTCGGCTAACCTGTTACAATAATGTAGATATGAGTATAGAAGATTTTAAGGAAAAAATCAAGCTCTCAGTAGAAGATTTCAAAATTCTTTCTGATGAACCACAAAAAGTCTTTAAAATGACGGATGGTCTATTCGTCGCCGTTGCTATCGTCCTTGTAGCTTTTGGCGCCTTTGGGCTAGGTAAAATATCTGCTTACGAGAAAAAAGAAGTCCCTATTTCAGTACTCAAAAAACAGGAGTCAATCCTTGCAAGTGTCACCAATCCTAAAGAAAATAATTTCGTGGATACTTCTGTAAAACAAGTTGCAACAGTGTGGGATTCAGCCATCAAAGATATGCTAGTGGCCTCAAAAACTGGTACAAAATACTATTATCCTTGGTGTTCTGGCGTAGATAGGATCAAAGAAGAGAATAAAATTTGGTTTTCAACGGTTGATGAAGCAAGATCTAGAGGACTTTTGCCGGCAAGTGGTTGTACAGGGTTAAAATAGTTAAAAGGGTCTAAAAATCTACACCACAAAATAGGGGATAAAGCAATGAAAATATGGCTAATATTAGCCATATTATTGTATTTGACGTAGGCGGTTTTTCGTTGTTATGTATTGACAAATAAATTCAAATATGCTAGTATATATAGTAATCAGAGCGCGACTCTGATTTTTTGATTCATCCTGTTAAATATTTGTCTTTAACGAATCTCGCATAGCGAGAATTTATACAGGGTAAAATTCAACCAATAAAATTTTGATTGATGGAAAAAATTAATTTTTCCTTAATATCCACTTGAAACGGATATGTCAGTTGAAGCTTTAAAGGGCAAACAAAAAAATAAATTATGATAGAAATTACATCAGCTATATTGTTCGTATATTCTTCTTTATATGGAGGACCTGCTACAATCAATCAAAATCCAACTACATCGACTTCAAGTCCTGTTGTTGCGATAGTAGAGGAATCCGAAGTAGAAATACCAAACAATGTAGGTTTAAATAAACTTGTTAGAGAATACTTTACCGATACTCCGCTCCTAGCTGAGATTGCTAAGTGTGAATCTAGCTTTAGACAGTACGATAAAGATGGTGAAGTTCTAAGAGGTAGAGTTAATGGTAGTGACGTTGGACTTATGCAAGTCAACGAATACTATCATGGTGAGTCTGCCAAGAAGCTTGGATTTGATATCTATTCTGTTGAAGGTAACCTAGCTTATGCTAAATGGTTATACAATAGAGAAGGTGGTCAACCATGGAAAGCCTCATCTCCTTGTTGGGGAAAAACTAATGCTTCAGCTCAAGTAGCTGTTGCAAGATAATTAAATACAACAAAACAAAACCCCTCAAATGAGGGGTTTTGTTTAATTATGATAAACCACTTATATGTAGAGCACACGAGATGTTATATATTTACGTCATTGCGAGGAGGTATTCCGACGTGGCAATCCAGAGATGGTTTGCTTCGTCATTTCATTTCTCGCAAAGACGGGCAATAAAGATTTGACCGATGCAGAGCATAGAGGCAGAAGAAAAAAAGTTTGACAAAGTAATCTATTAGAATAAACTTGTCTACAGGAAGTTTGTTCTATTAAAAAACAAAAGGAGGGATATTAAATGAACACGACGAAAAGATGTGTCTTGGTGTTTTTTATCAATCGTGAAGGTAAAAAGGTTCTCCTTGCGAGAAAACACTCTGGGGCAAAGATCGGTGCCGGTATGTGGAATGGTTATGGTGGAGGTATTGAAGGCCCTGAGTCATCCAAGAAGGCTGTTATAAGAGAAACAATAGAAGAAGCTGGCGAAGGTCTCATTGTGAGGGCAAATGATTTGTTTTCTCGGGGATCAATAACTTTCTATTATCACGACAATAAGCCTATTTGTTCTGTTGAACTATTCGTCTGTTATTATTTTGAAGGTGAAGCTGTCAGCACGGAAGAAATGATTGATCCAACATGGTTTGAATTCTTAAAAATTTCATCTCTTCCTATGATGCCTGGAGACAAGCTTTTTATACCTCATCTGTTAATGGGGAAGTCTATATCAAATGGATATATCATTTTTACTAAAGGATTGTTTGGAGTGAAAAGTTATTCTCTTCCAGTGTATTAGAAACTTTTTTTAAATTACCGAACTTGCGTCTGCAGGTTCGGTTTTCTTTTGCCCCTTTAAAGTATGAGGGGAATACCGGGGCTTTAATTATATGTATGTCGCACCACAAGGGTACTAATAGTCTTCTAATTCGCTTTGCTCATAAGAATACTATGTCGCACAATATATCTTTGCGGTAATATAGCTATTAAAATATAGGCCGTTTAATAACAAAGCACTTCCCTCAGGCAAAATAGTTTTTTTGAACTTAAGAATCAAAAAACTCATAATAAAATATTATAAATATTATTTATATATTATTTTTTGTATAGTAATAATATATTAATTTATTTTCTAAATCCCCCTTTATTAATAAATCACTAAAATGGTCAAAATGCCCAAAAACCTCTATTTTGCACTTTTATCAAAAAACCCCTCTTTTAGGGGTTTTGAGTATTTTAACCTTACTGATGAGTCTTAATTAATGATTGAATATCTTCTGAAGCGATTCCCAGAGCATTCCTACAACAATCTTGTCCCAAACGAATATCACAGGACCAGCAAGATAGTTGTCCCAGAGGCGAACTACGATATCCCAAACATAGTTTAAATTCTTTTGGACCTTGTCTGATTTTATAATGCTCTCTACATCAAAACCAAACCATCCCAAAATAATTAGAGCAATAATTATTACTATAATTGTTTTTATAAATCCCCTTCTGTAATTTATTTTTTTTTCGATATTCATATAGTTAACTTAATAATAATTATATTATATATTAAAAATTATAAATATAACATAGGATCAAGATACGCGTTTGGATTAGCTATAGGTATTCTGTATGTACCTTTACATACGGAACTTTTTAAACTTGTAACTTGAACTCCAGTTGAAGCATAAACTGTTAAGTGTAAATGAGGTCCAGTTGAATATCCTGTGTTACCACTGTAACCAATTGTATCTCCAACAAAGACTGTTTGACCTTCAGTAACCTTAACAAGTGACATGTGGCCATAGATAGTACTGAGGCCATTTCCGTGTTCAATAAGAACCCATTTACCCCAAGATGCACCAGGACACACAATATCTGTATCTCCTGTGCCTTTTACTATACCGCTTCCAGCCGACATTATTTTTGTGCCGATAGAAGCTCTGAAGTCTATTCCGTTATGTGCTTTACCATTGTAAGCTCCAGACTTTGCAAAATCAGTCATACCAAAACCTTGAGTTATAAATACTTTTTCAAGTGGCCAAGACAAAACTCCAGAGCCAGCTTTTGGGATAGTATTTTTATCCAAAGCAAATTTTAATTGTGACTCATATTGAGCAAGTTCATTATCAAGGGCGTCATTAAGTTTTTGTTTTTCACTCAACATGGTTTTGTATGTTGATTCTTTATTTTTTGTGTCTGAAAGAAGTTTATTTTGATCCTTTTTGTTGGATTGTAATATAACTTTTTTATCTGCAAGTTCGGTTTTGAGAGATTCCAAATCCTTTTTTTTAGTTTCTGCTTTTTTCTTATCTGCTTCTAGTGCAGTTTTTGCTTCTTTGTTCTGTACTAATTTAGATTTTAAGCTGTTTTGGAATCTATATAAGTCTTCACTATTATTCCAAAATTCAGAAAGGCTTTCATAGCTCAAAAGAGTTTCTACTAGGCTTGTTTTGTCTAATTCATCTATTTCTCTCACCGCCGTTGCTATAGCTGTGCTATTTTTACCAATACTTTTTTCTTGTTTTTGTATTTCAATACCAAGCTCATCAATATCAAGTTCTGTTGTTTTTATATTTGTCTCAGTCAGCTTTATATCAGCAGTAATCTTTTTTTCTGTTGCTTCAAGAGTTTTGACTGTATTTGCAAGTGTACTTGCCTGCTTACTTATTGTTTTTAATTCATTCTGGTATTTTTCAATTTCTTTTTCGAGTTCGGCTTTGTTTTGGTTTGTAGTAGTTATTTTTGATTTTATTTCATCTATAGATTGGGTCTCGGCAGAAAAACAAAATATATACAAAAAGAAGAAGCTTAATATCGAAACAAGAATAATTTTTTTATCAAAATTTCTAACATTAAGCATTTTAATTCTAAGAGAGCATTTTAATCGCTTGTTTTATTCTTTCTATAGACTCTTCTTTGCCAAATATAGAAAGTAAAGCAAAAGGATCTGGAGATTTTTCTTTTCCAGATAGGGAAACCCTAAGTGGCCAAAGTGTGTTCCCTTTTCCTTTTTCTTCAGCAATTGGCCAAAGGATTAATTTTATCTTTTCAGGAGTAAAATCAGTATTTTCTGTTTTTTCAATTATATTTAAAATTAAATTTAAATATTCTTTTGATTGCTCAATAGAACCATCTTTTTTCCAAACGAGCATTTCTTTTTCATACTCAGGTTTTTCAAAGAAATACTGCACTTCCCTATCGGACAACATTTTTTCTACATCTGACCAAACATTAATTCTATCTACTATTGTATTACATACAAGTTTTAAATTTGGATGATTTCTGTAGCTTTCAGGTAGCCTAGAAGCTATTTCTTTTTCTACTATCTCAAGAGGAAGCTTTTTTATATATTCTTTGTTATACCAAAGCAATTTTTCTTTATTGAAAATAGCACCAGCTTTTTGGACTTTAGATATATCAAATTCTTTTATTAATTCTTCCAAAGAATACATTTCTTTTTCAGTTCCAGGATTCCAACCGACAAAAGCTAGAAAATTAATAAAGGCTTCAGGCATATATCCCATTTTTTGATAATATTTTACGGAAGTCATCTCTCCATGTTTTCTTTTTGAAAGTTTAGCTCTGTCTTCTGCAAGCATGAGTGGTAAGTGTGCGTATGAAGGTTCTGGAGCTCCTATCGCTTCTTGGATCAGTATGTGTCTTGGAGTATTAGAGATATGATCTTCACCTCGTATGATGTGAGTGACGCCCATTTCAAAATCGTCAATTACGACTACCAAATGGAATACTGGTTCCTCTAAACTTTTTGCAATAACGAAATCTCCAAGCTCAGTAGTGTCGAATTCTATATCACCCCTAATAAGGTCATTAAATTTAACTTTTTTGTTTGGGTTTCTGAATCTAATAACTTCAGCTCTTTGACCTTCTTCTTTTACTTCTTCTTTTGATATATAGGCCTTATCTTCGCTGATTAATTTCTCTAAATACTTTTTGTAAACCCCTTCCCTCTCTGATTGTCTAAAAAATTCATCATATTCAAAACCAAGCCATTTTATTCCTGTCATAATGTCATCTTCAGATTCTTTTGTTGAACGTATCTTATCTGTATCTTCAATCCTTAATACAAATTTACCACCATTTTGCTTGGCATATAAATAATTAAAAAGAGCAACTCTAGCACTTCCAACATGGAAAAGCCCTGTTGGGCTCGGTGCAAATCTTACAACTATTTTTTCGTTTTTATTTTTCATGTTTTAATCCTATTTCTAATATCTCTTTTGCTATTGTTCTTGATGCGTCTGTCTTTATAAAACTTTTTGCTCCAATTTTCATCTTTTTTAATAATTCTTCATCAGAGAGAAGTCTATTTATTTCAGACAAGAGAACGTTTGGTGATAAATTTATTTCTTCTATAACTACAGCACCTCCACTTCTTGCGTATGAAAAAGCATTTTTTCTTTGGTGATCACCGTTTGAGTCTGTAATAGGAATTATAATACTAGGAACACCCCAACTTGATATTTCAAAGATTGTTGAACCTGCTCTTGAGATTACTAAGTCTGATGCTCCCGCAGCCATACTGAGTGATAGATCGTCCATGTAATCTTGCGGTTTATATCTTTTTTTATATTCACTATTTTCTAAGATAACACCGACAGTTTGCAGTATTTCTTCTATGTTCTTTTTACCTGTTTGATGGATTACATTATATTTTTCTAAAAGTTTTGGCAAAACTCCAAGAATTTGGTCGTTTATTTTTTGTGCACCGAGAGATCCACCAAGTACTAGGATAGTTTTTATGCTGTTTTCAAGATGAAAATATTCAACGCCTTTTTCTCTTAAAGAAGGTTGTAAAATATCTTTTCTAATAGGATTACCTGTATAAGCTACTTTTGTTCTATTGAAAAATTCTGCGGTTTCTGGATAAGACACTGCAATTTTCTTTGCAAATTTTCCAGCCCATAGATTTGTTTTTCCTGGAACACTATCAGATTCATGAATAATCACTGGTATTTTAAAAAGTCTAGCTGCAAATAAAACAGGAAAGCTTGCATAACCTCCTTTGCTAAAAATCACATCAGGGAAAAGATTAAAAATCTTAATACAAGACGAGACGAGACCCCATCCAGTCTTAAAAAAATCTAAAACATTTAACAAAGAAAAATACCTTCTGACTTTTCCTGCAGAATTTTGAATGAAGATAATATTATTTTGAAGAAGAGCTTCGGTATCGTAAGGTGAATCAGACATAAAATAAATAGTAGCAGGAAGAAGTTTCTCTTCTTTTACTAGATTATTTATTTCTTGAGCCACAGCTATTAGAGGATAAAAATGTCCTCCTGTTCCACCGCCTGTTAAAAGTATTTTCATATTTGTTGTCCGAACAATTTGTATTGTTTTAGGTTTATTTTTTTAAAGCTTATAAAATATTTTGTTAGTTATTCAATGCGGATACCTGTTGTTTTGTGTCTTGAAATACTGAGTAGTATCCCGATCATTATAAGTGAAGACATCATAGCTGTTCCTCCGTGACTAAAGAAAACAAGAGGTGTTCCGGCAAGTGGTACAACGCCGAGCATTGACCCAATATTCAAAAAAGACTGGGTTAATATCAGTATAACAATTCCAAATGCCAAAAGTCCACCAAAAGAATCTGCGGATTGCCTTGAAATTCGTATTCCAGAAAACAAAAAGAATAAGAAAAAAACTATAATCAATAGGCTTCCAATAAAACCCGTTTCTTCACCAATAACTGCAAAGATGGAATCACTCATAGTTTCCGGTAAAAATCTGAACTTTTGTATACCTTGACCATAACCTCTACCAAATAATTGTCCCGAACCTATCGCTATTGTCGATTGATTTATTTGATATCCAGAATTTTGTGAGTCAGCTGTGTTTGTAAAAAAAGTTTTAACTCTATCAAGTGCGTAGTTGTTTGTCATTAAGAATATTGAAGAAATAACAACTGCAATAATAGCCAACATTCCTATGTGTTTCCACTTGGCACCAGCAACAACAAACATTGAAAGTGCTGTTGTACCAAAAATTAGAAAAGCATCAAAATCTGGTTGAAAAAGTAAAACTAAACCTATAATTGACATCATTATGATAAAAGGTAGTAGACCGTATTTAAATGTTTGTATTTTGTCTTTCGTATATGCAAGCCACGCTGCCCAGTATATTAAAAAACCTATTTTTAAAAATTCAACGGGTTGTATTGACACACCAAAGACATTTATCCAACGTGTTGCGCCTTTTAGTGTCATGCCAACTCCAGGGACAAAAACCATTAGTGTGAATATTACTGACAAAAGAAAAAAATAAAAAGAATATTTTCTTAAAAATTTGTGATCAATTTTTGAAAGTATTATACAAGCTATTAATCCAAGAAATAGTCCAAAAAACAAATGATTAAAAGTCATCGAGTTAAACTTGTTGCTATCATTTGCCAGTACTCCGAAGGATGCTGAAATAAACACAAAAAAACCGGGTATTAAAAGTAGAAGGAATGAAGTCAAAAGCATTTTGTCTATTGGTTTGTTTTTTGTGAGAAAAGGCATTTTACATTAAAGCTAATATCATTCCCAAAATTGCACACACGAGAGATACAACCCAATATCTCATAGTTACTTTGTATGCCGGCCAGCCTTTTGCTTCAAAATGATGATGGAGAGGTGCAATTAAAAATACTTTTTTCTTTCTAAACTTTTTTGAAATAACTTGAATAATAACGGAAAGAGAAGTAACAACAAGAGGAAGTGCAATGATGAGTAATGCAGAAACTCCGTATCCTTCTCCAAGCGAATCTGTCATAAAAGCTATAACGGCAAGGGTTATGGTGAGTGCCATACTTCCTGTCTCTGACATATAAAATCTAGCAGGAGGAATATTGAACCAAAGGAATGCAAGTATCGCTCCAACTATAACAGCACAAAAAGCTGCAATATCTATTTGATTTTGAAAAAAAGCGATACCGGCATAAGCTGTAAACATTGAAGCAAAAACTCCACCAGCAAGTCCGTCGAGTCCGTCTATAACTCCACCAGAATATATTCCGACAGTTACCAAAATAAAAAGTGGTATAAAAAAGATACCAATATTTAATTCTCCAAACCATGGAATATCTACAGAACTTATTCCGAGTTTAAAATAAAACCATAAAGAAATTATTAAAGAAATAATACCAACGAGAAGAAGTCTTTTTTTGAGTGATAATCCACCAGAAATATTACTTCCGACGATGCCTTTAATATCAAACCAGTCATCTACCGCACCAATGATAGCTCCTGAGATAAGAGTGAATAGCGGAATCCATGTTTGACTTCTGCTGAAAAAATCAAATTTTGATGTTGTGTCTGTAGGAATAATTTTTGCGATAAGCCAAAAGAATATTATTGTTATTAGGGCAGACATCCATATGACTATGCCACCAAGTCTTGGAGTGCTGACTTCCCTCTCTGCATGAAGTTTATTAAAAAGCGGAGTTCCTTGTCCATCTATTGTAGAAACAGTCTTGGCTTTCTTCTTCCACATTTCATTCTTATAAAGCCAATTTGTAAGTATTGGTGTAATAGCTATACCCACTATGAATGCAAAAAGTGAAGGCAAGAAAACCTTTAATATATTTATTTCCATAAGCACTATTATAGCAAAAAAATATATTTTTATAAATCTAAATTTGAATAATATTGTAAGGTTGAATTTACAACTTTTTCCATATCTGTAAATCTTCCATCAATACTTGATCCCATTATCACAGCTATTACAGGTTTTGATGGACCAACTTCAAAGGAGATTGCCAAATTTCCCCCGGCAAGATCTGTAAAACCAGTTTTTGAAGCGATAAGTGACGGTATTTTTTCTGAAAGTTGATTGGTATTTTTTGCGACGTGAACGATGTTGCTTTCTGAAGTTATTTTGGATTCTGGCGCAGCGGTAGCCGATAACAAACTCATATTATTTTTTAATATATAAGAGATTAAGTTTGCTGTATCTTTTGAAGACGAAAAACCTCCACTTCCACCACTATCTAAATCCAAGCCAGTTTCATTAAAAAATTCAGTATTTGATAGATTTAATTCTTTTGCTTTTTGGTTCATTAAAATTACTGTATTTTTATTGTCGGTTGATTCAAAAGCATTCAATACAGATGCTAATGCAAACATTCCGTCGTTTGAAGAAGTAATCAAACTAAAATCCATCAAATCTTTTAATTTCCAGTCCTCATTTAAATATAGACCGTTATCACCTTGAATCGAAAGAGAGTCTTTTGTAATTGGAATAGAAGTAAAAGATGGTAGGTTTTCTGAAATAACCAGAGAAGACATTAGTTTGGTAAGTGATGCCAAAGGCATTTTTTCATTTTCATTTTTTGCAAAAATCATTTTGCTGGTATTCATATCTAAAACATAAAATGATTTTGCTTCTATGTTTTCTGATAAATTTTTAGATATTTTTTCACGTCTCTGTATAGAGGTTTTTGAGTTATTTATTTTTTGTATTTCTATCTTTTTAATAGGAGTAGGGTCTTTATATAATAAAATAAGTATCAACATCAAAATGACGCCTACAAGCGTCAAAATACACTCAACCCTTTTTTCCTTTAAAAAAGAAAAAATACGATTCATAGTCGTATTTTCCTTTTTTTTTCCTATTCCGTCAAGTCTTTTTCTGGTTTTTCTTCATTTCCTTCTATTTCTTCTGGTTGTTCTTCGGGCATAATTTGTTCTTGGGGGTTTGCTTCTTCTTTTTGATTTTCTGGTTCCTGATTGTTTTTGTAGCTTTCAAATTCTTCTTTTACTTTCAAAAATTCAGGCATTTCTTCTATTTTTGTAACACCCAAGAAAGATAATAGGTCAAAAGTTGGTCTATAAAGAAAAGATCGCTGATCTGTAGGATTGGAGATTTTTTCAATAAGGCCTCTAATCATTAAGTTTCTAATAATAAAAGTAGATTGCACTCCCCTGATATAGTCAATTTCTGCACGTGAAATTGGACCTTTATAAATAATGATAGATAAAGTTTCAAGTCCTGCTTTTCCAAGATCACGAATAAGCTCATCTTTTCTTAGTTTTTCAATCAATGCAGATGTGTCTTTTGAAGTTCCGAGAGTTACTTCATCATCTTTCCAAATTAAGTTCACTCCCCTTTTCTCTATTTTTTCCTTTAGCTCTTTGAGAGACAAATTAATTTCATCTTCAGGCTTTTCTAAAATTTGTGAAAGTTTTTTTATTGATACTGGTTCGCCTTTCCAAAACAAAACAGCCTCAAGTTCTTTTGATAAATCTCTTTCATTATTAATTGAATTTTCTTCTGGATTCATATTTATTTTTTTTACAAAGGTTTAACCTTTGTAATTTAAAAGTGTGTTATAATATATATCAGTAACTTGGCACACCAACGTCTTTTGTTTCCATTTGGATATCACCATACTTGTCATTCTGTGTTGCGTCTATTATACCTTGTTTTACAAGTTCAAGCATTGCAAGAAAACTTACAATCACGTTTACTCTATCAACTTTGCCCATACCAGCAAACTCTTTAAAACTCATTTTCAAGCTACTTTTTACTCTTTCTGTTAGATTACCTATCATCTCCTCAAGGCTAATTGTCTTTTGAATTTTAACTTTTGGCTTCTTTTCTTCCTTCGGCAAATTTTTAATAGATTCAAAAATTGCACTCAGTAAGCTTTCTTTGTTCATACTAACGTCCGGAGAAAATACTGGTTCAAACTTTCTCTGTTCTGGAAAATATATTATTTCCTTACCAAATTTTTCTTTTATGGCAATACTAAGTTCTTTAATTCTTTTATAAATTTTTAGTTTTAATTCCAAATCATGGATGTCGGATTTTTCTTCCTCTGTAATATGAAGGCCTGGTAATAGAGATTTTGATTTAATTAATAGAAGAGTTGAAGCAATAACAAGAAAGTCGGAAGTATCTTTTATCGGAAAAATTTCTTTATTTTGTAAGAAACAAATATAGTCATCTGCTACCTTAGAAAGAGAAACATCGTTTATGAGCATCTTTCTTTTTTCTATAAGAGAAAGCAGAAGGTCTAGTGGACCCTCAAAACTTTCCGTTTTAACTAGGTAACATACTTTTTTTGCTTCTGTTTCCATTTATTCCAATAATTTTATCACATTTACTGATTTTTCAATATTTTTTCTGCAACTTCTTTTCTTTTTTCAGCAGAAGCTTCTGGACCAAGTTGTGTAGAAATATATCCAGTGTATTTATCAAAATATATTTTATCATTTGCCCATGTTTCCACAAACTTTTCGTTGAGTCCGTGTATTGGATAAAGTTTAATGTGAA
>CAZIID010000002.1:0-2718 GCA_964539415.1 uncultured Candidatus Saccharibacteria bacterium | reverse complement strand
TTGGATTAAGATCAAGAAATGCTAGATGTTTTTCATCTTCCCATATTTTTACGCAAGGTATTTCTCCTTTTGCTATTTTACAAAATATACAATCTTCATTAATCATTTTTATATTTAACAATGGAATAATAATTTACGACCGTGCACTATTTTAACTTTTAACTTCATAAGAAAATATTTATTTTTTTAGCTTCAACTCAATTCTCAAATCTCTCAATTGCTCCGCTGATATCTTTCCAGGAGCGCCCATCATCAAGTCCTTGCCTTCACCTGTTTTTGCAAAAGCAATAACCTCTCTGATGTTTGGTTCGTTCTCAAGTATCATTATAAACCTATCAAGACCCCAAGCAATACCACCGTGCGGAGGAGTTCCAGAACCTAAGGCACTAAGCATGTGTCCGTATTCTCTATTTATCTTTTCTTCATCATATTCCATGATTTCCAAAACCTTTTTCAAAGCTTCTGGTCTGTGGTTTCGGACAGAACCACCACCCATTTCATAGCCGTTAAGTGCAATATCATACTGAGATGCCATTATTGTTTCTATATTTGTTTTGTTCATTAAGTTCTCAAAAGATTCTGCTTTACATCCTGAAAATGGATTGTGTGTGAAAGTCCACTTACCATCATCACCTTTTTCAAACATTGGAAAATCAACAATCCAAGCAAAAGCCAAAAGATCTTTATCATTTTTATCTTCTCTTATATCTGGTTTGTCAGTTCCATATTTTTCCATTGCAACTTTATAAGGGATTTTTGGAAAAGGAATTTGCTGAATTTTTTTGTGTGGGTAAAGTTTTGTTACAACTTCAATAATCGCTTTTTCGTTTACAGCCATTACGTCTTCTTCAGACGCAAAGCTCATTTCTAGGTCCATTTGAGTAAATTCTGGTTGCCTATCACCTCTTGAATCTTCATCTCGGAAACATCTTGCGAATTGGAAATATTTTTCAAAACCTGCAGCCATAAGAAGCTGTTTGTATTGCTGAGGTGATTGTGGAAGAGCATAAAAGCTTCCTGGTTCAAGTCTTGATGGTACGATGAAGTCACGAGAACCTTCGGCTGTTGCTATGGTCAAGCTTGGAGTTTCAATTTCAGTAAAACCGTCTTGAGTTAAAATATTTCTAACCATTGTCACAACCTTGCTTCTATTTCTAATATTTTTCTGCATTCTCGGTCTTCTTAAATCTAGATACCTGTATTTAAGTCTTGCATCTTCACCAATCTCAATTCCATCGCTTCTTACATCAAACGGAGGAACACTTGCTTCGTTTAACACTTTCATTGAAAGCATTTCAATTTCAACAGCACCATTTGCTTCATCTTTATTTACCATTCTTTCTGGTCTTGCGTTTACCTTTCCACTAACCTCAACAACCCATTCTGGTCGAACGGTGCTTGCAAGTGTATGTGCTTCTGTATGGTTTGGCAAAGCTACCATCTGAACTTTTCCAGACATATCACGCAGATCTATGAAAATAAGCTTTCCATGATCACGTCTAACGTCTATCCAACCCTGAATTGTTACTTCTTCTCCAACTTTTGTCGCTAATTCTTTTATGTATGTTCTCATGTTATTTTTTTAATGATAATTTATATTTCTTCATCATTGTTTCTAATGTATCTATCAAATGTTTTGGACCGTTATTCGCTTTCCAATTATTGGGAGGATCAAAAGTAATTCCATAGTGACGTCTTCTAATTTTGACCATGTTTGGATAATTATCACTGTCATGCCACCTCTCATCTAATTCTTGTCGCTTAAGAAAAGTTATAAAAGGAAATTTAGGATCAGCAAAGTAAAAATTTTCATCATCATATCCTATAACCACGAGAAAATGACCCTTACTCCAAATATTATTTATATCTTTAAATGGCTTTCTCTTAATTTGGATTGAGATAAGGACGGGAAGATCTTCGTTAACTCTTTTTTCAAGATCACTAATTGTCATATTCTCAGAAAATTTAGCCTGTATTCCATGTTTTAAGCAAACCTCTACCAATCTTTCAGGAGTTGTTCCAGATTTTCTTGTTTGAGATTCTCGTTTTAGGTCTTTAACATCTGCATATTCACCAAAATGAACAAAAATACTTAAGAGTGCTGTTGCCCCACAATCGTAATGTAATGTTTGTATTAAATTTGGAAAATGTTCAATTATTTTCATTTGTCTTAATTATGTTTTACTTTTTCTCCGTCTTTGCGAGGAGCGAAGCGACGAAGCAATCCAGTCTTAAGATAGATTGCCACGTCGGAGTACCTCCCTTACAGGGACTGTCCACTCATTGGACCTTTTGAATACAAAAGTCCTCAATGAGTCTTGCACATTGGGTCCCACCCCAATTGCTCACTCGCAAAGACGATATTAAAAAAACAAAAAAACGCCCTCGCAAAAATCAAAAAAATCTTTGATCTTTGCGAGGGCGCTCTCGCGCGGTACCACCTCACTTTATAACTTATTTAAGGGGTTCTAGTTTGGACGATTTCCATTTCTTCCCCAAGCTCAGCTGTGTTTTCAGCTTCATCGCTTACCCAACTATAGTACAACAAAATCTAATAAATTGCTACACCAACTTTCTCTCTCACATCAGTCATCTTCTTTTCGACTCTCTCATATACCCTTCTTCCGTTTTCTTTAAGTAAATCCATCACAGAGTCTAAATCCTTGGCTAAAGACTCTCTTTTAGCCCTTATTGGCCCTATAAAGGCCTTTAAATCCT
>CAZIID010000001.1:0-84994 GCA_964539415.1 uncultured Candidatus Saccharibacteria bacterium | reverse complement strand
ACCCGCAGTTCTCACGAACTGCGGGTTTTTTCTAACTTGGCTGAACAAATTTTTTTATATATTTTAAAATACACATCTACGCCATGGCGTAGATGTGGCAAGAACTTTTCATTTTTATTTTCCCGTGCTACCAAAACATCCATCCCCTCTTTCTGAATCACTCAAACAATCTGTTTCTATAATTTCAGGACTTTCTTTTTTTTGAATTATCATTTGAGCAACTTTATGACCCTTTTCAAAAATATATTTTTCTTTTCCTAAATTTATTACACCGATTTTAATTTCTCCACGATAACCAGAATCTATTACACCACCAAGAGTTTTTATACCAAATTTGTGAGACAGTCCACTTTTGTCCCATATTAGTCCTACATAACCTTCTGGAATCTCCATGGCTATACCAGTTCCAATCTGGACTCTTTCCATAGGTGATAGCTCAATATTTTCAATAGCAAACAAATCCATACCCGCATCATCTTTTGTAGCATATTTTGGAACTATTGCATCTGCATTTAGTTTTTTAATCTTTAAAATCATATAGTTATATTAGCATAAAATAAAAAGCTCCGGAACGAATGTTCCGGAGCGACTTGTTAGTGACCCTGAATTTTCATCGGTCGACAAAGGCGTAAATGAGGAAAATCAATGCCCTTCACGCGTAAGTCCTTGTAAAATGAGCTACAACAACAGTTTTCATAATTCTCGTAGACTTTTATTGTGCGAAGACGACCAGGTGGTGCCACCTCCTCTGATTCGCTTGTCCAGTAAAATGTCTCTGTTTTAAATCCGAGTTCTTTTTTCTGGATGTAACGGCGTACTTCACTATAACTGGGAAGTCTCCAACCTTCCCCATTACCTGTGTTGTAAATTATTTTCATTGAATCAATATTCAAACCTGGACACTGACAGAAATCGGGGCTCCACTCAAGCGGAATATAAATCATACCTTCCGCCCAACAAGGTTCCTGCCGAAGAAGTTTTTTTAACTCCTCCAAGTAAACGTTCCCCATGTTGCTGTGTAACTTATCCAGCAGGTCTATCATCGGTCCGCGTATATCGCGGAGCGACAGGTCGAGAGGGTTTGAGCTTCCCATGTCGACTTCTCCTATTTTGATGTTCTACAAGCTAGAGGGCAGACACTTTGTCCGTCATAACTATCTAAGTGAAAATTAACACCGAAGAACATAAAATGCAAGATGGCGAGTTTGCAAAGCAAACTCGCCATCTTTCCCTCTTTTTTTTCTTTCTACTTTAGACTTTCAGCTTTCGACTAGCTCTTTAGCGCTTTATCTATTCTCTTCGCCAACTTTATCATATCTTTCTCTTTCGCTCCCCTTGTTGTCTCTCCTGCAGTCCCCAGTCTTATTCCTGAAGGGTCTTGTGGTGATCTCTTTTCATTTGGAATTGTATTTTTATTCACAATGATTCCCTCTTTTTCAAGCTTATCGCTTGCTTCTGCTCCACTAATATTTCCTGTGTCCATCAAAATAAGATGACTATCTGTTCCGCCTGAAATAATTTTCCAACCAAGTTTCTTTAATTCGTCAGCGAGAACTTTCGCATTTTTTATAACTTGCTTTGCATATTTTTTAAATGCAGGAGTTGAAGCTTCTTTTAGTGCTACAGCAACAGCGGCAATCTGATTCATATGTGGTCCACCCTGAAGGCCTGGAAAAACAGCTTTGTCTATCAAATCTGAAAAACTTATTTCATTACCCTTTGCACTAGTTTGAGTTTTGTCTCTTCTTGAAAAGATGAGCGCACTTCTTGGACCTCGCAGAGTTTTGTGGACTGTTGTTGTTACAACATCTGCAAATGGAAACGGTGATGGATATGCACCACCTGCTACAAGTCCTGCAAAGTGTGACATATCTACCATAAGTATCGCACCACAAGCGTCTGCAATTTCTCTAAACTTTTTAAAATCTACAATTCTTGGATATGCAGTAAACCCTGCAATTATCATATTTGGTTTGTTTTCAACCGCAATCTTTTTTAGATCATCATAGTCCAAAACCTCTGTATCTTTATTTACTCCATAAGGAATCTGAGTCCAGATTTTTCCAGTAGCGGAAACTTTGTGTCCATGAGTAAGGTGTCCTCCATGATCCAGTGACATACCCATTACTTTCCCTTGGCCGACTCCGTTTAGGCCTCCTTTTGGTACCAAAGCTAAATACACTGCCAAGTTTGCAGGTGATCCTGAAAGTCCTTGAACATTTACTCCCCATTTATCCTTTGATAGCCCAAAAAGTTTTAAGGCTCTTTCTCTACAAAGTTCTTCCACTTTATCTGTATAAGTCTGACCTTTGTAATATCTCTTGCCGGGATAACCTTCTGAATATTTATTAGTGAATTTTGAACCTAAAGCTTTCAGAACATCTTCAGAAACATAGTTTTCTGACGCGATAAGTGAAATTGTTTTTTTCTGTCTTACTTCTTCGGCCCTTATGAGCTTCTCAATTTGTTTATCTTTCATAGTTTGAGCTAAAATTATTTATTAAATATTATTAATAAGTTTAAGTTAAAACCATACCAATAACAAGCTTGTTTTTTATAGAATTAAAGATATTATAAATAAAGACTAATTCGGTCTTTTTTAAAAACATAAAGAAAGGTAAACGTATGAAAATATATAATGAAGTATTGAAGAAAATTTTGGAAACTGGTGTTGATCGCAAAGGCAGAAATGCCGTAACAAGAGCAAATTTTGCGATTCAAATGCGTTTTAACTTGGAGGAAGGTTTCCCTGCGGTCACAACGAAGCAACTTGCTTTCAATGCGGTTAAAGGTGAACTACTCTGGTTTCTAGAAGGTAGCGACAGTGACAACAGACTCAAAGAAATCATGGGAAAAGACCATACTATCTGGACAGATAATGCTGAGGCTCCTTATTGGAAACCAAAAGCAAAATTCCCAGGTGATCTCGGAAGAGTCTATGGGGTCCAATGGAGAACATGGAAAAAACCTGACGGCACAACTGTTGATCAAATCGCAAGTCTCATAAATAAACTCAAAACCGATCCGAATGACAGGCGTCTTGTTGTAACAGCGTGGAATCCAGGAGAGCTTGATCAAATGGCTCTGCCACCTTGTCATATGATATTTCAATTCTTCGTCGCAGATGGGAAAATTTCTCTCCACATGACACAACGTAGTTGTGATATGTTTTTGGGAGTCCCCTTCAATATCGCTTCTTACGCATTGTTACTTTCTATGGTGGCACAAGTTGTTGGTCTAAAACCATATGAGTGTGTCCTAACACTCAATGATGCTCACATCTATCACGAGCACTTTGATGCGGTAAAAGAACAACTTTCTCGTGATCCTATGAAGCTACCTAAGCTCTGGCTCAACCCAGAAGTTAAGGACATTGATAAGTTTACGATGAATGATATCAAGTTGGTTGACTACGAACATCATCCATCTATTAAGGCTGAGATGATCGTTTAGTAAAATCTAAAGGAGAAAATATGATATCAATAATTGTTGCAAGATCATCCAATGGAGTAATCGGAAACAAAGAAGATTTGCCATGGAAACTTTCTGATGATTTGAAGCATTTTGCCAAAATCACAAAAGGACACACCGTGGTCATGGGTAGAAAAACCTATGAGTCGATTGTGTCCAGATTGGGACACGCCTTACCTGATAGGAAAAATATCGTTATTACTTCAGCTACGGGTTTTAATGCTCCGGGTTGCACAGTAATCAATTCTGTTGATGAAGCAATAAAAATGTTTTCATCAAGCCTGGAGGAGGTGTTTGTTATTGGTGGAGGAAAGATCTACGATCAATTCCTATCGGTATCAGACAAGTTATATATTACTCAAGTCGATATCATTTGTGATGGTGACACATTCTTCCCGGATATCAGTGACGAAGACTGGAAATTAATATCTTCAGAGCAGCATAGTAAAGACGAAAAACATTTACATAGTTTTGCTTTTCTTCAGTATATTAGAGTTTAGTTTGATAAGAAAAAGGGCATCCGCTAGCGGATGCCCTTTATTTTTTAGATAACTATTTTTTAAATGATTTCTCAAGTACAGATTTGAATGCCTCCCATACTTTATCTATCGGCTGACTAGCGTCAATAACCTCATGAGGAACATGTTTAATAAATTCTCTATAACCATCACGCAAACGATTATGAAAATCTATCTCCCGCGCCTCAAAATGATTTGATTCTTCAGCTCCCTGTTTACCCTTGCGAGCCAAACCAACAACTGGATCAATATCAAAATATATATAAAGATCAGGTTTTAAATCACCGAGATAAAAATCACGCATTTGCCAAAAGAAGTCTTTTAGTTCGGTGGCACCCTGAGCAATAATCTGATAAGCAAAAGTGGAAGAATCAAACCTGTCCGTAATAACCGTCTTCCCTGCTTCAAGTGCTGGGATGATAGTATTCTTTAAGTGGTCAGCTCGTGCCGCCCAAAATAAAGCAAACAAAGTTTTCGCGTCAGCTTGTCCTGCATGTGGAGATTTCAAAATTATATGACGAATCTCTTCAGCATAAGGTGAACCACCTGGTTCACGAGTTAACACCAAAGAATCACCAAAAAAATCTTTTGCTCTATTTAGTTGCGAAGTTTTTCCAGCACCTTCACCACTATCCACTACAATAAATAATCCTTTTTTCATTTTTTATCCTTTTATTTTAAATAACTTCCTTCCTGGATATTACATCTTAATAAAAAATAAAACAAATTTAATTTGTTTTATTTAGTCAAAGTCGCGATAACTTTATCTATACCTTCATACAAATCCTCTCTTTTACCTTCATTTATTATGGAAAAATCAGCTCTTGCAATAGGGCCTGCTTGATGTAAGTTTTCAATTTGAGAATAATCCCTTGATATAACCTCGTCTTTTTTTAGTGGTCTACATGGACGATTTTCTAATCTTTTTATACGCATATCTGGAGAAGAATGTATAGCCAAAACCTTAAATTCATCACCGAATTCTTTTTTAAACTCAAGATATTCTTCCCAACTATAAAGGCTCTCAATAAGAACACTTGATGACTTTGATAAGTCTCTCACTTTTTGAATATTTAAAATAGCATAAGCACCCATACCGAGTTTTGCCCTAATTCCTTCTCTAGTCTTTCTCTCATTCACCTCATTTACTTCAAGACAACTTTTTTTCATTTCTTCAAAAGTTGCATCCCCAAGATAAACTTTTGGCCATTTAGTTTTTTTAATTATATACTCAACAACTTCCGTCTTTCCTGCACCCGGCAAACCCACAACTGCTAAAATAGTTTTTTCCATAATAATTATATAATTATTTCATCTCTGCGTAAGTTACTACCTCCTCATTCAACAATTCATACTGAACACCTGCTTCTTTAAAAATTTCTTTACTTCTCGTGCCAGCATGATAATCCTTTTCCGCAACGACCCTTTTAATACCAGCGTTGATTAAAAGTTTTGCACAAGTGTAACAAGGTGTCATCATACAATACAAAGTCGCACCATCAGTGCTCACACCAATTCTAGAAGCTTGAGCTATAGCATTTTGTTCATTATGAGTAGTTCTTATACAATGTTTTGATTGAGTTCCATCATCATGAATAACTGTATTCATTTCATGACCGGCGTCATCACAACTCAAACAACCTGCAGGTGCACCAACATATCCAGTTGAAATTATGTGTTTGTCTTTAACAATAACACATCCTGTTCTTCCTCGGTCACAAGTTGCTCGCCCACCAACAGCCCTAGCGATGTTTATAAAGTATTGATCCCAAGATGGTCTTTTATATTTTTCTTCCATACTCGTACAATTTTACGCTCAAAAAATTAAAAAACAATATCTTGTTTTTAGGATAAGATAGTTTTGTAATATGATTCTATTCTAGGATACCATCAAGATTAATATCATAAAGAATTTCTTCAGAAATTAAATGATAACTTAATATTTCTTCCAAACCAAACCAAATTTTTATCTCCTTTTCTGCCTCATCTACAGAGCCAGACGCATGCACAATGTTTCTTACAGCCCTATCATCTGCACCTGACATAACATAAGAATCAACAACGAAATCACCACGTATGGTTCCAACGTCAGATTTTAATGGCTCAGTTCCACCAATGATTTTCCTGACAATCCCTACAGCGTGAGCTCCCTGCCACACCATAGCCACCACTGGGCCACTTTTCATATATCTAACAAGTCTTCTTAAAACATTCTTTCCATTTTCTATAGGATCTTCGGATACAAGAGGTTTGTTTTGTTCTTTATACCCAGCGATTGTCTTTTCGCCAACTTTCCTCAACCATTCGGGGTCAGTTGTGTAATGTCTTTCCACCATATCAGCAGTTGGAATAATCATTTTTAATGCAACCAGTTTCAAACCAATTCTTTCGTGTCTTTCAATAACTTGCCCAATTAGTGATCTTTGGATCCCGTCAGGTTTTATTATTACAAGTGTTTTTTCTTTTTTAAAATCTTCTGAAAATGTTTTGTTCATATTATTTTTAAATACAATTATACATTAATTAAAACATTTGCAACAAAAAACCACACAGTTATATAACTGTGTGGTTTTTTGTTTTATTATTTAACTTCAACTTCTTACAGAAGCAGTACACCATTTGGATATTTTATTTCGCGAAACGCTCATAAACTATCTCAAAAGGTCCATTGAACTTAAAACTATTTAACTTCAACTCCTTACAGGAGCAGTACACCTTTCACACTCTGAATACAGAGTATTCAAGGTCCGTAGACGTGAAGCCTATTTCACGTCTACGCCCATAGATCTAGCACATCCTTCTACCATTCTCATTGCGCCTTCTACTGTAACAGCGTTTGTATCTTTCATCTTCTTCTCGGCGATAACTCTTACTTGTGCTTTAGTTAAAGTTCCAGCTTTCTTTACTTTGTTTGCTCCTGAACCTTTTTCAATTCCAAGTGTTTTTAATATCATACTTGCAACTGGAGGTGTCTTTAGAACAAATTCGTAAGTTCTGTCTTCAAAAACTGTGATAACTACTGGCACTATATCCCCGATCATTTCTTTAGTAGCAGTATTAAACTTGTTTACGAAATCTCCAATGTTTATACCAGCTTGTCCCAAAGCAGGACCGATAGGTGGAGCAGGAGTAGCTTTTCCTGCAGGAATTTGAAGCTTTAATTTTTTTGTAATTTTCTTTGCCATAATTTTTTTATTTGATTAAGTTACTAGAGGCCCCGTAAAAATACCAGAAAAGCTAACAAAAGTAAAGCTAAACTTTTCTCATCTGCAAAAGATCAAGTTCAACTGAAGTTTCTCTACCGAACATAAGCACCATAACTCTCGCCTTTCCTCGAACAGAATCCATCTCACTTATTTTACCTTCAAGATCTTTAAATGGACCATCTACAATCTTTACCATATCTCCTACTTCAAGATCTACTGTGTGGATAACTTTGTGTTCTTCCATTCTACCCAAAAGGAAATCTATCTCAGCCTTAGTTAGTGGTACAGGATATACTCCAGCCCCAACGAATCCAGTAACACGAGGTGTGTTTCTTACAACATACCAGGAATCGTCAGTAACGATCATATCTACCAAAATATAACCAGGATATATCTTCTCTTCTTCTTCTGTTCTCTTGTTATTCTTAATCTTAATTTTCTTTTCTGTAGGAACAACAACTTCAAAAATCTTGTCTTGCATGTTTAAAGACTCGATTCTTTGTCTTAAGTTTCTTGCTACGGCATTTTCATAACCAGCATAGGTATGAATCGCGTACCAATTTCTTCCTTCTTGTATACTTTGTTTAGCCATCCTATTAAATAATTAATTTATAAAAATTTTTATTAAAAAGCGATATATTTACCTAATATCTGAACAAATATATAATCAAAAAGTCCTAAGTAAGCAGCAACGATTATTGAAATCGCTATAACAAGCATAGTAAACATAGTTGTTTGACTCTTTGATGGCCAACTAACGTGTTTTAATTCTCCCTTTGTTTCTTTTATATATTCTGAAATTGACATATATTTAAATTATTAATTTGTATTTTAAAACCCCCGAAGGGGCCTGTCTATATATAATACCATACTATGAGTAATAAAAGCAAGAGGCAGAATAGTATGAGGGATTAGTATGAGTATAAGGTAAAAAACACAATACAAAATACCGCTTTCGCGGTATTTTGTCTTTTCTCTTCTTTCACTTAAAGCGAGGCAATGCATTTGTCAGAACCTTGGTAGGAGCGACAGCGACGGACAGAGAAAATATTTAGTAAAATATTTTCGTGTTCTGCAAATGCTTTGCCGAGCAACCCTTAACGTATCTCATAAACTATATTCACGTTTGATGTAATTTTTGTCTCTCCTGCTGGCAACACAGCATCCGCAGTCGCACCTCCCATCCCCACGGCTTGATTCATAACTGATTTTTCATACATTGGATAAATAGGATAATTTCCGTTCTCTGAAAATCCAACTACATCACCCAAATTAACACCCAAAGATTTTGCTAATACTTTTGCTTCCTCTCTTGCTTGTTTTATAGCTAAATCTCT
Organism: uncultured Candidatus Saccharibacteria bacterium; assembly: GCA_964539415.1. GTDB lineage: Bacteria > Patescibacteriota > Minisyncoccia > Phycocordibacterales > GWA1-40-21 > CAYQFQ01. The sequence goes on along the minus strand of CAZIID010000001.1, from coordinate 76,462 downwards.
TGCATCTTTCTGTATTTCATCTTGTTTATCTACCAAGAAGCTAAGACCACTCATATTTGTGACTTTTAAATCGCCTAACTTAGATACTGTAGCACCAGCTTTAGTTAAATCTCTCATTTTAACTTCCACACTCTGACTAACCTCATAACCAACAAGCACCCCATTTTCTTGTGGGTAATAATACATACTTGATACTTTTGGATAATTATATTTTGGAGTTATATTATATCCAGTTGTTTTTATATCTTTATCTTCAATACCTTGAGTTTTTAAAGTTGAGATAATATCTGCCATCTTTTTATTTACAGTATCTTGTGCTTTTGAAACATCCATATTCTGTTCTGTGACAGAAAAACTTATCATAGCAATATCTGGTTTTACTATGACTTCACCTTTCCCCGCAACAGAAATAGAATTTATAGTAGTTGGTGCTTTACCTACATAGGCAACAGCTTTGATATCTTTCACAACTTTTACTACCATCCAAACACCCAAAATTATCACCAATGGCAATATAACCATTCCCATTTTTTGCTTGTGATTAACCCAACATGTTTTCATTTCTTCATTCATAAAAAAAAATATTATAGCCGATCGTTCTGACGGCTCATACTAGTAATAGATCAATTATACCACCAGCCTAATTTTTAGACCACCTAACAAAAATACCGCAAGGTAAAAGCCTTTTTGAGGTTTTTTCTTCTATTGTAAGTTCACCAATTTCAAAGACTCCTTTGTATTTTTCCATTATTGGTTTTAATGCATTGAAGTATGCCTGTGAAGAATATCCAGCTGCATATCCGTTTATCAAAAAGAAAAGTGGATTGTCTGAAAGTATTTTTGAACATTGCTCTATAAGTGGTAAAAAGTTTTCTTCAATTTTCCAGAGTTCGCCTTTTCCTCCCCTACCAAAAGAAGGTGGGTCCATTATTATTCCGTCATACTTGGCTTCTCTTTTTATTTCTCTCATTACAAATTTTCGTGCATCATCGATAATCCATCTCACAGGTTTTTTGTCTAAATCAGAAGACACAGCATTTTCTTTTGCCCACTCCACTGTAGCTTTTGATCCGTCTACATGGGTCACTTCTGCCCCAGCAGAAAGTGCTGCAAGGGTCGCACCTCCAGTGTATCCAAATAAATTTAGAATCTTGATAGGCTCTGTTCTATCTTTTGACTTTTCACTTTCTATTTTGGCCTGGATGAATTTCCAATTCATCTCTTGTTCTGGAAAAACACCAGTATGTTTAAAAGCGCCTGGTTTTATATTAAAAACTAAGTTACCAAAAGATATTTGCCATTCACCTAACATTCCATCTTTCTTCTTCCAACCCTTTCTTAACTCGTCTGTAAAAAAAGTTCCATCAGCTTTCTTCCATTCAGTTTCTGCTAAATTTTTACTCCAAAGAGCCTGTGGATCAGGTCTTCTTAATATGTATTTACCATATCTTTCAAGTTTTTCTTCTTCACCGCTGTCTATTAGTTCATAATCAGCGCTTGGTAATGTTTTTAATATTTTTGGTTCCATTTCTTAATACTACAACAAAAACATTAAAAAATCATTAAATACCAAAAAGTTTTTTAAAATTTTCTATAAGCTGTATTGTAACTTTCTCAATATCTTCCCCTCTAATTTCAGCTATTTTTTTAACAACTTCTATTACATAGGCTGGCTCATTTCTCTTTCCCCTATGAGGCGCAGGTGAAGCAAAAGGAGCATCCGTCTCAGCGTGTATCATCTCAAGCGGTATCCCTTTTATAACTTTATCAAAGTCTCGAATATAGGTAATAATTCCTGGAAAAGAAATAGTAAAACCAAGTTCTATAAACTTTTTTGCATTAGAGAGGTTTGAAGTAAAGAAGTGTAAGTCTCCTTTTACCTTTCCTTTATAATCCTTAAGGATTTCATACGCATCATCATGAGCATCACGAATATGAAGCATTAGCGGTTTATTATGTTTTATTGCAAACTCAATTTGCTGTATAAAAAGTTTTTTCTGTCTGTCTTTCTCTTCTTCTGAAATACTTTTTCCTTCACTTTTATCTTTAGAGTTTACAAAATAGTCCAGTCCACACTCTCCTATCGCCACAACCTTTGGATTTATTACAAGATCTTCATATTTTGATTCATCAAAAACTTCATCCTTTTTCTCATTTGGATGCTGTCCTATACAAGCCCAAATATTTTCATTTTCTATTGCAACCTTTACTGCATCCTCAGAACTTTTAAAATCCGCGCCCACAGCAATAGTACCAACTTCCGCATCTTTCATTCTCTTTATTACTTCATCTAAGTCTTTTCCATAATCTTCAAAACCAAGATGAGAATGTATATCCATGTATTTCATAAAAATATTATACAGCACATAAATGATTGTATAAAGTTAAAAAGAAAGTATAATGTGCCCGGTAGAGATAGTTCTTAAACGAAAAAACCTAATATAATCAAGGAAAGGAGGCTTCTTGTGACAGAAACTCTCATTGTTATTTATCTTCTCCTCCGTAAATATTATGGCGTGAAGATTGGGTTTATGGAGAGGTTGATTGAAAAAGCCAACAAAATAAATAAAAAAATAAAACTCGGCTCTTTCAGGCACTCAATAGTAAGGTGGTTTATCAGGAAGTTCATCAAGAAAAAACGAACTAAACCTCTAAACCTAAAAGAAGAAAAAGTAACAACATAACCGGTACTCACGAAAGTGAGACCGGTTTTTTAATCTTTACGCAAAAACAAAGGTGTTACCGGTTTCTTGTTTTGTTTTACTGCATTTTCTATTGCTCTAGAAGTTTCTGGCATTATTGGTTCAAGCAAACATTTTACCTCATACAACCCCTCTACTAACTCTCTAATTATTTTCTTCCCTGCTTCGGTGTCTGTTTTTACAAGTTTGAATGGTTGAGTTTCTTGAATCTTTGCATCAAGAGTCGTAATCTTTTTCCAAATAATATCTGTTGCTTCCTGAATATTAAACTTTTCCATTGCAGCAATAAAATCATCAGAAAAACCTGTCTCTAAAACTGCAACTGGACCAGATAGGTTATCTTCCGCCATTTTCATAATCCTATTCACCAAGTTTCCAAGACCATTTGCCAAGTTTGCGTTGTAAGCAGCCTTAAATGAATCTAGCGTAAAAGGTGTATCTTCAAAAGGATGTACTTCTCTTGTCACATAATATCTGAGTGCTTCTGTTCCATAGTCACGCACGAGGTCTACTGGACTTACTACGTTTCCAAGACTCTTGCTCATCTTAATACCACCAGCACCGGTAACAAAACCATCAATCACTATTTGTTTTGAAGGAGAAATGTTTGCTGCCATAAGCATTGCTTGCCACATAGCTGATTGCTGACGAAGATTGTCTTTGCCACAATATTGAAGTGCACCCCCCGTCTCATTCCACCATTTACCGAAAGAGCCCATATCATCTGGCCAACCTAAAGTTGAAATATAGTTTACCAAAGCATCAAACCAAACATACATAACTTGCTCTGGATTTCCAGGAACTTCTATCCCCCAAGGCATTTTGACTTTCAATCTTGAAATACTAAAATCAGATAGACCACTTTTAACAAAAGTATTAATTTCTTTTAATCTATAATCTGGCACAACGAAATCTGTTCTTTTTTCATAAAGTTCCAAAAGTTTTTCTTGAAAAAACGAAAACTTAAAAAAATAGTTCTCTTCATCTATCGTTTCAATTTCTAGATTTGGATGATCAGGACACTTACCATTTACAAGATCTGAATCAGACTTCTCAAGTTCACAACCGACACAATATTTTACTTTATAATTCTTTTTATATATAAAACCATTCCTATCACAAATTTTCCAAAATTCTTGTGCTGCCATTATGTGGTGTTCATCGGTAGTTCTTACGAATTTTACATCTTCGCTTATCCCAAGAACAGGAAGGAGTTCTTTAAAAGGCTGAACAAAATTATCAACAGTCTGTTTTGGTGTTAATCCTTTCTCTATGGCCTTTCTATAAATTTTTAAACCGTGTTCGTCTGTTCCGGTATTAAAAAATACCTCAAAACCTTGAAGTTTTTTATACCTCGCAATTATATCTGCTCTAACAATCTCAACAGCAAAACCTATATGAGGCTCTGAATTTACATACGGCAGAGTCGTTGTTATATAGAAAGGTTTTTTATTCATTATTAGATATTAACTCTTATTCTCACAATTTTGCAAGAGATGTTTCCTTCTTTGAAGATCATCCAAGAATTCCATAAGTGTTGCTGATATAGGCACAGATAGAACAATTCCCAAGAATCCTGCAAATTTTGCACCAATAATAAGTGCCAAAATAACAAGTATCGGGGAAATACCAACAATCTTCTGAACAACAAGTGGATAAATAAGATGATTTTCAAATTGCTGGATTATGATGTATAAACCAACAACAAGAAGTGCTGCTGTTATTCCACCATCTCCAAAAGCAGTAAGTATCGCTGGTATCGAAGCAACAATCGGTCCAAAAAGAGGAATAATTTCAAGCACTCCAGCAAGGACAGCAAGAAGTATCGCATTCTTAACACCCAAAATAGTCAAACCTAAATACACAAGAACTCCAACAAGGATCGCGAGTAACAACTGACCTTGCATCCAAGAACCGATCTTTTTTTGCGATCTTTTCCAAAGACCAACGACATAAGCTTCTTTGTCTACTGGAGTAATAAAACTCAAAAACTTTGCAACTCCATCTTCTTGCACAGTAAAATAAAAAGACAAGACAACAATTAAGATGAAAGAAAATAATCCTCCAAACACAGAGCTGAGAGAGCTGACAAACCCACTAGAAAATCCAGATAAAATTGTTTTAATATTTCCTATAAGTGAACCCAAACCAGAACTCACGTTACTTGTGGTATCTCCAGCACTTTGTGTAACAGAAGAGAGGACCGACGGAGATTGAACTGTATCAGAAAGACCTTGAATAATCTTTTGTGATGAAGCCACTTTTTCTGAAGATATAGCAAGTGGATTCCAAAGATCAAGAGATTCTAATTGTTTCGGTACAGATGAAAGTAATGTTGAAGCGTCTTCTAAAAGAGTTGGGATAAACATATAAAATAATCCAGCAAAAACAACAAACAATGCTATATAAGCAACTATAACCGAAACCAATCTGTTTATTTTGTATTTACCGCACCATAAAATAAAAGGCTCAACAGCAGATGCAAGCACAACAGCAGTTAGAACAACAAGAGCAATGTCTTTAATATAGAACAAAAATGCAACACCCAAAACTACCAACACAGCCTTTACAATAGATCCTGCAGTGATATTCACAACAAAACTTTTACCAGTTTCTTTATTCATATTTATTCAAATTATAAACTAAATTAGTTTTTATTGCACGTATAACTAACTTTTTTATTTAATTTAAAATTAATCACCCCCCCTATTCAACTTCTTTCCAACTTGTGATATCAAAACCTCCTGATGGACCATCTACAAAGTTTGGATTTATTAAACCGCTTTCATAATAAATTCTTGTACCCCCACCAGCAAGAATAATCTTATTTGCAGTAGCTTCTTTTGCACTTGCACTTCCTTCAAAATATATTGTCCCTTTTTGAGCATTTAAAATAATTGCGCCTCCAGATCCACTAATCCTAACAGCATATTCTCCACCACAAGTTGCCTCTCCAGAACAATTACTCGTGCTAACCAACATAATATAACTACCAGGATTTCCATTTCCATTTGCAAGACAACTTCCAGGGATAACTACTCTACCATCAGTAACTATGATTCCACCTTTATTACCAAAAGAAGAAGACAATACTATTTTTGAACTACCCTCCATAATAATATTACCTGTAACCCAAAGCATTTTATTAAGAGTTAATATATGTCCTCCAGAGATTGTAAGGTTGCCAACAATTTTTCCATAAGGAAGAGTAGATGTTCCATAACCTAGAGTATTGTAATTTCCGACAAAAACACCACCTTGAGCAGCTTTTTCTTTCCAATCTTCTATATTTCCATCTGAAATAGGAAAAGGTGTTGGTGTTGGATCATCAAAAGAAGTATCACAAACTTTATTATTTTTATAATCTGATTTACATCTAATAAAGCCAGATGCATTTACATAGTTTACTGTATGTGCGTGAACGTTCCCTACCCCTTCTGTTCCAATATTAAATTTATTCCATTCATTAACGCCAACAATTTTACCAAATTCTCCACCAAGATATATTTTAAAATATGCGTCATAACCAGTAGGTGAACTCCAAGAAAAAGTTTTTTTACCAACAACACTTGTTTTAGATTGGCCATTAGTATAATTACTATCTATATTCGCCCCTATCGTATAGTTTTTACTTGCTGAACCAGTCGACGCGTCTATAAATATCCAATACAAAGTATTTGGCACGAGAACGGGTTCGGATGAAAATGGTATTTCTATCCAACCAAAAGTATTTGTAACCAAAGATGAATAAAGAGTTCCAGAAGTTAATATGTCTGAGGTATTTACACTTGGACTACCAGAAACGTCTCTAACAATCTTCACTGTGGCATCAGCAGGTGAACCAATCTGTTTTAAAAATAAATTAACTTGAGTTATTGACGAAGAGGTAGAAACTTTAAAACTCTGAGCAAAATCTTGCGAAGTGTCTGCATTACCAAATATAACTGAATTTGTTGGAGTACTAGGAAGTGCATTTGACTGGTCTGCAATCAAATCTGGGCTATTTGCAACATATGCTGAGCCGGTTATAAAAGCACCCGAATTTTGAGAAATAATATCTCCATTTGAATATACATTTCCTATAACACCCGCACTACTTTGAAAGAGTATTCCTCCTTTACCAGATTGTATCCCGTAAACAAAAGATACACCTTCACTTTCCACAACCTTGGTTTCAATAATTTTTTCGTGTCCTCCAGAAACCCCAGTTGAAGTGATTGTAATTCCATCTATGGTATTTTCTAAAGTCGTTTCAACCGTAAAATCACCGATAGCCATCGCTTCTGTAGTATTATAATCTTTGCCACTTTTTACTCTGTATGTAATGTCCTCTACCCCGGCTTCGGCTGTATAATAACTTTCCATAGACTTCCAAGCATTAGCAGAAACTTTTAGTTGTTTTACAATTGGCATTATAAGCCCAGCAGAAACAATCAAAGAAAAAGACATAAAAAATAACGTCGTTACAAGCATTACCTGACCTCTTTTTTTACTGATTTTTTTTAACATTTTTTTTAATATGAACCTCTCAATATTTCAGTAGAATAAAAAGTTTCTGATTTTATTCCACTTTTAATTGTCATTTCTGTTCTTATCGCCTCAGATTTTCCACTTTTTATCTGTTTAAAAATCAAAGTTGTAACTTCTGCTCCAGATATTGTTAGAGGTCCAGAAAGAACCCCTGTTTCATATATATTTACTGCACCATTTCCTGCCAAAGATATTTTTATATTAGAAATACTATCATCAGGCTGTATAACATTCATTTGCAGTTGACCATTGGTCAGATTGCTCCCTACAAGATCCACTTCTTTCGCCCTTCTTGTTTCCCTTTTTATTCTTTCAAATACAGAGACTGCTGAATTTTCTATAACATTATTATTAAATGATTCTTTGTTAGATTTTAAAACCACAACAATAGATTGAACAATCACCACAGAAATCATGGTCATGAGTGCCAAATAAACTAACATTTCAATCAAAGAAAAGCCGGAAGTAGACTTCGACTTAAAAAAAGCATTCTTTTTTATCTCTGTTTTTTTCATTAATCTTCAAAAATATTAGAAATGTAAGTAATCAGACTTTTTTCTACAATCTGGCCAGATGAAGCGTGCCAAGAAACAAAAGTTTCTAGTTTTTTTGTATTTGGATCAACCGTTCCAGCATTTGAAATATCTCCGCTTGCATCTCTATATACATTATTTATTTTAAATTTTCTTGAAAAACCATCTATAGCTTGAATAGAAGAAGTCGCAACCCAAACTGAAGTCTCGTTGTTAAAGTAAAGATAGTAATCTGTATTATTGGCAATATTTACTATATTACTCCAACCAGAATCTCTAATCGTCTTTACAGCTTCTACTGCTTCGCTTGCCAAATATGCCCCTTTAGTTGATTTGATATTACCAAGAGAAGATTTTAAATAAAGGTTGTTGATTGTAAAAAGTGAACTCAAAACAATAGTCAATATAAAAACAGCTACTATTACTTCCACAAGACCTATGCCTTTTTTGTAATTTCTAAAGCGCATTTTTTTGAATTATTCCTGTCGGAAAAACAATAATAGACGAACTCGCATTTACATCTTTTTTCAAAGATACATTTACGACAATCGGACTATTTTGAAATAAAATTCCAGTTGTCCTTTTAAAAACAATTGTCTTTGGGACAGACGATGATACTCTTACCAAACTATTCAAATCATAAATTACATTTTTAGAATCTGTCGGACTATAATTTGAACCAATAAAAGAAGTTATTTTTCCTTCTTCTATATAGACACCATGATCACTAGAGTCTTTAGAAGAAAGTGAAGATGATCTGGTCTCATTTATGATACTCATTACTGAAAGTATGCTTTTGTCTAAAACCTGTCTTTCATTCATTCCTTTAAAAGCGGTTACAGCAATAGAAGAAACGATAGATATTATCGCTAAAGTGATGAGAACCTCTCCGAGAGAAAATCCAGAAATAAATTTTGTCTTTAAAGTGTGGATCATATTTTATCCATTAGAGAATATATTGGAGTTATCATAGAGAAAGCAAATATACCTACAGCTATACCGATAATAATCATAAGCACAGGTTCTATAATCGTAGACATATCTTTTGTTTTCTGATCTACAGAATTTTCATAAAATTCAGCAGTCTCCATAAGCATTCCAGAAATATTTCCAGTCTCCTCTCCTACGGCCATCATCTCGCCAACAAAAACTGGATACAGATTTGAATTATCAATAAAAAACTTTGACATAGGTTCGCCTTTCTCTACACCAAGTCTTGCATGATCTAAAACTTCTCTAAAATAATGATTCTGCACAACTTCACTTGTTATAAGTATTGCTTCAGCAAAAGGAACACCTGAAGACAAAAGAGATGAAAGAGTTCTCGCTGTTCTGGCAGAATTTACTTCTTTTACAATCGGTGAAATAACAGGAGTTTTTATAGAAACAAAATCAAAAAACTTTTTGCCTGTCTTGCTTAAAGAGAAAAAATAAACAGACAAAGCTACGACGATAATTACCGCAAGACTTACAAGGATATTATTTTTTAAAAAATCACTTAAAAAAACTATAGCCTTTGTCATTGCTGGGAGTTCAACACTTAAATCTGAAAAAGTAGCACTAAGGCTTGGAACAACATACACCATCATCAAAACACCAATTGCAATCATTAAAATTAATATAACAGCTGGATATATGAGAGCCCCCTGAATCTTTTTCTTTAGTTTATAAGAAGAATCCATTTGTTCACCAACTATCTTTAGTGATCCGGCTAGATTTCCGCTTTCTTCTCCAGCTTTTACCATAGAAACAAAAAGACTCGAGAATACACTAGGATGTTTTCTTGAAGATTCACTGAGTGTCTCACCTTTCTTAATATCATCATTCATAGAAGAAACAAGTGCTTTAAAATTTTTATTTTCTATCTGCTTTTCCATAACAGTAAGAGCTCGAGCTAAAGCAAGTCCCGATTCAAGCATGGCTCCAAGATTTTTTGCAAAAAAGATTTTTTTTTGTTCGCCTATACTTTCTAAATAAACAGTAATATTCTGAAAAAAAACATTATCTTTTTTATCCACTGCGGTAGCACTAATGAGAGTATCCCCTTCTATCTTCAGATCTGCATATAAAGAAAATTTATCAGCAGAGTCTCTAAACCCAGAATATCTCTCACCGTTCTTTTTTATTGCGTTAAATTTATATTTCATCCTATTAGAAGTAGAGTGCGATTTTGATTTCGTAACCCACAACATTTTAAATTATACAACAACCTTATAAAACAAATATTTTTTATACTACTAATCGCAATTTCTAACAGGATAAATCCTATTAGATTAATAATTCACAATTACTCACTAACAACTCTCAATACCTCCTCAAGTGTCGTTAAACCTTGAGTTGCTTTAAAAATACCGTCTTCAATCATTGTCATCATACCCTCTTTTTTTGCTTGCTCTTCTATCGTTTCTGTAGTTCCACCTTTAATAATAATATCTTTAATAGCAGAAGATACTTTTAATACCTCGTGAATTCCTACCCTACCCTTAAAACCGTCTTTAGATTCTTCGGAAATTTTTGGTCTGTAAAAAGGAATTTTCTCCCAGTCATCTTTTGGTCCTATTATTTTTTCTTTTTTAAGGAATTCCAAAACTCTATTTAAATCAACATTCTTAGCAATAGTGGCGATTTCTGCTTTTGTTAAAAAATATTTCTCTTTTATTTTACAAAGTTTCCTAACAAGTCTTTGTGCCAAAACAATTCTAAGTGTTGAAATCAATAAAAATGGTTCCACCTTCATATCCATAAGTCTAGGTATTGCTCCAGCAGCGCTATTCGTGTGCAAAGTTGATAAAACAAGGTGGCCAGTAAGTGCAGCGTTTACAGAAATAGCAGCCGTCTCATTATCTCTAATTTCCCCCACCATAATAATATCTGGATCTTGCCTTACAAGTGATCTGAGTCCATTTGAAAAAGAAAATCCAATCTCTGGCTTTACTTGCGTTTGATTAATTCTCTGAACTTGATATTCAATAGGATCTTCAATGGTTGATATATTCACATATGGAGTATTTAATATTTCAAGAATGGAATACAAAGTTGTTGTCTTACCTGAACCAGTCGGACCTGTGGTTAGGATCATTCCATTTGCTTGTCTTGTTGCTTCATAAACCGCCTCAAGTGATTCACCGTGAAAACCAATACTTTCAAGTGTGTAGCCAGCAACATTTTCTCTCAAAAGTCTCATAACCGCCTTCTCACCGTAGTTTGTAGGAATAATAGAGACTCTAAAAGAAACTTTTTCAGCATTCAAATCTATCTTAAATCTTCCGTCTTGAGGTAATCTCTTTTCATCAAGCTTTAGGTTTGATAAAACTTTAATTCTTGCAATAATACCTGTCGCAGAATTTTTGGGCAAAATCATAGCGTCGTGAAGTATGCCGTCTATTCTATATCTAATAAGCACACTATTTTCTAAACATTCTATATGAATATCTGACGCATTCTGTAAAATAGCATGTTTCAAAAGTGTTTCTACAACACGAACAACCGGAAGATCCTCTGCCATTTTCTTCAGTGCTCCCTCAGAAGATTCGTCAGTAATAACATTGTTACCAAAATCTTTGATAACAAGGGCGTCTTTTTGAATCATATCCCCGAACTCTGCTTTCAAACTTTTTTGATATTGAAGTATCGCACTTTTTATAGATTCAAGATCTGTGAGTCTCGGTAATATTTTTAAACCAACTTTCTTTTTTATAAATTCAATAGAAGCGAGGTCTTGGGTATCAAGCATTGCGACTTCCAAAGAATCTTCATTTTTCTTGAAAGCGATAATGTTATTTTTTCTTGCAACAGGCTCAGGAATTAAAGAAAGAACAGAAAAATCAATCTTTTGACTTTTTAAATCAACAAAAGGAATACCGAAGACGTAAGCATTGGCTCTTCTCAAGTCATCTTCAGTTATTTTTCCAGAACTAACTAAAATCTTTTCGGCAGTCTCACCGTTCTTATCTTTTTTGGCGTCAGATTCAGCCTTGTCATACTCTGTTCTTGTTATAAGACCAGAATCCAAAATAAACTCTCTTAATTTATTTTTCTCAAGATGCATTTGATAAAATTATATCATAAAAGAAATAAAATTGTGTAAAAAAGAATAGAACAAAGAGAAACAAAATCAGCGCGCGGAGTACCGCGCGCTGATTTTAATTAAATAGTTTGATAAATATTATCGGACACAACGAACAGCGTGTCTCACACCTTTAGTTGTATAATCAGCTGTTACTTGAGTCATAGTTTGGTTACTGGTAGCTCTATAAGCATGAATTGGAGTATATGGATAAGCAGCAGCCCAATAATAAGTAAGCATCTCATCAAAACCACTTACTGTAGCAGGGACCTCTAAAACTTGTCCTGATAAACCAGCTAAAAGTTCAGTGATTGATGGCAATCTCCAATTACTTGACCCACCCTCTACAAGATTCTCACAATATTCTAGTGCACCATAACCCTCAGCTGTCCAACCATCAATAGAACAATTAGCTTCACTTGAAAAATCAGAAGCATCCCAACAAAGTCGAGTAGGTGCAATATTAGACCAAACAAGAGCCGGAGCCCCAGCAGTAGCACTCCCCTCCACACCGAGCACTGTATTACCAGTAAGTATAATGTTTGATGTTATAGGATTTTCAGTAAGAGAGTCCCAAACATCTTGTAATGATCTGAAGGATGCAAGAGGAGAAGATGAAGTTGATACATAACGAGGAGAAGAAGATGTGGAGTAAGTGAAGTCTTGGGTTTTGTTCCATAGGTCTTGTAGAGTAACCATTGAGGTGGTGTTTGTATCTACGACTGTTGGTGTAAGTGAACCCGCAAGAACTACGCCTCCGATTACAAGTGATGCGCCGATGATATAAGAAAGAGTTTTGAGTTTAGTATTCATATGAGTATATTATATAAGATAATGTTTGGATTGCAAATTGAGAGGGTGGATAAGTTGAAAATAGTATAAATATTAGCCTGCCCTGTAGTGAAGAATTCTGATTCTTCTACTACTGGGGTATGAGTATAAGGAAGAACTGGTTTGCCACACCTCACTCGCAATGACGAGAGTACCTACCAAGGTCGGACCTTGGTATTCGATTATGTGTGTTGTAATATTTTATAATAAAGTGGCCAACGTGGCACGTTGACCACTTTTCCTGTCTACATAGGCTTAGCCTATGTAAAACTACTTAAAACGGCTAAATATATACACTTTTACTGTGGATATTGACTTTAAAAGTCATTAGGTATATAATAGTAATACTGTTAGTTCGCCGAAAGCGAGCTTATTTTTTTAAAAAAATTATAAAAAACAATATGTTAGACCTAAAAGTAATAAATTCGGTTATAGAGCAAATGGAACAAGAGAGAGGTATTCCAAAAGAAAAAATGTTTGAAGCTATTGAAATGGCTTTGGCTACTGCCTATAAAAAAGAATACGGAAAGAGAGGACAAATAATAAAAGCAAAACTTGATCTAAATTCTGGTAAAGCAGAATTCTTCCAAGTAAAAATCGTTGTTGATAAAGACAACGTTATTATTCGTGAAGCAGTTGAAGAGAAACCAGAAAGAGAACAAAAGAGAGAAAAGTTTAATGTAGAAGAAAGAGTTGAAGATGATCCAAACAAGCCAGTATATTACAATCCTGAACATCACATCTTTTTAGAAGACGCTAAGAAAATCAAAAAAGGTGTAGAGCTTGGTGAAGAGCTTGTCTTCCCTCTTGAAGAAAAGAGCGACTATGGAAGAATCGCAGCCCAAACAGCAAAACAAGTTATTATCCAAAAAATCAGAGAAGCAGAAAAAGTTTCTGTATTCAAAGAATATGGAGAAAAAGAAGGAGAAATTGTTTCTGGTACTGTTCAAAGATTAGAAAGAGGAAATCTTTTTGTTGATATGGGTAGAGCTACAGCGATACTTCCTTTTGAAGAACAGCTCCCAGGTGAAAAATATAAGCCAGGTGAAAGAATCAAAGGTTACCTTTACAGAGTTGAAGAGACACCTAAAGGCGTATTTTTGAGACTTTCTCGTTCACATCCAAAATTCTTAGAAGAGTTATTCAAAACAGAAGCTCCTGAGATCGCTGGTGGAGTAGTTGAAATAAAAGCTATTGCAAGAGAGGCTGGATCAAGATCAAAGATTGCAGTGTCTTCAAAAGATGAACATATTGACCCAGTTGGTTCTATGGTAGGACAACGTGGAGTTAGAGTTTCTACTGTTATGAGTGAACTTGCTGGAGAAAAGATAGATATTATTCCCTGGTCAGAAGATCCTGCAAAGTTTATTGAGGATTCCCTGTCCCCTGCAAGAATACTTTCTGTTTCAGTTAATAATACAGAAAAGAAAGCAGTTGTTGAAGTTGCAGAAGATCAGCAATCGCTTGCTATCGGAAAAGGAGGACAAAACGTTCGCCTCGCAGCAAAACTAACTGGTTGGAAAATAGATATCGTCGCAATTGAAGGAGAATACGTTGAAGAAGTTGTTGAGGAAGAAGAGACAGGAAAATAATTCCAAAAAAGACAAATACAAAAACCGCCAACTGGCGGTTTTTGTATTTGTCTTTAGTCTGTGTTATAGTTATTTTGTTATGAAAACAACAATATTTACATCAATACTAGCACTCACACTATGTTTCAATACATTCGCTAACGCAGAAACCTTAAACAACAAAAAGGACGTTATTTCTGCAAAAAAAGAAGAAATAAAAGCAAAAATTGAACAAGTAGAAGTTAAGAAACAGGCCGTAGAAAACAAAAAAGAAGAAAAAGTTAGCTTGTTAAAATCTATTATTCAAAAGTTCCAGAAAGTTGAAGAAGAAAGCTTAAAAACAAAGACACTCAAAAATTTTGAAGTTGCTATTAGAAACCTAGAAAACCTATCAAGAAGAGTAAGTTCAAGAATAGAAAAAACTGAAATAGCTGGTGATGATATAGCAGAAGCAAAAGTTCTTTTAGAAAAAGCAAACTCAGATATTATTTTAGCAAAAAATGAACTAGTAAAATTGACCGATACTATTCCAGACAATTTTAATAAAAATTCAAAAAAAGAAAGTATAGAAGCAGTTAAAGAACAAACAAAAAATACAAAAGAAGCTATTAAGGTTGCACAAGCTTCCATAACGGAAGTAATATCATCCATAAAAGGTCCAGAAGATACCAAAATAGATGAAGAAATAAGCACAAGTTCAACAACAGATAATATAAATCAGGATGAATAAAGAAGAAACAACAAACAATCAAACAAAAGGAGGAGCTGGTGCACTTTGGGGTACGTTGATTGTTATGGTGGTTCTACTTTTTGGCGCTTTCTATATGTTCACATCAAAAATAAATGTGGAGAAACAAGCAACTGTCCTACAAGAAATAAACAATGAAGCTGACGATATAAAAACCATTGAATTGGATTCAAAATCAATGGATATAAATAAGTTGGATGCGGAAATAAACTCGCTCTGAAGGGCACTCAAATATTCAATTTAAAAACACCGCCAATCGCGGTGTTTTTTATATACTCAAATTATTTTTGCATTTTTGCTCATTTTCGTATAGACTCTTGGGATGACAAACAAAAAAATATACGAGATAAAGGACAGCAAGAAACTCCCAGATTGTGAAGTTGAAATAACTGTAGAAATACAAGAAGCTGATATTAAACCTTATAAAGACAAGGCCCTCAAGAGAATGAAAGAAGTAGCAGAAATGCCAGGCTTTAGAAAAGGCTTTGTTCCAGAAAAAATGCTTTTAGAAAAAATTGGTGAGCTAGGGCTTCTTGAAGAGGCACTAGAGCTTGCTATAAATGACTGTGCGATGGAAATAATAGCTGAGAAAGCTCCGAATTTTGTCGGCAGACCGGATGTTTCCATATCAAAGATTGCTATTGGCTCCCCTCTTGAGTTCAAGGTTCGTGTTGCAACAATGCCAGAAGTAAAACTTGGCGATTACAAAAAAATTGCAGTAAAAGAAAATGGAAAGACTCCAGAAAAGATTACAGTAGAAGAAAAACAAATAGATGAAACTGTAGAAGAAATAAGAGCTATGTGGGCAAGACAAAACCATACCCATAAAGAAGGTGAAAAACATTCTGAAGAAGAAAAGCTTGATCTGCCAGAAGTAAATGAAGAGTTTGTTAAAAAACTTGGTGATTTTAAAACAATTGCAGATTTTAGAGATAAAATAAAAGAAGGAATAATGAAAGAAAAAGAGCAAAAGGCTCAAGATAAGAAAAAACTTACTATTATTGAAGAGATAATCAAAGAATCAAAAATAGAAATGCCAAAAGCTCTTGTGTTGAGTGAACTCAACAAAATGCAAGCTCAGTTCGAAGATGACATCACAAGAATGGGCATGAAACCAGAAGACTATCTAAAACATATCAAAAAGACTTGGGAAGAATTGAGAAAAGAATGGGCTGATGATGCTGAAAAAAGAGCTAAGCTACAAGTTATTGTTCACAACATCGCAATCACAGAAAAAATTGAAGCCAAAAAAGAAGAAGTAGAAACAGAAGTTAAACATCTTATGGAACAATACAAAGATGCTTCCATAGACAGAGTGAGAATTTACGTTGAATCAAATCTAATAAACAAAATGGTGTTTGATTTTCTAGAAGCACAGAAAAATTAGTCTGAACAAAAAAACCGAGGTTAAACCTTAAGTCTGTAGAAAGGTTTAACCTCGGTTTTTTAATTTATTTTTTGTCATTCCCGCGCAAGCGGGAATCCAAAGTTTGTTGATAAAATCCTGGATCCCAGATCCCCAGTTGAAATACTATGAAATTTCACGGAGTAAACAAGTCTGGGATGACAGAGAAGATGGATTGCCACGCTTCGCTCGCAATGACAGAAGAAGCCCTGCTCCGTCTTTGCGAGTGAGGTATTCCGAACGTGGCAATCCAGTTCTTTCTCATACCTGCCTGCGCAGGCAGGCTTATACTAATTTCTTATACTATTTTAGCTTTCTAAATCTCCTCCATTTCTAGCCAGTTATCCCCCACTTCAATGGTTGTTTTACATACAATTCCTGATACTTTTTCTGGCGGAATCAGACCTTCCATTATTTTTTTAATATTATTTACAACTGTTCCGATAACATCTTCTGAAATTTCATAAACTAGTTCATCATGAACCTGCAAAAGTATCTTCACCTTATTTTTCAATTTTTGCCCTTCCAAATATTTATCCACCTCAACCATCGCAAGTTTCACTAAGTCGGCTTCTGTACCTTGAATTGGCGCATTGATAGCCATCCTCTCTGCCATCGCCTTTATAAAAGGCAACTTAGATTGTAAACCTTCAAAATATCTTCTTCTACCAAAAAATGTTTCCGTATACCCTTTTCTTTGTGCATTTGCTTTTGTGTTATCAAGATATTTTGCTAATCCTTCAAACTTTTTAAAATATTCATCATAAAATATCTGTGCTTCTTTTCTGTCAGTACCTAGATTTTGTTTCAATGCGTTTACTCCCATTCCATACATTATTCCAAAGTTTATTATCTTTGCTCTTCTTCTCATTTCTTTATCTACAGCATCAAGTGGAACATTAAAAACTTCAGAGGCTACAGCAGTATGAACATCTTCCCCTTTTTTAAAAATATCTATAAGTTTTTTATCACCAGAAAGAAAAGCCGCAATTCTCAGTTCAACTTGTGAATAATCAAAAGCAACAAGTTTAAAACCTTTCTCTGCAATAAATGCCTTCCTTATATTTTTACCTAGATCACTTCTAATCGGAATGTTTTGCAAATTTGGCTCACTTGATGCCATTCTTCCTGTCGTTGTTCCTGCTTGCAAGAAAGTTGCATGAAGTCTCTGTTTTTCGTCTAGTAGACTTGGTATTACATCTATATAAGTAGAAAGAAGTTTTTGTAATTCTCTATGTTCAAAAATAAAAGGTATCACAGGATGTAAATCACGCATTTTTTCTAGTTCAGATTCTTTTGTAGACATTGCTCCACTACTTGTCTTCTTTTGATTCTTTGGCTTTAGTCCAAGCTTTGTAAACAAAACTTCACCAAGCTGTTTTGGAGAATTTATATTAAAAACTACACCAGACAATTCCCAGATTTTTCTTTCAAGCTCAGACAGTTTTTCATGATACTCTTTTGAAAGTGCTACGAGTGCATTTGAATCTACTTTTATTCCATTCACTTTCATTTCTACTATTATTGGAAGTAACGGCTTTTCAATTTTTTCCCAAACTTCAGAAAGCCCCTTATTTTTTATCTCATCCAACAAAATCTTCTCCGCAGAAACTCCATCTTTTGTCTTTGTAAAATTATATATATCTTCAAGTTTAGGAGTTGTGATTGTAGAGTTAATTAACCAGAGTATTACAGAAAGTTCAGCAATTTTCTCACTTGGAAGCGAGGCTCCCAAGCTCTCTTTATTTGGTAGCGTCGCCACCAAATCATCTGAGTTATCAACATCAATTGAAACTTTTTCACCTAGTACAGTTTTAAGCCTTGAACCTAACGTTCTAAACTCAAGTTCTACCCAGACATTATTTATTTTTTCAAAATCCAATCCTTCTTTCCATGTTTTTTCTGGCAATACAAAATCTATTGGTGCATCTCGCCTTATAGTTCCAAGCATTTTTGAGAATAGAGCCTCCTCTTCATTTGTTTCAAGAAGTCCAACGATTCGTTCTTTCACCCCAGCATCCAAAAGTTTCTTTCTATCTTTTTTGAGTGTTTTATATATTTCTTCAATTGAACCAAATTTCTGTATTAGTTCACTCGCTGTCTTTTCACCAATTCCTTTTATGCCGATAATATTATCAGATGGGTCACCACGAAGCCCTTTATAGTCTGGCAAAAGTCTTGCTGAAAAACCAAATCTTTCTTCAACTGCTTTTTCGTTATAGACAATCGTATCTTTAATCCCCTTCTTAAGTGTATATACTTTCACTTTATCCCCTTCTACAAGTTGGAGAGTGTCCATATCTCCCGAAGCAATAACAATATCTAGGTTTTTATCTTTCTTACCTTGTTCAACGATCGTTCCTATCATATCATCAGCTTCAAAACCTTCTTTTGAATAAACTGGAATATCAAAAGCTTTAAAAATGTCGTATGACTTTTTAAGCTGTGATACGAGTTCATCATCTGCTTTTGCTCTACCAGCTTTGTAGTCTTTATAAGCCTCATGCCTATAAGTCGGTTTTGGTAAGTCATAACACGCGACAATGTAGTCTGGTTTTATGTCAGAGATAATTTTAAGCAACATTGTCGAGAGACCATAAAGCGCACCGGTTGGTTCTCCCTTACTAGTCGCAAAATCAGGAAGTGCGTGATATGCGCGATGGATGATTGCATGAACATCGAGTAGTACTAGTTTTTTGTTCTCTTTTTTATCTGCCATATTAGGTATTATAACAAACTAAAAGAAAAATACCCCACAGAAAAACAGAGCTTCCTGTGGGGTGTTTTAAAGATATTTTAATTCTCTGTTCCGTTACCTGAATTATAGAGTGCACTGATTTCTTCTTGTGATAAAGCTCTGTTATAGACTCTTACATCGTCCATTAAACCACCAAAATAGTAACTATCATCCATATCACGATGTCCTAGAACCAAGTTTCCACTATAACTACCCCACGACTGAGCATTATTATACACAGTAGTCCCTTCAACACCATTAATATAAAAATGATAATCAATTCCATCATAAGCTAAAACAAAATGCTTCCACTCATTCAAATTAAATCCTCCAGCAGAAGCAACGTTTACGACGTTATTTCCCTCTGAATTAACATAAAATGTTAGTTCTCCATTATTGGCACCTTGGAGAAATATGACCGCATTGTTATTACTATCAGTTGATTGTGAAATTATCGCACCAACTTGATTAATCGTCGGTTTAATCCAACCATCAATTGACCAATCTGCATCCATAGTAAAATTATTTATTGATACAGTGTCACTCACACCATCAAAACTCAACGCCCCGCCCACAACACCCGTCGCATGAATAACACTCGTATTCTGTATTGCAGTTCCGTCAAGTCCATTTCCTGAACTGTCTAGGACTGTTGTAGACCCAGCATTATCATTCATCTTCCACTGTGCAATCGGTCTTGGATCATAAGCTCCCTCCACCCCCAAATAACTCTCTCCAAGTAAAACATTCCCCGGCTGTATCAGAGCAGTAAGAGTTCTATAGATATCTTCAATAGAATGTTGAGTTAGACCGACAGTGGACGAGTTTGTAATATCATGAGTTGATGAAGTAACTCTTACATTGTTCTTTACGAGTTGGTATATATCTTCAAGAGAGAAACCTGTTCTGTCATTTGGTGTGAGAAGTGGTGTAAGTGATGTTGGTATAATCTCAATTGGCTCTGGTGTCTCTCCTCCTCCTGTGACACCAAGGTATGTTACTCCTGATTTGATAGTTGATGCATCAATAAGGTTTGCAAGACGTGCGTATATCTCACTTGTTGAGTGTGTGGTGGTTGCTGTAGGAGTTGTAGTAGTTGAGAGAGTATGATCATTTGTCTCTGATGGTGTTCCCTCTACTATTACGTTGTATATGTCTCCAAGTGTGTGGTGAGTTGGTGCAGGTAATGCGATTGGTGAGAGAGAACCTGTGAAATTACCAAGTAGAGTAGAGAAGATAAAAGAGATTGTTGAAGTAGATCCACCATATGGACTTTCTGCTGTCACAGTAAGTAAGTGTGGCCACTCAGTTGGTGTAGGAATAGACATGGAATTACAATCAAGTGTTACATAGTCATCACTGTCCATTTTATATTTACACGTTGTTGGAGAGCCAGTGAAAGAGATTGATGGGGACCACGAAGAAAGGACGGAAAGATTTGTTGGAGAATTAACAATGATGGAAGTGGGAGTGTTGTAACAGAGAGGGTTGCTTATTCCAAAAGTAACTCCGTTATAATCCTCTATTGAACCGCCTGTTTCGGCCTGAGACTGACAAAATGATCCACCGTAAATTGTTCCATTGTTTGTTACGAGGGAATAAAAACTGCCATTATATATATAATTATTATTTGTTATCGAACCATGAAATATTCCACCTTCTATAGTGTTATCATTTCTAATCGGGATAAAAAAAGTTCCGCCATTTATCGAACTTTCGTTTATTAATAGAGGAGCACCACTACCTGTAAAAATCCATGATGATGTGTCCGAATCCCAAGTATGCTCACTTTCTAATGTAAAAGTGACATTATTCCCTGTAAAAGTAACTGTCCCGGTGATTCCCGCCGAACTTCCCACATTGGGATCCCTTGTCGGGTCGTTTAAATATGAACTTCCATTAAAGATCGCACTACCTTCTATTCTATTTCCATTTTGTGAACTTCCGTAAAAAGTGACATCACCTACTACGGTTCCGTAACTAAAAATTGAACCAGCCTTAAAAACGGCATTACCATGTATCGTTCCATAATTTAAATCTGACCCACTTTCAAAGGTCCAGGTGGGTGTCCCTTCTCCTGTAAAAATCCATGATGACGCCTCAGTCTGCCATACAAAGTTACTGACTGAAAAAGTTACATTATCCCCGGTGAAGGTTACGGTTCCAGTAACACCCGAACCATTAACTTGCATATCAACTCCTGTCGGATCATTTGAATATGAAGTTCCAGTAAATGTAGCATTACCATCCACTTTCGAAGAATAACTATAAGAACCAAAATTAAAAATAGCATTACCATTAATAGTTGTACTGTTTAAAGTTCCTCCATTAAAAATCCACGTTGGTGTACCTACTCCTGTAAAAATCCACGAAGAAGTGTCCATATTCCAGTATTGGCCATCCCCGATAGTAAAAGTGACATTGTCTGCCGTAAAGGTTACTGAACCAGTCACAGAGCCTCCGTAGAAGAAGTCTTGGCTTATAGGATTAAATGGATAAGAACTGCCGGTAAAAGTAACATTTCCAGTAATCGCGCTGCCGTAGTAATTATAGGAACCATTATTAAAAGTGACATCACTCACAGCATTCGACAAATTAACAGTAAAGTTTCCTCCTCCAGTACTTTCATCAGCCACATATACATGGTCCAGATTTACAGTCTGAGATGGTCCTGTGCAAATATCTGCGGCAATGTAGACAGCGTCTCCATTACTTGGAATTGATCCAGCGGGGGTCTGCATTGATACATCGCTCCACCAATTTTCAGAAGTATCCCAAGTACCATCTCCTGTGTTATTATTAAAATACAAAGTAGCGGCATAAGTATTTGAAAAACTAAATCCCAAAAATAGGATGATAGAAACTAGAAAAGAAAAGATTATTTTGTTTTGTTTTTTCATTTAATAAGTCTTGTAGTTATTAATTAATTGAGTTTATTATATCATGGTTTTTTCAAAAAAAACAAAAGAGGATTTTGCTTTGCAAAATCCTCTTTTTTCATGTCCTTCTTATTTTTAAATCTCGATTTCCCTTTCAGTTTCAGAAATAAACTTAAACATAATTTTCGCGTGATTTTCTGGCAAGATATCAACTACCCTTTCTGGCCATTCTATGAGAATAAGGTTTTTAGGATTCGTTACCTGCTCCTGCCAAGAAAGCATTGAAAGTTCTTTAGAATTTTCTAGTCTGTATGCATCAATATGAATAAGATTTTCAAATGGACTATTTTCAATCTTGTAAATCTTCTCTATAACAAAAGTTGGACTAGTAATATTGTTGGTGATTCCCAAATGTTTTGCAAACGCCTGAGTAAAAGTAGTCTTTCCAGAACCCAAATCCCCATAAAGACCAACAACAAGAGCTCCGGTATATACACCGTGAGATACTTTCTGTAAAAACTCCTTGGCTACCTCTCCTGTCTGTTCTACACTCTTACTTGTGATTATCATCCTCATATACTAACAAAAAATGCCCGAAGAGAAAACTAGTTTCTCCCCGGGCAAAAATGCTACTTCAATATTGTTCAGACTCCACACTGTAATCACTTTCATAGACTACAAAGTTGGAATAAGAGTCATACCTATCAAAATTTTTCCTAACACCAAAGACTGGTGTGGAAACAGCGACCGACAACTCTTGATCCGAAACTAGGTAAGCATATACGCTAACCCCAGCACCAGATTCAAGTGTTGCATAACGAGAGTCACCTTTGTAAACAATGATATCGTAAGGCGACTGATTCTCAACTCTGACAGTGATACTTCTGCCAGAATCGTTGTTGCCGTAATAATTGTCTCTGTTACTGTCGCTGTTCTTGTGGGCGTCTGTTTCTTCACAACCACACACAGAGAGAAGTACCAGAACCACAAGAAAACCAAACAGACCAACAACTACTTTCTTCATCTTACCACTCCTTCTTTTTGATTTTTGATATTTTAAGCCAAAAACACTGTTTTTAGGCTTTTTATGTACTTTATTAACCTACTAGTATTATACCATATATAGTTATAAAAAGCAACTACCAACAATCTTCTTTTTTTATTTGTCTCTGCAAGACCTTCCGAAGTAATCCATCTTAAAACTGGTTTGCTTCGTCCCCAATGAAATACAAAGAAATTTCACGGGGTAAACGCTTCGCTTCTCGCAAAGACAAGGTGTCACATTTTTGAAACTATTTTTCAAAAATGTGACACCTAGAGAACTTCTATGATATAATCAAGCACAGTATGGTCCAATTTGATGAAGAAAAACAAAAAGCTCGTATAGCAGAACTTAGAGCGAAAGAAGAAGAGGAAGTCGCCAAAATTCTTGCTGTTAGATATGGTTTAAACTATCTTGATCTTGGGCCTGTTGCTATTAACTCAGAAGCACTTAGACTATTACCCGAAGAAACAGCTCGTGACACAAAGGTTGCCGTATTTGATATAACAGACAGGAGAATCCAAGTGGCAGTTCTTGCACCTGGTGCCGACAAAACCGCTCAAGTAATCAAAAAACTTGAAGAAGACAATTACTTCCCTACTCTTAGTGTAGTCTCCACAGCGAGTTTAGAAAAAGCTTGGGGAAGATACAGTGAAATATCTGGCTCATCAGCAAGCCGAGCAGGAACTTTTGATATTGCAAACGAAAGCGTCACGACACTTATAAGTGAAATTAAATCAATCCAAGATGTCCAAACAAAAGTAGAAGGATTGATGGGAATAAAACAAACATACCGAATTTCAAAAATATTAGAAATCATGCTTGCTGGAGCACTCGCTCTAAAAGCTTCTGATATTCACATAGAGCCCGAAGAAGAATTTATCCGAATGAGATACAGACTTGATGGAGTCCTTTTAAACATAACCCAATTTGATAAACCAACATATAAACTTCTCCTTTCAAGAATTAAACTTCTCTCTGGTTTAAAACTTAACGTCATAAGTGAATCTCAAGACGGAAGATTTAGCGTAGAGATTCAAGAAAATGATATTCAAATAAGAACATCCATATTACCTGGTGCTTACAACGAATCCGTGGTTATGAGAATCCTCAATCCAAAATCTATTTCTGTTCCCCTCGAAGAGCTTGGTATAGAAAAAAGAACTCTAGATATTTTGCTTGAACAAATCCAAAAGCCAAACGGTATGCTTCTTATCACTGGTCCTACAGGTTCTGGTAAAACCACTACCTTATATGCCTTTATGAGAAAAATCTTTTCTTCTGAAATAAAAATTATCACGATTGAAGACCCGATTGAATACCATCTTCCTGGAGTTGTTCAAACGCAAGTTGAAGAAGAAAAGGGATATACTTTTCTTTCAGGACTTCGAGCAGCACTGCGACAAGATCCAGACGTTATTATGGTGGGAGAAATCCGTGACACAGAAACAGCGGCCATCGCGATCAACTCAGCACTTACAGGTCACTTAGTTTTTTCAACACTTCACACAAATAGTGCAGCTGGTGCCTTCCCCCGCCTTATAGATCTTAAAGTAAATCCTAAAATTATTTCTTCCGCTGTAAATATTACAATGGCGCAAAGACTTATAAGAAAACTTTGTTTGTCTTGTAGGCAAGAAAGAGTGATGGATGAAAAAGAAAAAGAACTTGTAAAAAAAATCATAGAAGGTATTACAGACAAAACATATATTGAAGGAGTTCAAATGGAAAAAGTTTGGGAATCAAAAGGTTGTGAAAAATGTCACAACACTGGATACAAAGGAAGAGTAGCTATATGTGAAGCCATACTTACAACAAAAGAAGTAACAGAAGCTATCGTTTCAAACCCAAGTGACAGAGATATAAAAAAAGCAGCTCTCCCACAAAATATTTTAGATATGAGACAAGACGGAACATTAAAAGTTTTGAAAGGTGTAAGCACCTTCGATGAACTCTCCCGTGTGATAGACCTTGAATCAGAAGATTAAATGTGTCTTAAAGGTTTTCAACAGTTGCAAAAGTTTTTTGTCAGAATAATATAAGAATAAATCACCGCCTTATGGCGGGGCCACAAAGCGGTGATTTTAGTTCAAGACATAAATCTCTAAACAATACTTTAAACCTGGCGGTAAAAAGTTAAATTAGTCTTTAAGGATAACCTCAGCAAAATTTCCGAAGAAATAGAACCAAAATGTCCTTGAAAAAAAACTCGTAAACTCTTTCGAGCATAATTGTTTAGAGATTTACAACCTGAACAATAATATTTTTGCAAACACTACGTAAAAGGAATGAAAAAAGCCTTCTCGTTAGGCTCTAATAAGAGTATAGCATAAAATGGAATTATGTCAAGCAAAAATAACATTAAAAAAGAATCCTGTGAAAATGATGAGGTTTTAAGCCGTGAAAGCACAGACACCACTCATTTAGACCAGACCCTTAGACCTTCCTCTTGGAATGAATACATAGGTCAAAAAAACATCAAAGATAATCTTCATATTTTACTTACTGCAGCCAAACAAAGGAATCACACACCAGAACATATTTTATTTTACGGCCCACCTGGACTTGGAAAAACGACTCTCGCACACCTTATAGCAAAAGAAACTAACGCTCAAATAAAAATAACATCAGGACCAGCCATAGAAAAAGTTGGTGATTTGGCATCTATTCTTACAAACCTAGCTCCTAACGATATTTTATTTATTGACGAGATACACAGACTCAACAAAGCAATAGAAGAAGTTCTCTACCCCGCTATGGAGTCGGGCTCACTTGATATTATTATCGGTAAAGGTCCATCAGCTCGAACCATACAGCTTGAGCTTCCACCTTTTACACTTATCGCAGCGACAACACGAATCGCTCTTCTCTCTGCTCCACTACGTTCAAGATTTTCTGGAGGAGTTTTCAAACTAGAATTTTATACAAATGAAGAAATAGGACAAATAGTAAAAAGGTCTGCAAAAATACTTGATGTTGAAATAGATGAGGAGGCCATAAAAGAAATAGCAGTTAGAAGCAGGTTTACCCCAAGAACTGCAAATTATTTACTGAAAAGATGTCGTGATATGGCTCAAGTGCGAGGTGAAAAGCTTTCCAAAAAGATGGTAGATGAGGCTTTAGACTTGCTTTGTATAGATGAAGTCGGACTTACTCAAGCAGACAGAACATTACTAAAAGTGATGGAAGAAAAATTTAATGGTGGCCCAGTGGGGCTAAACACACTCGCCGCTGCCCTATCAGAAGAGCAAGCCACAATAGAAGATGTCTACGAACCATATCTACTACAACTTGGTTTTATAGAAAGAACTTCGAGAGGGAGAGTTATAACAGAAAGAGCAAAAAGACATTTGAACATAAAGGGTTCTGGCAAACTATTATAAAAACCACACCTTCTGGTGTGGTTTTTAAATTTTAGGCATCGACTATTATATTAGTTCATTTCCGAGCCCAGAATTATACAACTGAGATTTTTCATCTGTTGTTAAGACTCTGTCGTATACACGGAAATCATCCATTTTACCTTTTAAATATCCTGGGCCTGCATCTCTGCCTATATAAAGCTCATTGTATACTGGTTCAGTACCGATCGTTGTATCAACAAATTCTCCGACACTTACATTATCAATATAAAGAGACATCTTAGAAGTTGCCAGATTTCTTTCGACAACAACAAAATGCCAAGCACCCAAAGAAGCTGTTGGAATACTGTTATTGTATGGATTATTAGTTCCATCATAATTTGACCATCCATAAACATTTAAGTTATGTGCCATAGATAATTGTGAGAAATAGTTATTGTAACCAGGGACATGAATCCAGTATAGGCTTCTAGTTCCAGTTGAATCACTATCTGCGTAATACCAGAAAGCAATAGTAAAATTATTAGTAAAAGTTGCAGAATCAAGAACTGTAACTCCATCGGATGTGCCATTAAAAGCAAATGCTCCGTTTAGCGATGGCGGATTACCAGAGTCAGTATGTATCAAAGAAGTGTTTCGTGAGGAAGATGCATTTATTGCATTATCAGAAGTATCAACAACAACAGTGCTTGCTGTATTATCATTCATCCTGTATTGGATAGCTAGACCTTCCATGGGGACATACGCCCCCTCCACTCCCAAATAACTATCTCCAAGTAATATATTCCCCGGCTGTACAAGAGCTGTCAGTGTTCTATAAACATCTTCAATTGAGTGAGTGGTAGTTGCTGTAGGATGTGCTGAAGTTGAGGTACTGTGTGTTGATGAGGTGACTCTGACATTGTTCTTTACAAGTTGGTATATATCTTCAAGAGAAAAACCTGTTCTGTCATTTGGTGTCCCTGTTGGTGTAAGAGATGATGTTGGCAGATCAATTGGATCTGGTGTCTCTCCTCCTCCTGTAACACCAAGGTAAGTGATTCCTGGTTTGATAGTTGATGCGTCTATAAGGTTTGCAAGTCTTACATATATCTCACTTGTTGAGTGACCTGTTGTTGCGTTCGGCGTTTGTGATGTTGAGAGTGTGTGATTTCCTGCAGTAGATGGTGTACCTGACATGATTACATTGTATATGTCTGTGAGAGTGTGGTATGTAGGTGCTGGCACTGCGTATGGGGTGAGACTGCCGGTGAAGATGCCGAGTAGTGTGGAGTAGATGAAAGAGAGTGTTGATGTTGCTGTTCTGTACTGGTTTTCAGCTACTATGGTCAGTAAGTGTGGAAAGTTTGATGGTGCAGGTATTGAAGGAGATGCACAGTTTAGTGATACATAATTACCACTGTCTATCTTGTAGCTACATGATGTTGATGTTGCGAAAGAGAGACCTGGAGTCCAAGAATTTAGGACTGAAAGATTTGTGGGGGAGATGGATATACCTGGAGCTGCGTTGTAACAGCGTGAGTTAGAGATGCTGAAGGTGCCTGCGTTGATGGTGCCACCTGTTTCAGCTTGGGATTGGCAGAAGGAACCGCCTTCAATATATCCATTATCATTAACTACAAAAGTTGTATATATACCTCCATATATATATCCGTCGTTGGTACCAACAACGCCACCAGCGATATTGTCTGATATTGAACCAGCACTATTGGTTTGAATTATACCAGTCTCCATATTAGTACTTACTATATTTCCATTTAAGACTATGGTTCCGTAGTTATTTGAGACACTTCCAGTACTATTGTCTGTAACAGTGCCATAATTGTTTGTTATAGTTCCACCATTATTATTTGAAACAGTTCCATAGTTGTCAGTCACCGAAGATCCATTATATGTTTGACCTATTGAACCATTATTTGTTTCTACCACTCCAATAATCTCCGGTATAGATCCTGTATTACTATTTGTCGTAACTGATCCACTGTTTATAGTGACAGTTCCATTATTTGTAGTAATAAAACCAAAATTATTATTACTTTCAATTGTCCCATTGTTTGTCTCCACGATATTATTTTGTGCTCCAATTGTTCCCGAGTTAGTAGTGACCGTGCCATCATTTCCGGAAATCGAACCAATGTTTGTCGTAATTGTCCCATTATTTGTAGTAACTGCAGCATCATTTCTAAACATTGTGCCATAAGAAAAGGTGACAGTGCCGGCGTTATATGCTTGACCACTAAAAGTCGCATTCTCAACAGTCCCATTATTATTGTATGATGTACTATTAAATGTAGCAGTAGATACTGACCCATCGTTAAATGAGGAATCATTAAAAATTGCAGTGCCAACTGTTCCATAATTATTAAAAGATGTGTTATTGAATGTAGCAGTAGTGACATTTCCACTATAATCATTATATGAACTACCATAAAAATCACTCGAGGCAACAGTCCCGGTGTTTAATGAATTACCATTGAAAGTTGCTAATATGCTAATACTTCCATTATTAATAGACGTGTCATTAAAAACAGCAGTACCAATTGTTCCATTAATATCATTACGCGAACTTCCATTAAAAGTTGCACTTGTTATTGTACTAGCATTATTATAGGAACTATCATAAAAATTTACATCAGCGGAGTAACTCCCCTGTTCACTTATAGAGCTACCATAAAAATAAGCAGCGCCTATCACTGTTCCGTTGTTACTTGAACTATTATTGAAAGTTCCGGTTCCACCGACTGATCCTAGATCGTTTATTGACGAGTCAAAAAAAGTAGCATACCCAGTTACAGTTCCTTGGTTTTTCGATGTCCCCCAAAAGATTGCATTCCCTTGTACTAGAGCCGCATTATTATTCTTTGATTCTGCACTAAAAATTGCATCCCCCGTAACAGTGCCATAATTATTACTACCATTATTAAATTCGGCATTACCATCAACGGTTCCAGCGTTACCACAGGCACCATTAAAGATAGCAGGGCCGGAAGCCCCTGTGAAAACAACGTCGTAAAGAACATTATTTACCACTATTACGCTCAAACTTACAGGGATAGATGGGCCAGCAGTTAAATTGCTTTCAATATTAACAACGTCACCATTTAACGGTAAGGCTGCAGCGGGTATTGTTGCCTCTGCATCAGTCCACCAATTTGCAACCGTATCCCAAGCAAAATCAGGGGTTTCACTAATATCCTTAAAATAAAGAGTGCTAGCGTTTGTCGTTAAAGCAGTTGTAAGAGGTAAAACTAGAAAAAAAATGAAATAAAGAAAGAATTTTTTGCTCATCATACTATAAATTATATCATAAAGTGTTTTTAAAAAAAGTTATCCACTTTCCATCTTGCCTGTTTCCCTTGGTTTGATATTATATGAACACAGTTCTTTTGAGATTTGAAAAGTTTGGATAGCTATGGCATGCAAAACAAGGTGGCGTACCTTTTAAGATAACGCTTTGACATTAATTGTCTACATTTGTGACTCCACACTTTCTACCTCCCCAGCCAGTCGCCTTATTTTTAATGCGATTATCCTAAGATTGGCTGGGGAGGGTTTTTTATTGAAAAATAATTTTCAAAGTAGTATAGTGGGGATAAGAAATCCGACCCCAGTGAAATATGCCGGCAAGAGCCTGGCATTTCACAGGGTGGTGATTTTTTAAATTCGTTTTACTCATTAAAAAAATCTACCATGTCAGGACATAACAAATTTTCAAAAATAAAAAGATTAAAAGCAAAAAATGATACCCAAAAAGGCTCAGCTTTTACTAAACTCGGAAAGCTTATTCAAACTGAAGCAAAAAAAGCCAACGGTGACACAAACTCTCCAGGACTAAGGGCCGCAATAGAAAAAGCAAGATCTTATGATATGCCAAACGACACAATAGAGAGAGCCATCAAAAAAGCGACAAGTGCTGATGCAAAAGAAATGGAGTCTATAGTCTACGAAGCTTATGGGCCAGGAGGTTGTGCTATTATGGTTGAAGTTCTTACAGATAGCAGGAACAGAGCGGCAGGAGAAATTAAACATATTTTGTCTGAAAATGGCACTTCTCTTGCCTCCCCTGGAAGTGCTTCATGGGCATTTGAAAAAACAAACGAAGGATGGATACCAAAAAGCACTGTGGCTGTCACTGAAGAAGATAGTCCAAAACTAGAAAAGCTTATTGAGGATTTAGAAAACAACGAGGATGTACAGGAAGTTTATACGAATGCAGAATAAAAATTAGTCAAAAGCCTAAAGTCTAAAGTCCAAAGAAAGACAAAAAAACAACCTATAAAAAATATAGGTTGTTTTTATGCTTGACAGTTATTTTATTTAGTTTATGATGGC
This sequence comes from uncultured Candidatus Saccharibacteria bacterium, assembly GCA_964539415.1. Lineage (GTDB taxonomy): Bacteria > Patescibacteriota > Minisyncoccia > Phycocordibacterales > GWA1-40-21 > CAYQFQ01. The sequence continues at coordinate 45,724 of CAZIID010000001.1, read as the reverse complement.
AAACTCAGTTTAGCATATAAGAAAAGTGTAAGAATTTTGATATAAGTTATAAGAAAAAAGAGGTTGGACTTATCCACAGTTTAAAACATTTGCATTTATTCTAAAATTTTAGACAATATATAAAAATGCTTTCAAAAGCATAAAATTAAAAATAATTATTAATAATAAAATGAGTGACGACGATAAAGATTTAAAAGACGGTGAAGAAGGAGGAGAAGAAAAGGCAAAAGGCCCTATCTCCGATGATGTTTTAGAAGCTTTTGATGAAGAGATTGGAGTTGATGAAGAAGAGACTCTTGAAGAAGAGGACGAGGAAGATGATTTTCTAGGTATGATGAGTACAGACGGTTTAGACAACTTTTAAAAAAACAAAAAAACTCGCACTCAAGCGAGTTTTTTGTTACTTAACCCTATTTGAATCCGTAGCAAAAAAAGTTAAACCGACAGCGATAGCGTCATACTCATCATCATATTTAATAGTTTTATTTATTTTGATAAGACGTTTTACCATTTCCATAACCTGATTCTTTTCACTCTTACCATAACCAGTAGTCGCAATCTTTATTTGCAGTGGTGTGTATTCAAAAATCTTCAATCCAGCTTTTTGTGCCTCATAAATTACAACCCCTCTTGCCTCAGAAACTTTCATCGCAGTCTTTTGATTATTTTTAAAAAACAAACTTTCAGTTGCCAAAACAGATGGCTGATATTTCTCTATAAGAGAAGCCACTTCCTGTCCAACTGCAAGAAGTCTTTTTGAATGTTCAATCTTTGCAGATGTTTGTATACAATCAGAAAAAATAAGTTCTTCCTTTGACCCTGTTTTTTCTATAATCGCTACCCCTACTCTTTCGTACCCTGGATCAATTGAAATTATCTTCATCTATAAAATTTACCACAAAATGCTATACTTTTAAATGTCATGAAAACAAAGACGAAAATAAAAAAATTATATAAGAAACTGTTTATTTTAGCTATAATTTGTGTGCTATTGGTTTTAGGCGCTACAGCAATGTGGGTTTCAACATTCAAACTACCGGATCTTTCATCTTTTGAGGACAGAAAAGTCTCACAATCTACAAAAATATACGATAGAACTGGGAAAATCCTGCTCTATAATATTCACCAAGACATAAAAAGAACAGTTGTCCCCTTTGAAACAATTTCAAAGAATATTAAAAACGCCGCCGTTGCCATTGAAGACGCAGATTTTTATGAACACCACGGTATAAAAATAACATCTCTCATAAGAGCTACTCTTGCCAACTTTTCTAGTGGAAGCTACGGACAAGGAGGTTCGACAATCACTCAGCAAGTTGTAAAAAATTCTTTACTAACGCAAGACAAAACAATCTCAAGAAAACTCAAAGAAATATATTTATCATTAAAAATTGAAAGAACAATTTCAAAAGAAGAAATCTTATCTCTCTATTTAAATGAAACACCTTATGGAGGAAACTTGTATGGAGTAGAAGAAGCAAGTAAAGCTTTCTTTGGAAAAAGCTCTGATGATCTGTCCATCGCAGAATCCGCTTATCTTGCAGCAATACCTCAGGCTCCGACTTTTTTCTCACCTTATGGCAACAATAAACAAGCTTTGGATAATAGAAAAAATCTTGTTCTACAGAAAATGTTAGAAAAGAATTTTATTACCAAAGATGAATACGACGCTGCAAAAAAAGAAGTAATTGAATTCAAACCAAAAGAAAAATATGGTATCTCCGCTCCGCATTTTGTGGAATTTGTAAGGCAGTATTTGATAGAAAAATATGGCGAAAGAGCGGTAGAGGAAAATGGATACAAAGTTATAACAACTCTAGACTACAATCTCCAGCAAAAAGCTGAGGAAATTGTAAAAAGAAAAGCCTTAGAAAACAGCAAGGCTTATAACGCTGAGAACGCTTCCCTTGTTGCTATCGATCCAAAAACTGGACAAATTTTGGTAATGGTAGGATCTCGTGATTATTTTGATGCAGAAATAGATGGAAACTTTAATATCGCAATCGCAGAAAGACAACCAGGATCAACATTCAAACCTTTTGTCTATGCGACAGCTTTTGAAAAAGGATACACTCCAGATACTGTACTTTTTGATTTACCAACAGAATTCAACTCAAGTTGTAGCCCAATAGGTCCAATAACTCTTCCTGGAAACAATAGATCTTCAACTTGTTATGCTCCTGTAAATTATACAGGCACATACGTTGGCCCAATATCCCTTAGAAGCGCCCTAGCACAGTCAAGGAACGTGCCTTCTGTTAAATTACTATACCTTGCTGGTATTAAAGATTCTCTGCAAACAGCAAAGTCTATGGGAATAACCACACTTTCAAATGCAGACACTTATGGTTTAACACTCGTTCTTGGAGGTGGAGAAGTTTCTCTACTTGATATGACGAGCGCTTATGGAGTTTTTGCAAACAGTGGAGCAAGAAACCCTTATGCAAGCATTCTCTCTATCGAAGATTCAAGCGGTAAGGTAATTGAAAAATTTGAACAAAAAGAAAACTCAGTTTTACCTGAAGATATTGCCCTTACGATTTCTGATGTTCTTTCAGACGACGCAGCTAGAGCACCTGTGTTTGGAGCTCACTCATCTCTATATTTTTCAGATAGACAAGTAGCAGTGAAAACAGGAACAACAAACGACTACAAAGATGCTTGGATCGTTGGTTATACACCAGATCTTGTTGTTGGTGCATGGGTTGGAAATAACGACAACACTCCTATGGATAAAAAAGTTGCTGGTTATATCGTCTCCCCTCTTTGGAATGAATTCATTAAACAAACTTTTTCCGTATACCCAAGTAACCCATTTAAAAAACCCTCCGAAATAAGTAAAGACTTAAAACCTGTGCTTAGAGGTTTCTGGCAAGGTAATGAAACTTATATCGTAGATAAAATATCAGGACTACTTGCGACAGAATATACTCCAAGTGAAACAAGAGAAGAAAAATCTGTAGTAAATCCACATTCAATACTTTATTGGGTAGACAAAAATAATCCAACAGGCCCAGTTCCAACAAACCCTGAGAACGATTCACAATTTGCATCTTGGGAATTCTCTGTTCAAGAATGGTTAAGAACACAAAATATACCGGCAAATATTAAGCCGTCTGGAACTGACTCTGTTCACACATCAGCTACTAGACCAAATATAATTATTACTTCCCCAGCAAATGGTGTCTCTTATGATAAAGATCAAAAAATTACAGTCTCCGCACAAATACTAAACACAAGCTTCCCTTTGAAAGCGGATTTCTATCTTAATGATAATTTTATAGGTTCAGCATACAATGCCCCATACTCTATATCTTTTATTCCAAGCCAAACAGACAATCTCAAACAAGAAAACATAATAAGAGTCGTTGGATTTGATGGATTGTTTAATAAAAACGAAAGTTCCATAAACTTTAAGGTTAATTAATCACCTTAAGTCTATTATTTTGTTGGGCATCACTTCATCAAACTTCTTTAAAAGCGAACTTTTTTTCAGAAAAAGTTCGCTTTTCTGAATTGGTTTTAGATTAAGTATTAAAATACCATTTTTGTAGTTAATTTTTTCTTTATCAACTTCAATACCTGTTATTTCTTTTACAACTTTAACAATCGTATCTTTTAAATAAAGATTATTCGAATAAAGTGTTTTAAATTTTTCTAAGTAGTTAGATATATTAAACATAAAAACAGTGTAAATAAAATAAAAACTTAATGGAACAATTTTTTATCTTGAAAATCCTTTTTGTTTTTTCTGTCATCCCAGACTCGATCTGGGATCCAGGACTATATTAGATTAAACCTGGATTCCCGCCTTCGCGGGAATGACACAGAGAATAATCACCTATTCATCGGCATCACCAAATACGTAAAACTCTTATCAGATACACCTTTTATTACAAGTGGCTTAGCCATACCATTAAAAGTTAAAAATACACTATCAGAGTCTATAGAAGAAAGACAATCTGTAATATATCTATGATTAAAGTTTATTTCTATATCCTCCCCTTCTGTTGTTGCCTCTATCTGATTTATATTTTCTCCAACATCTAGATTTTTTGTTTTTGCTTGAAAAATTCTTTTACTTGGTAAAACTTTTAAATTTATCTGATTAAAGCTATCAGAAAAAATATTTGATAATTTAAGAGAATTTATAATATCTTGTTTCAAAACAATAACCTGAGTTTTTGTTTCTTTTGGAATTATTTGTTTGTAATCTGGAAACACCCCATCAATAACGCGTGACACAACATACAAACCACTATAAAAAACAGAAAGTTGGTTTTTTGAAACTTTTATTTCAAGTTCATCATCTATATCTTCAAAAAGTTTAATAATATCTGAGGCATTTTTATAAGGTAGCAATATTCCTCCAAAATCAGCTGTTTTTTTAATTTTAACTTTTTTCTCTGCAAGACGGAAAGAATCTGTGGCAACAAAAACAAGATATTCTTCTTCTGAGTATATATAGACACTTGAAAGTTCAGGTTTAACAGTTGATGTTGAAGAACTATAGATAACAGCTCTTATTCCCTTTAAAAAGTCCTTAGCTTGTATTTTAAATGTTTTACCATTATCAACAGAAGGGATTGTTGGAAAATCATCTATAGGAAATGTCTTTATTTCTGCAACACTACTTTCTGATCTTATTTCTAGTGTATTTTCTTTCTTTTCTATAAAAACACTTTTATCTTCCTCTAAATTATTTAAAAAATTGTTTATAACTTGTGCAGGAACTGCTACAACACCTTCAATCTCTGTTTTGACCGGTATCATTATTTCAACTCCTAAATCTAAGTTAGTGGCTTTTATCTTTAGAAAATTTTTATTTGTCTCTAAAAGTAAACAAGAAAGTACAGGTAATGTAAGATTTTTACTTGTTATTCTCCCTGCCTTTGAGACTGCTACATTCAATTTATCTTTTACAGATTCTAATTTCATAGTATTTTATTTATTTTCTATTAAAAACCTATTATTAATATTATATGTGTGTATATGTTTATAACTATTTAATCCTTATTTTATAAGCATAAAATATTTTTTTATATTTTTTCTATGTTTATATTTTTGTTTATAACTAACTGTTTAAAATTATCTGTTTATTTATCAATATATTATTAACAGGTTATTTTTTGATTATCCACAAGTTATCTATACTATTTCAACATTGATCTTATTTGTGTTATCTCCTGTAATAAATTATTGTCTACTTTCATATCATTTTTTATCTTCTCGTAAGAGTGAATAACTGTGGAGTGATCTCTATTACCTACCTTTTCTCCGATAGATGGGAAAGAAATATCAAAATCTTCTCTAAGAATATACATAATAACCTGTCTTGGTTTTATAACTTCCTTTTTTCTTCCTTTTTCGTATATTTCATCCTCTTCAATTGCGTAAAAATCAGCAATTGTTTTTATTATTTCTTTAATTGAAAATGTTTTCTTTGGTTTTCCACTGTTTTTTAACAATTCCTTTATTTCTGTAATGTTTAGATCTCTTTGTTTGAGTTGTGTCTGACACATTATTATATTGAGTATTCCTTCAAGCTCTCTTATGTTCCCCTCTACAGAAGAAGCCAAGTATTCAATCACTTCATTTGAAATAACTAGATTTATCATTGCAGATTTCTTTTTAAATATCTGAATTCTTGATTCAAAATCTGGTTTTTGAATTTCTACTATCATACCAGCATTAAATCTAGATTTAATTCTGTCTTCAATGTCAGGAATAAAGTTTGGGTGCTTATCAGATGAGAAGATTAGTTGCTTGCCGTTTTCGTGGAAGCTATTGAATAAATGGAAGAATTCTTCTTGTGACTTATCTTTCTTTGATAGGAATTGAATATCGTCTATGATTAAAACATCATATTTTCTGTATTTTTCTTTAAAAGCATTTATTGTTCCATTACTTAATGAATTTAGATAATCATTAACAAACTTTTCTGAGGTCATATAAAAGATCTTTTTATTTGAGTCTGTATTTTTAAAATGATTGCCAAGTGCCTGTATAAGGTGTGTTTTTCCGTGACCAGTGCTTCCATAAACGAAAAATGGATTATAAATAACAATCTTTTTTAATATTGCTTGAGATGCTGCGTGTGCAAGTTCGTTGAATGGGCCAACAACAAAAGTATCAAATGTGTACTTAGGATTGAGATTGTCTTCCTTGTTTATGTAGAAGTCATTTAAAGGAAGTTCTGTGTGTGTACAGTTATTTACAACCATTTGAGGCTTCTTACTCTCATCTTTGGCTACTATGTATTCTACAGCTCTAATATGCTCACCAAACTCTCTGAGATTTTTTAATATATCTTTGTGGTATTTGTTTATTAGCCAATCTTTTACAAAAACGTTTGGTACAGCTAAAAAAACTGTTCCATCATCTTGTTTTTGAACATATGTATCTTTAAACCACATACTAAAATTCGCCTTCGACATAGAAAGCTCCATTTGCGTTAAGACATTTTCCCAAAGTGTTTTATTGTCAGACATAATTTATCTACAGTTAAGATTATAAGTTGTTCAAGATGTTAATAAAAATATTTTTTGTTTATAACCTGTGAATAAGTTGATTACTATTATATATGTATATACATATACTTCAAGATTTTTTTCATTACACCATTTTTTATATACTTAGGCTCTGTTTTGCACTGCCCCAATCCCCTATTCTTTTTTGTTTTGTGGTCAACAGAAAAAGCTAAAATCAGCTTTACAATTTATGTATTTTGATTTATACTCTCTTTATGTCACAAACATATCAACCTAAAAAAAGAAAAAGAGCCAAAAAGCATGGCTTTCTTTCAAGAACAAGAACCGCTTATGGTAAAAGAGTCTTAAAGAAGAGAAGACAGAAAGGTAGAAAGAGACTTTCAACAGTTTAAATATAAAAAGGGGCTCTAAGCCTCTTTTTTGTTATAATATACATATGTTAGCTCAAAAATATAGAATTCCTAAGGAATATATGGAAAAAGTAGTAAAATTTGGCAAAGGGCCTAATTTTAAGTTTTTTTATGTTAAAAGTATGGCAAATAGTTTTAAAAATAGCCGTTTTGTGGTTGTTGTGGGTAAAAAGGTTGCAAAAACCTCAGTACAAAGACATTTGTTAAAAAGAAGGCTTTGGGCGATTTTAGATAAGATGGATAAGAGTAAATTTAAAGAACAGACCGACTTTGCTTTTTTTGTTAAAACTACTTTTATTAGCACAGATATACCAGAAATAAAGCAACAGGTAGAAGTTTGTGTTTTAAAATAAACTTTTCCTTGAGTTTTGGATTCTTTTCGTATAGAATTTGAGGACAATGTTTAGCTTTCTATACAATGCAATATTTTATAAACCTTTGTACAACGGTCTTGTAGTCTTTTTGGCTTATATTCCTTGGATAAACGTCGGTGTCGCGGTGATTTTATTCACAATTCTTGTTCGTTTTATACTATTCCCTATTTCTCAGAAGTCTGTCAGAACTCAGCTTGAGATGAAAAAAATAGAACCTGAATTAGATGAGATAAAAGATAAATATAAAGACGATAAACAAGTTCAAGCTCAGAAAATCATGGAGGTTTATAAAACCAGAGGGATAAATCCATTTTCTGGTATTTTGCTTTTAATTATTCAACTTCCAATACTTTGGGCTTTGTATGCCATTTTTCTAAAAGGTGGTCTACCACAAATTAATCTTGATCTATTGTATTCTTTTGTGAAAGTTCCTGAAAATATAAATATGTTTTTCTTTGGTATAGACGTTGCTGGTAAAAGTACTCTTATAGCCCTCGTTGCTGCACTTACTCAGTTCTTACAGATAAGCTTATCTTCAAATAAAACACCTAAACCAGTTGTAAAAGATGGCCAAAAACCAAGCTTTAAAGACGAATTGTCTAAAAGTATGACTTCCCAAATGAAATACGTTATGCCTTTTATGATTTTTATAGTTGCAAGAAGCTTCCCTATTGTTGTATCTTTGTATTTGATAACAAGCAATATTTTTTCAGTTATCCAAGAAGTCTTAATGGCTAATAAGCTCAAAAAACAATAATATGAACAATGAACAAATTAAAGCTTTAATATCTGATTTATTGGCTAAAATGGGTGTTTCTTTTAGAAGTGTAGATATCAAAGAAGATGAGATTACTAAAAGGACTGTTTTTATCATAAGAACATCAGAATCTGGCATATTAATTGGTGATCGAGGAGAAACTTTCTTTTCACTTAGCCATATAATCAAGAAAATGGTAATGAAAGGAGTGGAAATGGATGATTCAAAGACTTTTTCTGTTGATGTAAATGATTATCAGTCTAGTATTGTTGATAGACTAAAGAATAAAGCCTTAATATTAGCTAATAGAGCAAGAGATTTGAAATCAGATATAGAAATGGAGCCGATGTCATCATATGAAAGGCTCGTGGTTCACGATTTACTTGGAAAAGAAAGTGGTATAAAAACAGAATCAACAGGTGAAGGAAAAGAAAGAAGGGTGGTTATAAAATACGTTAAATCCTAGTATTACCCAATACAAAGTATCGGGTAATATTTTGTCTTTGCGAGCGAAAGCGAAGCAAACCATCTCTGGATTGCCACGTCGGAAGACCTCCTCGCAATGACGGAAATAAAAATACCTCGTGCGCTCTACGCTGAGGTATTTTTATTAATTTAAAACTTTACTCTATAATCAATCCCCAGAGCGACAAATCTTTTTTATTAGTAAACACTAAGAAGTCGTCTTTATCACTTATGGCGAGGCTCATAGCGTCTATGGAGAGCCCATCTGAAGCTATATCGCGTATCATTGTGCTTTGTCCAGTCTCTAAATTAATTTTCCAGATATTATCATTGAAAAAAGTTTTTCCTTGATACCAACTGTCAGGATAATCCCCCGCTGGTATTGTATTTGGCACAGCGCAGAATATAACCTCTGTATCTTTCTTTCCCCACACACATTTATCTGCAAGGGTTTTTATTTGGAGGCTCGTGTCTTCTCCTGTAGTCATATCATAAAAATTTATTACAGGTTCGTTTCTTGATGTTTTTGAGTATACAACTTTATTTGCTTGTGAATTTACTAAAGCATTAAGACCCCAAACATCCCCGATAACCTTTCTTAAAACACCTTCTTGTGTATTTATAAAGTATAAGAATCCTGCGTATCTTGATGAGGGTTTAGTAATTAAGGCGATTGTGTTTTCTTTTGGCCAAGATATTGATACCTCAGAAAGTGGTATATCTGCCAATTGAACCTTATTTGAACCATTGGTATTTGATATATAAATATATGTTCCGTCGTTGTTTATCTTGTTCTGAATATAAGCAATCTTACCGGAAGAAGGGTTTGTTGTAACTTGAAGAAGTTTAGCAGGCAAAAAAGTCCCGAGTATTTCACCAAAGAATTCATTTGAAGTTGAGGTTGAAAGTTTTATTTTTCCAGCAAATGTTTCTATCTGATCTCCCCTACTTTCATTTAGATATCTAAAAAGAATATCATTACCACCTTTGTCCCAGATAGCTTCTTGAATTTTTGGGATAGTAGTATTGGTCAATCTTATAGTTTCAGAAGAGTTTCTTTTTACTTCATACACATTACCATTACTTCTTTCTACAAATCTTGCTACTGTGTCTTTGTTTTTTGTATAAACAATAGAACCTGAAGTTGGTTCAGAAAATATTTGTCTTAATGTTTCTGCTGGTCTATTTGAACTTACTTGGGTTGTCGTGCCGGTTTTTGTGGTATCTGTCGGTATTTCATTGTTAGTTTTGGATGTATCACCAAAAGAAACGTTTTTTGTGGAAGTCGCTACAGTGTTTGTTGTGTTTGTTTTAGTTGGAGATAAATAAAAATATAAAAATAAACCAATAAGAAGTATTACTGCTCCAAGTATTAATATTATGGCTGATTTTTTTGATATGTTCATCCCAGTTGTAAAATTTTAATCCTCATAATTTTTTTTAATCTTATTTATTATCTTAAACAATCTTGCCCTTTTATTTTACTTGTATCAGCTGAATTTACAACGGGACAAGTACTTATTATAGTCTAACATTTAATATGTCTGGGTTTATTGTGTAAAGTATTAAGTAAGAAACCAAAGCAAGAACTAGACCATATACGGCGTTTTGAATGATTTCCTTCGCTTCTTCTTTGTTATTCCATGCATCTGTTGTCATATATTTTACGCCTCCATACATAATCATCACAACTGCAAGTGTGGCAGCGATAGCAAGACCAGTATTAAAAACACTTTGGAAGAATTCTGCTGGTTTATTTGGGTCAATGCTTTTGGCCCAAGGAGAACTTGTTTCTAAAGGTACAAAATTCACAGCTTCTGCGTAGATAATTGAAGGTAAGGCTATTAACATACTTAAAATAGAAAAAGTCTTTTTTACTAGGTTTTTTCTTTTAATTAGGGAATTTAACATTTTTTTATTCTAAATTAATAATTATTCTCCAAACATTAAACTAAAACCACTTGAACCATACTGAAATATTCTTGAAACACCATCTACTTTTAATGAAATTGAAGAATTACCTACATTCCCTACTTGTCTTAGCAATAAGGTATTTACATCTCCATCTGTTGCTGTGCTTTTATTCCCCACAGACCATTTGTATGTAATTTCATCACCAGTTTCATCTGTTATATTGAAAAACATAGGATATGCTGCGATTAAAAATTCTTCTTGAGTCCCAATATTTATATATCCTGTAAGTTCTTTATTGAAAAGTTTTCCGTATAGAGCATTGTTTTCATACAAAGCTACTTTTGTATTGTATGGCGTAAGAATAATACTATTTGAACCAACAACTTTTGAGGTTGAATTGGAGACTTCTAATTCTATATTTATATCTTTGATTGGCACAGAGCCATTTACTATGAGAGTATTTTTTCCTCGTCCAGAGCTATCGGATAAGACCATTCCATTCTTTTTCCATTTAAAAATTAAGTTGTTATTTGAAATTTTAGTTCCATCTGAAAGAATATTTGTAATAGCAACGATTTTTGCACTTCCTTGTGGAACAAAGGCTGATTTACCTTTATAAAATGGAGGAACAAAAGATAGAGGTTCTATTATAAGATCAACTTCTGAAGGTGCTATTTCGTAGCTGTTTTCATAGGTTGTTCCATCTGATTCTGTAATTATTACTTTTACCAAAGAAGTTTTTCCTGTGCTGTCGGTCTTGAAAGAAAAAGTTTTCTCACCTGTTCCCTGTTTTTTTGTAACTCCGTTTACTTGCCAAAGGATATTTGCACTGTCTATATTTATAGAAATTAAGCTTACAGAAACAGTAACATCTTGACCATATTTTGGATTTGATGGGCTTATTGATATTTTGGGATTATATATTGAGCTGGATTGAGAAAAAACATTCGTTGAAAAACTAAATGTTAAAAAGAACACTAAAGCAAAAGATATACTTAAAAGTTTTTTGATTTTACCTAAAATCATTCTTAAAATTATAACACGGATTGTTTTTTTCAAAAAGTTATTATAAACCAGTTGAGCTTCTGAGTTCTTCTTTGGCCTTTTTAATAGCGAGTATTTGGGATGGATCTGAAGTTATGATCTGATCTTCAGTGTATGAAGCTGTAACCTTTATCGCAATGTGTTTTTGTCCTACGAAGAATATTCCCTCCCCCACATTAGATTCAAGTAGAAGATATTTTTCTTCATCGGTAAGATTAAATACTTTTTGTAGATTGTCTACAACAGACGGAGATTGTTTGAGAAGAATTTGAATTGAAGAGTTTGCTACAATCGGCTGTCCATAAGGAGATTTTAAGAAATCATCAACGTCTTGCGTTATTGTAGCAAGAGCCAAGAAATATTTTCTTCCTCTTTTTGCCATACTGTATAAGAAAGAAGCTGTATCTTCTGATTTCATCATCCACCAAGCCTCATCCACAACAAGCAGTCTTTTCTTTAAGTTTCTTCTTACAGCATTCCAAATATATCTGGTAACAAGATACATCGCGACGGGTTTAAGCTCATCTTCCATATCTCTTATAGAAAATACTATAAATTTGTGGTTGATATCTACGTTTGTTGGTCTATTTAAGAAACCTGACCATGTTCCTCTAGTATATTTAGAAAGTTTTTGGACAAGACTTTCTGCGCCTTGCATACCAGAAAGAACAAGCTCAAAATCTGAAAGTAGTGGTGGTTCAATGTTTGAAAAATCTGAGTCGGGGGTAATATCCTTTAAGGCATAAGTTTCTGCTACAGCTTGGTCAATAATAGAGTCTTCTTCTGCACTTAATCCGCCCAACATTATTCTAAACAAACCAACGAGGTTTATAATGTTTGATCTTAGAACATCTGACGTAGACTCATCTTCCCTAGGTGTTGGAAGGTCAAAAGGGTTAATATTGCTATTTGAGTTTAAAGAAATATTGAAAGATTTTCCGCCTGTGGCTTCTGCCAAGAACTCATATTCTTTTTCGGGGTCTATTACCATAACGTCTATGTCAAACATCAAACTTCTAAGAATCTCAAGCTTTAACATATATGATTTACCTGATCCAGATTTTGCAAAAGTAATAGAGTTGTAGTTTTCTAGAGAAAATCTATCAAATAAAACAAGACCTGAATTGTGTCTGTTTATACCATAGAGTATTCCCTTGTCTTGTGTGAGGTCAAAAGAAACGAATGGGAAAATACTTGAAAGTGGTGAAGAATTGAGCTTGGAATATACTTTTAATTCATCTGTTGCTATAGGTAGAACGCTCTTGTAGCCTTGTTCTTGTTGGAAAAGTGCAGGTTTTACATAAATCATTTTTGATTCAAGGATTGATTTTATTTCTGCTTCAAGTTTGTTTACTTCTTCTTCTGTATTTCCATATATAGAAATATAAATAGCTGTATCAAAAAGCTTTTCTTGGGCTTGCTGGAGGTTATCTCTAAGTGATTCTAGATCTTGATAAGCAATATCAAGCTGTGGATCTCTAACTAAACCCTTTTTCTCTCTTGTATTTATTTGGCTTTGAACTTCTGCAACTTTCTTTTGAAACTGTTTTAATATTTGTGTTGTATCTAGCGGGTGTATGAAAATAGAAACATTAAAAATTTTGTCTAGATTTATAATAGGAGCAAACCAGCTTTGTGCTAAAAATCTTGGATATGAAATAACGAAGAAAGTTTTTACTATCTTTTCCCCGAGATTTAGTTCATTTGGTGTTATTTTAAGTGCAGAAGGTGCGATAACATCTTGTAATTCAAGTACACCAGCCTGATATATTTCATGCGGTAAAAAAGATGTTAATTCCTGTTCTTTTTCTTTATTGTTTTTTAAAAAATCAAATATACCCATATTTTTATTGAACTGCAGGCTTACCCATATCTCCTGGATTAAATGTTTTATATAAAAGCTCTACCATTTCATCTGTACCAAGCTGAATACTTGTTAATCCACATCTTGTAAGTCCTTGTTGAACGACACTTGTCCTCTGCTCTAACTGTGTTCTGCTCTCTTCAAAAAGTCTATTTTGTTCTTGTTCTTTTGTTTGTTTTTCTTTGTTTGATGAACTTCCAGAAAATTTTGAAAATGGTGATGAACCTTGGTTTATAAAACTTGGTGAGTATGGAATGACAGTGAAGAATGTTTTTGTCATTATGTTTGACTGTTCTACGAAAGCTCTGACGAATTGAACATATTCTTTTATTTGCATTCTGAGTAGTTCATTCAGCTCGTTTTTTAGTCTCTCTTCAAGTAGTGCTATATAAGGTCTTATATCAAGTTCTCTTGATTGAATACATATCTGAACAGAGAAATCCAAAGAGTTTAGAAAGTTTTGGAATTGATAAATAATAGCATCTTGTTCGTCTGGAGATTTTAGAGCAAAGTTAAGAGAAGATACCATCACGATAGCTCTCAATGAACCATCTTTGAGAACCATGATGCCATCCCTAACTTCTTTTACTGGTATAAAATCTTGTGTCGCCTTAGCGTTTGATGTCGCCATTTCTAATATTATACACTACAAAATAATTAAAGTGTAATTTATTTCTACCTTGTGAAATTTGTTCTGTTATTTCACTGAGGGTCTTCCTTTTGTTGAATCAATCTTTTCATTTATATCCAAGCTCCAAGTAAGATTTCGTAGTTTACTTTCGGTTAATCTTGGAACATATACTGTGTTAGCTGTTTTTGGTTGCATTACTGCTTTTCTTTCTGGTGTTTTTTCTTTTTTCTTCCAAATATATAATTTGCTACCAATATAGTAATAAAAAGCTGATTCCATCATAAAGATAAAAGACCTGTTATTTACCTTGTAGAACGCAAGAGCTAGTCCGAGTGCTATAACAGCAAATATTATAGGAAAAGATATAAAAGAATAAGGTATAAATCTATAAATTAAGAAAGATAAACCAGCAGCACCTACTATGTAGATGAATTGTTTGAGTGTTAAAGGCCCAAAAATCTTGTCTTCAACTTCTATAAATTGTGGAACTTGATATTGTTGCATACTGTTTTATTTCTTTTTACCCTCCGTCTTTGCGAGGAGTAAAGCGACGAAGCAAACCATCTTATTTTATTCAATCGGCTCTCTGTATGGGTCACTGCTCCCCTTTTGTGGTAGCTTTGTTTTTTCTTCAACTATCTTTTGTTCTTTTGGTAAGCTAACTGTTCTGTTTAAATTTGCTTCAAGAATATTTTCTATTTCTTTTTTCTCTGAAACTGAATTTGTTACTGTAATACCATCTGTTTTTTGTGGTAAAGCAACTTTATTTATGATGATATCATTTTCCGGAGTATTCATCGGTAAATTTATTTCAATCTCGTTGGTTCTTGTGTCGCCAGAAGGCCTTGCTTTTTGAGGGTTTTCTATTTCATCTAAGACTTGTTCACGAGACAGCCCTCCTTGTTTAATGTTTTTTTCTTGTTCTATTTCATCCTCAAGACGATTCAGTTCTTTTAAATTAGCTCTAATATCCCTAAAAATTAAATCGTCTGCGTCTTTAGCTATTTTGTTTGCTTTGTCAGTAGAAATACTAAGCTCTCTAGATAGATTTGAAACAAGAGAAGATAGTGGTTCAATACCATACAAAGCAAGGGTTATTTCTGCGAATAATAATCCAGATTGATCTATAAGGAGGTTGTTCCTTTTTGTTATTTCTGCAAGAGCTGAATCAAGATCTATTGAATCAATAGCAGTATTAATGTCTTCTGGTAAAGACTTTTTTCTCTCTTCTATTATTTTTTTGAATTCTTCGTTCATTTGTCTTTTTTAGGTCTAGCTGCATCTCTAATTTGTTCAGCTACTTCTCTTCTATAATGTGCTGATGATAATAATTTTTTATGCCATGGTCTAGCTGAGACACTTTCTGCGTAAGAGCTTTTTTGTTTTTGTGCTTCAAGATTTAGATTATCTCCTCCTCCTACTTTTCCTTTTATGAAATCAGCTTTTATTGCTTCTCTTTCATTTGCATATTGACCGTCACTCTCTATTATTTCAATTTCTTCATCATTTTTCTTTTTCTCTTCTTTCTGTTTTTCTGCAAGGTCTTTTTTGTCTTGTTCTAGGTCGGCTTTCTTTCTCTTTTCATCCTCAACCACTTCTTGAAGTTTGCGTTTCTTTTCTTCCTCTATTCTATCTATTTCAGCTTTTTTCTTTGCATCGTTATCTTTATAATCTTGACTTGCTTTTTCTGTAGCTTTTCTAGCTTCTTCAGCTGTCTTTCTTAATTCTGCCGCGGCTTTGTCTGAAATATCAGCCTCTCTTCTTGATAGTCTGAGGTTTTCCCCTTCATGTTTTTCTTTAATCTTATCTTCTTTCTTTTTAACATCTCCTTCTCTCTTTGTCTTGAGATCTTCTTCAGGGATGGTTCTTGCATAAGCTTTCGCTTTGTCTTGAACTATCTCATCTGCAAGCTTTAATTTTTCTGTTTTTGCTTTAACTTCAGCCTCAGTTCTAGATGAGTATGATGTTTTGTTACCAGTTCCTAAATTAAGTCCAGTCTTTTTCTGTGTGTATTGGCCCAAACCAGTGTTTCTGACATCATATGTTCCTTTCTTTGCAGCTTCTCCAACCTTAAGTTGTAGAGAGGCGATTTGTCCTCCAATACCACCTTGTAAGGTTCTTTCTTTTAATTTTGCAATTCTGTCTGGGCTCATAATTCTCGAAGCTGCACCTCCAATAAGAGCACTTCCTGCAAGAGCTGCCCCTCCAGTTGCAAGGCCTAGAGCCATACCCATTCCTGTTTTTGCTATATTTGTCAGCATCTGACCAGCTGCTCCAGAGGTCTTTTTTGTTATGTTTGTACCTATTATTAAAATAGTAATTATTAATCCATATTTAAAAATTGGGCTCATATCAACACTGTTTGCCACTATTGGCATTTGTACACTTTTTAATCCGACTGCAAATTTGAATGTTAATAGTAAGAAAATAAAAAAGATTGGTGCTACTAAAAGTTGACTGTTCAAGGCGTCCCACCATTTTGTGCTGTATTCTTTAGTCATTGGTAATAAAGAACCAGCAATAGCAACAGGTGATGTTACTATTAATATAATAAACAAAGCACCTCTTACCAAAAAAAGCATTGCCATGGTTCCAAATGCCCAGATGGCGATAATTAGAAGGGCTGCATTTGTGGAGTTAAAAATTATGGAATTTATTCCTCCTCCTACTACAGGAGAATTTAATGTTTCGGTAATTCCTGTGACTTGCATAAAATATGTAGCGACACTACCACCTATAGTCACTTTGTTATATAGTGTTAGAGAAATAAGGTTGCTTACATCTATTAATGTCTTTGTAATAAACATACTGAAATTAACAAGAACAGCTGCTAAAACAATACTACCCAGCATTTGTTTTGTTGTTGTGATAGATGTCCCAATAATTGTTTTTATTGATATATAAAGTAGTAGAAATACAAAAATGACATTAAAAACATCTCTTATTAGAGCCCATGTTGTATCAATACTATCAGTCATAGGAGAAATATATGTTGATATATTAATTGAAAATATTATGGCAAAGTCCAAAACTGATGCTACGATTTGGAAAATCCATTGAGCAAGGTGTTGGATTAGTAAAAGTAAACCGTTTATGATTAAATAAAGAATTCCCAAAGGACCTTCAAAAATAACAGAGACGGCCTCTTTTGCTGAACACCATATTGCTCCAAAAAAACCATCGCTGCACTTTTTACCTGCTTCAACATTCTTTTCTTCTGCTTTTGCAAGTTCAGCTTGAAGGGCAGTCCTCTCAGCCTGAGCTTTTTGTATTTCTAATGCGCTTGCTTTATTTGCACCAAGTCTTGTTATTTCAAGGTTTTTTTGTTCGATTTCATTCTTTATTTGTTGAATACTTTTTTCTGTTGGTGCAGCCTTATAAGTTGTGTTTGTTTTTCCTACTTGGGTTGTATTCTGGGTATTATAAGCAGGATTATTTGCAAGGTTATTATCAACATTTGCTGTATTCGGATTTGTGGTTGCTGGCGTCTTAGGGTTTGTTGTATTTACAGTTTGGTCTGTTGCTGGTGGAGTTTGTGTATTTGTGTTTGCAGGTGTCGTAGTATTCGGTATCCCGCTATTTGAGTCGTTGATTGGGTTCGGTGCTGTATATTGAAAAGGAACATTACCCAAATCTGTTGATTGTGCATTTAATTTTTTAATACCAAACCCCTCCCCTTTTTCAGAAAATGGGGCAAAGTTAAAAACCGTGATTAAGATAAATACGGAAAAAATTATTTTAAAAAACTTCCTTGGCATTATTTGCAACTAATTATAACACACAACTAAATTCTGCTTAAATCTTATTTCAAAGAATCAAAAGTAAATGAGCAGGGTTTGTCTGGCGAAGCATAACTTGATATCTCTTGTTTGACCCAATCTTCAACTTTCGTCGTAAAGAGATTTTCTTTTATATCAGATTGAGCGTGAAATGGAGCAGATGTTATTCCAGATATTGCAGAGTTGATATTTTGTATACTTGTTGCAGAAGGGATAGTATCTTTTCTTGAATTAAGCTGATCTTTGTTTGATCTTGCAACTGCGTTTTGTTCAGTAATGGTTTTTATATTTACAACTTGACCACCAATGACCGGCCCAGTCATATTTCCTTGAATTATGTTTATTCTGTCGGTAAACATTGTGGATCTTATTACTGCTTCTGTTCCACCCAATCTATTTACACAGATTCTTGCATTTGTGTATGCGTCGCTTGTGTTTTCAAGTAATGTCTTTGCATCTGATCGGACTTGAATATAGTTATTTTCTATCTCTAGTTGGTTATTTATTGCCGAGATTGCTTGATTTCTTGTATTTGAAAGATTGTCAGTTGTATTAGTGCCGTTATTTGTTCCTCCAGAGTTTATTTGAGAATTTTGCTGTTCTTCTAGAAGCTTAAGTTGCTCTTCAACTTGTTTCTTGTAGTCTGGAGCATCATTTTTATTTCCAAGGATTCCCGATGCCATACCTTGGACTTGTGCCATAAGCTGTTTAGTAAGTTGATTCACAAGAGCAGAACCAATTGCATTTATAGATTCACCCATAACACTTTCAAGCTCCATTGTCCTTATAAAAGAGGTATCTGAGAATCTAAATTTTTCAACAATAATTTGTCCCGGTGTTGTTACGGCACACTTTGTTTCTTTTGCTTTATAGGTGAAATCATCTGCTGAAGAAACTTTTGCCCATCCTCGTCCTGCAGACGATTCGTCGTCATTTTTTGTTTGATAGTCAGCCTCTTTATAAAAAGGATTTCCAGTAAAACTATTTTTACCTATTTCTTTTTTAGTTCCATCTTTGGAAACTTCATATTCAGTTTCTGTACACTTTTGTAAGGATAAAGATCCTTGTCCCCAACCAACCTCTCTGTCAGAGTTTTCTTGTGATGTTACTATTCTTGCGTCAAGCTCGCTTTTTGCTATAAGAAATGCTCCTTGGGGAGAATTTGCAGGGTTTGTTGTAAGACTAAACCAAGAGTCCCACCCTCCTCCATTTATAAAGTCACCACCAACAAAATCATTATAAGCATTCTCGGTATTTGTAAGAATATCTGATAAAGTACAGTTAACTTTTGCTTTGAAAGGCTGATACTGCAAGCCCAAAGCAAGTTGTATTTGAATTTTAAATGGATCACACAAAAATTTTAATCCCTCTTCATTAAAAATAAATTCTCCAATAGTCTGGTCTGCCACGGAAGTCAAAAAACCAGAAGGATTTTGAATGAAAGCTGGGTTTCCGTCAAAACCGCTGTCTATCCAATTTACTATTTGTTGTGTAAGTTGTTGTAATATAACTTTAACTAACATCTTTTTGCCTTCAGAATAGACTTGAATTGCAAATTGCTTCACATCTATAACTGTTATAGCTTCCGTCTTTTGCGGTATTGCAAGGAAAATGGTCGGAGAAATTATAGAAACGATAAGAAGTAAGGAGAAGATTTTTTTTGCAATATTTTTTGACATATTAGTTATTATATAAATTTAATTCAGCAATTTCCTTGTCTAATAGATTGTAATAAACATAAAAATTATCATAGGCCATGAGTGCAGGAATAGAATCTTCAAAAACAGTTTTGAAACCTTGAACTGATATGGACATATTATATAATAAGTTTGCGATATTAACACCATTTGTTTTAAATATTTCAGGAGTTTTTAATTTACTTACTGCGATAGATGCATCTTTATAACTTTGAATGATCGGGTCTAATTTTTTAAGTTCATCTTTGCTGTCTGTGCTCATTGCATTTTGGAAAATAGTCATCTCAGTCGTGAAATATGACCAGAAGTTTTTATCAAGTATATTCACGAGTTTACTTCTATAAATATCTAAGTCTTCAGTTGTCGCATCTGTCAGCACAGAAATATCACTTGATAAATATTTATCTGTTAGGGTTTCTTTTGGTAGGTCAGCGAGCATATTCTCAACAAGATAGTTGGCGTCGCTTTCTGACATAGCAGTGTCTGCTTTTTGTGTTGCTAGATATTGAGAAAATAAGGTTCTTGAAAATTTTTCTGTTACACTAAGACTTTCATATTCATCTATAATTTTTTTTGTTTCAGCGATTTCTTTTGGGTCAAAACCGTCATTAGGTCCAGCTTTCAATGGGTCTCTATAAGCTTTTATTTCAGCACCGTCGCTTGTGCCGTCCCCGTCCGTGTCAGGATTTTTTGGATCGGTTTGCCATAAAGATTCTTCCCAATCTTTCAATCCATCGTTGTCTGAATCTACTTCTAAAAATTGTTCACGCAAAGCGATTTCTTTTTTTACTTCTGCGGTTACCTCTGCTTCGCCTGAGTCTTTAATGTTAACAAAAGTTTTTGTTATAAAGATGATTACTAATGCAACAATAATAGAGATTAAAATAATAGCGAACTTTTTTGACGGAAGATATTGTCTAAGATTTTGCATTTAATAAATTATATCATTTATATATTCTATTACAAATTTTTTAATTTATATTTTTAATTTTTCTAAGAACCGAATGTATTCAGTAAAATATTCTTGTGTGATTGGGCTGATTAGTTTTTCAATCGGTGAAAAGTTGTCGGTCAAGATTTGACCTGATGAAGTCAATTCGTCCGTTTTCTCTTTTGAAAGTATTTTTTCTGCAAGAGATGGATGATTTCTCGTTATTTTGTTAATAATTGAATTTATTTCTACCTCTCCTTTAATACCAATAAGCACTATGTTTTGTACAGAATTATCTAAATTTCCGTATTTTAATATAAGGCTATTTTTAAAGGTTTTTTTAAATGTTGTGGCAATGCTTTTTGTTAATTCGCTACCGTTACCTTCTATTTTTCCTATAAAATTTAATGCATATATGCCATTTTCTGTTAATTTTTCATAAACTTCTTTATTAAATTGATCTGTAAGTAGATACCAAGGGACAGAAATGAATGAATTATAAGCATCACCAAAGATTAAGTCATATTTTTGACTTGTTTTTGAGAAAAATACCCTTGCATCAGTGATCTTTGTCTTGATTTCTTTCGGTTTTAAGTCAAAAAACATTTCTCCAACTTTTTCTATCTCTGGGTCAACTTCTAAGACGGTTATATCTGAATTTTTATAATTTTCTTTTAAATACTGAGGTATTTCATAAGCACCAGCACCGATTACGAGCATTTTTTGCATATCGGCGTTAATATCGGAGAATATCGGATATATTTTTGTGTAAGAATCTATATCTGCATCTTTTGCTATTTCATTGTGTGAGTCTATATCTAAAAAAAGAAACCTCGTGTCGCCATATTTGGGGAGGTTTCTGTCTACTATCCTTATTTTGTAGTAGTTTGTCTCTTTTTCAAACAAAATTTTATTGTTTTTTTGATTTACTTTAGGTATTAGGAATATGATTGTTAAGAATATCAGCAAAATAACTAGATTTAATGTCAAAGACCTTTTATTTTTATAAGAAAAGGCAATGCTCAATATTAAAAGAATAATAGATATCATATTTAGTGTCTCAAAACTTCCTATATTTGAAACAAAATAGAAGCCGGAAAGGAATACCCCCAATATGCTTCCAAGAGACCACAATGAAGACAACAGACCATATTCTTTGCCGATATTTGATATATTATCCGCGTATTTCTTTAATACGATTGGTTGTATGGTCCCTATAAATAAGGCTGAAGGCAGAAAAAGATACAGTGAAACAAATAAATTTATTAAAAGCATAGAATCTGTGGAATTTATTATGAAACCTACAGATTTTGCGAAAAAGTTTATCAAAAATACCGAAATACTTGAAACTAGAAAAGATAAAGGCAAAAGCCAGTTATTGTTAAATTTGTCCGATAATTTTCCACCAAGATAACTTCCAATAGAAAGACCTAGAAGAGTTGTTCCTATAACTGATGTCCAAGTAAAGACAGAACTACCTATAATTGGCGCGACAATTCTTGAAGCCAACAACTCTACAGTCATAAGTGCAAAACCAGTTATAAATGAGGTCATTAGATAAAACTTTTTGTTCATATTTCCCCATATTCTATCACAATTTTTGCCCAATCTTCTTTATTTAGGTCTTCTGCCCTACTTTTTTCATCTATATCACATTTTTTGAGCAAAGTGCTTACTTTTTCGCCGTCTTTTATTAAGTCTTTTAAATTTCCGGCTATTTGTTTCCTTTTGTGGGCAAAACCGGCTTTTAAAACTTCAAAAAAAGAATCTTCAGTGAAACCGGCAAAGAAGTCCTTTGAAATATTGTCCACAAGTAGTATTGCTGAATCAACATTTGGCACAGGGTTGAAGTTCCCCCTAGCTACTACCCCCATCATTTTTGGTTCTCCGTAGATTTTTATGCTGATAGAGAGTAAACTTTCTTTTTCATCTCTTGCAACAGCCCTTTGAGCTACTTCTTTTTGCACCAAAACTACCATTTTATTGGGCTGAATTGGTCCAGAAAGGAATTTTCTGAAAATTTGGCCAGTAATATAGTATGGAATGTTCGCTATAAGCTTGTATTCTTCAGATTTTAAGCCGTATTTTTGTATGTCTGATTCGAGTATATCATCATGAATTAGTTCAAAAGAGCCATTTTCTATGTTTTTGGCGAATTTTTGCTCTAAAACACCAATAAGTCTGTCGTCTTTTTCAACAGCAATGACTTTTTTAGCTTTTTCAAGCAATTTTTCGGTGAGCGCACCCTCTCCAGGGCCTATTTCTAGCACTAGATCGTCTTTACCCACGCTTCCGGCAATTATTATCTTATCTAAAATCGCCCCTGATTTGAGGAAATTTTGCCCTAATGATTTTTTAGCTTTTATACTCATGTTTGTTTTTGATGTATTTACTAGCTATTTGGTAGCGACGCTACCAAATAGCTAGTAGACAATGGTTAGTTTTCCAGAAGATACTTCTCCATCTTCTTGTTACCTTCTTTTGTCTCTATCATTTGCTGTAGAGATTTATTTAAGAACTCTTCATAATTATATTTTTTGTTGCTAAATTGTTCTAATATTATTGATTTTTCACACATTCCATCTTTGTTATCTTGAATATACTCATGGAGACTAGAAAAACCAAAGGAGTCTTCTATTTTATGTATTTTATCGTTTAAATTTACATAAGCACTTAAATAAAGTAGATATTCATTGCTATCAATGTGAACAGACTTGAATGGTCCTTGGAATAGTGAACCAGTTCTGTGAGTTTTTTCATTAAAATATTTTACATAGCCTGTTCCAATTTTTTGCATAAATTTTCCGATTCCACCATCTTTTTTTGTTTTAAGATTAAATGGAAGTGATTAGGATTGATATTATATGCAATAATATCAACCAATTTGGTGGCGTCGCTACCAAATGCTGATTTTTTATCAAGTTTTTTTCTTTCAAACGAAAGTTCGTATAAACTACCTATTGGTCTATCAATATTAAATTCTTTTATTTCTTCAATAAAACGAAAGTAATCTTCTTTTTCAATAAAAATTTCTTTTTTATCAACTCCACGATTAAAGATATGATAAAGTTCATTGTTTATGAAAGGTGTTTTTCTTTGTCCCATTTTTAGATTATAACACTTGGTGGCGACGCTACCAAGTGGATAATATTCTACCACTCTAGGTAGACGATTTTTTCGCGATATTCAAAGTTTTCTTCTTCCAAAAATTCAGAATCAATATCCGCGAAGAATTGTGATGGAAGATTCATTTGTTGTGAACCGAAAATTGTTCTCATTTCTGCGCAGGTAAGAAAAATCTTTTTTCTTGCTCTTGTTAGTGCCACATAAAACAGTCTTCTCTCTTCTTCCATTTCTTCTGGTGTTTTTTCGTCCTTGCCGATTGCTTGATGAGGGAAAAGATCTTCTTCAAGTCCAGTGATAAAAACATAGTCAAACTCAAGTCCTTTTGATGCGTGAACAGTCATAAGTTTAACTGCCTTCTCATTTTTTTCTAAAGAATCTTGGTCAGTTGCAAGTGAAGCTTCTTCTAAAAGTTTTTCTATACCTTCAGGCTTTGGATAGACATCATATTTTATTGCAAGAGTTGCAAGTTCACGCATGTTTTCTAACCTTTCTTTGTCTTCATCTCCCCCACCTTGCATTTCTCTTTCTAAACCACTTTCTCTTATTATGTATTTAATTATTTCAGAAGGTTTTTTTTCTGCAGTTTCATTTTTTATTCTCTGTAATAAAGAAAAGAAATCATTCACCTTAATTTTTATTGTGTCAGGGAGTGAATCTTTTCTACCTTCAAATATTTTCATCATTGTAACCTTGCCTATACCTCGAGCAGGAATATTTATTATTCTTTTGAGATCACTTAAACTTTCTGGATTCATTGAGGCACGAAGATAACACAAAACATCTTTGACTTCTTTTCTTTCAAAGAATTTTGTACCGAGGACTTGGTAAGGAACGCTCTCTGAAATAAAAGCTTCTTCTAATACACGAGATTGAAAGTTTGCTCTATAGAGCACAGCCATTTCCTGTGGGTTAACACCATCTGCTATAAGCTTCTGCGCTTTTCTGGCTATAAACCTAGCTTCTTCGTTCTCATTTAGACTTTTACAATAAGTTATTTTTTCTCCCTCTTCATTTTTTGTGAAGAGATTTTTCTCACGGCGCATCTTGTTTTTTGAAATAACTTTATTTGCAACATTTAGAATTGTCTGTGTTGAACGATAATTTTCTTCAAGCAAAATAACCTTTGCATTTGGGTAGTCTTTTTCAAAATTTAAAATGTTTTCTATATTTGCACCTCTCCAACTATAAATATTTTGGTCTATGTCTCCCACAACACAAATATTTTTACTTTTTTGCGCCAAAAGTCTGCTTGTCATGTATTGAACTTTGTTTGTGTCTTGATATTCGTCTATATGAATATATTTCCAAACATTTTGATAGTGTTCCAAGACGTCTTTATTCTCGTTTAATATTTTGTAAGCTTTCAAAAGCAAATCATCAAAGTCCAAAGCTTTTTCTTCTAGAAGTTTTTTTTCATATAATGGCCAAACTCGTGCTACAACAGAAGACATTGTATACCCTTTTTTATCGGCAGTTTCCAGAAAATTTTCAGGTGAGTTCAAATTGCTTTTTTCCATAGAAATAGCGGAAATTATTTTTCCAGGCTCATATTGTTTCGGATCTATATCAAGATACTTAAGAATATCTTTGATAATTCTTTTTGAATCACTTCTATCCATAATGGAGAAGTTTCTTGAAACTCCAACAAGCCGACTGTTCTCTTTTATGATGTGAACTCCAAGAGAGTGAAAGGTACTGAGAAAAGGTCTCTCATTATTTTTTATAGGAAGGTTAAGGGAGTTGTCTTCGGAGATTATTTTTTCTACCCTCTCTCTCATTTCTTTTGCTGCCTTGTTTGTAAAAGTGATAGCAAGTATTTCGTGTGGTGCGACTCCTTCTTTTATTAAATGCATTATCCTATGTGTGATTGTTTTTGTTTTTCCTGCACCGGCACCTGCGATTATAAGTATTGGGCCGTCCTTTTGGAGGACTGCCGCCTTCTGTTGCTCGTTTAAACCTTCAAGATGATTCATCAGGTAAATATAGCATGAAAAGTCGCCGGCTCAGAATTTAAAAATATCCTTATTTTTAGCCATTTTAATAGTATATTGAGAATAAAGTGTGGATAACTTTCTTGACTATGGTTTTCAAAAGGGTAACATTAGATATTGTACACAGAAACACGGAAAACTGTTATTTATGGCTCTATTGAGCCATATCGGTTTCAGACAGCTTGAATTCCCTTAACAAAATAGGCTTATTTCACAAAAAACTCACAAAGTTAGCCCAAAAAACGCAAAAAGGAGGGGTGAAACTAAAATATCTTTAATATTAGCCACTTATTGTAAGTGGTTGTTTGCCATTACTCTACCCATCTTGATGACAGTCGGTAGCCCATTGACTACAAGTGCTGGTGTTTTTTCATTTTTAGCAGACTTTTTCTCTGGTAAAGATTCTAAAATGGAAGCAACTGTTATTGTCGGTAATTCTCAGACTATGCCATTATTGCAAAGTTCTCCATCACCTATAAATAGCGCTTCTGTTGGAGGTGGTGATATTAATATAGTAGATGGTAATGCTCTTTTGTCAGAAAATGGTCCATCAGGAACTGTTGCTGATATAAATGATACTGTTACAAATGGAACTATTAGCAGATATATAGTTAGAAAGGGAGATTCACTTTCTTCTATTGCTAAAATGTTTGGTGTTTCAACAAATACTATTGTTTGGGCAAATGATATATCCGGAAAATCAATTAAAGAAGGACAGGAACTTGTTATATTGCCTGTTTCTGGAGTTATTCACACTGTAGCAAAAGGCGAAACATTAAGTTCTATTGCTAAGAAATATAAAGGTGATTTAGCTGAAATTCAGCAGTTCAACAGTTTAGATTCAACATCAAAATTAGCAATTGGAGATACTGTTATAATTCCTGATGGAGATGCTGGATCAAAGGTTTCAACTGCAAAAACTTCCGTTACTGGTGCTACTTCCCTTATAAAAGGTACAGACAATGTTCCTTCATATGCTGGATATTATATGTTGCCAATTTCTGGAGGAAGAAAGACTCAAGGCTTGCACGGATACAATGCTGTTGACTATGCTATCCCAGTTGGATCATCACTTGTTGCTGCAGCTGGCGGTGAAGTTGTTATAGCAAAAACTACAGGATGGAACGGAGGATACGCTGAATACATAGTTATTTCACACTACAATGGCTCACAAACTGTCTATGGTCACTTAAGTGCTGTATATGTGACCCCAGGGCAAAGAGTTACAAAAGGCCAACTTATAGGTCTTACAGGAAATACCGGAAATTCTACCGGACCTCACTTACACCTTGAGATTCGTGGAGCAAAGAATCCTTTCTAATTTTTACTCACAAAAAGATCCCCTTCATGGGGATTTTTTTGTGTCTTGTAAAAATTAACCCCTCTCCAACCTAGGTCGAGTGCGTGGACGAATAGTCCTGTCCTCTTTTGACCAAGCACGAGGCCGTATGACTTTTGGAGCTGGGGTAATTCCAAACTTTAAAAAAGCGGGTTTTGAGGAAGCTTCCTCAAAACCCGCTTTTTGTTTGTCTCGCAAAAAGATATAATGTCTTCATGTTAAAAATTAAACTTTTTCAACAAACAAAAGGGTTCTGTGGCCCCTCATCTCTCCGAATGATTTTAGGCTTTTATGGAATAAAGAAAACAGAAAAAGAAGTTGCTGGTATTATCGGTGAAACAAGAGAAGGTTGTTCCACAGACAAAGTAGTCTCCGCGATAAAAAAATTAGGATTTAAAGTT
Organism: uncultured Candidatus Saccharibacteria bacterium; assembly: GCA_964539415.1. Classification (GTDB taxonomy): domain Bacteria; phylum Patescibacteriota; class Minisyncoccia; order Phycocordibacterales; family GWA1-40-21; genus CAYQFQ01. Next base: position 18,510 of record CAZIID010000001.1, on the reverse strand, counting down.
GAGTATAAAGTTGGATCAAGTATCGCTGAATTACAAAAAATAACTGATAAAGGGATTCCGGTGATAATTTATTGGACGAGACATGGTGGAGGGCATTTCTCTGTTGTGTACGGAGTAAAAAATAATAGAGTATATATTGCTGATCCAAGATTAAAAAGAAAAACCAGTTTGGATGTAAAAACATTTTTGCCTATTTGGGATGATCCAGATACAGAAGATGAAAGAGAAATGATTGCTGTCATCAAAATATAAAAACAAAAAAGCCTGAGAAAATTCTCAGGCTTTTTCTTATTTCAATTCAGCTCCTCCCCACTCAATGACCGTAAATCCTTTTCTTTCGAATGTTTTCAGATCCTGCTTTTGGATTTGTATTGCTTCCTCGAGGGGCTTGTAAACCATGAATACTCTTAACATGGAATCTGGTTCTGGTGTAATCGTAAGTGGTGCGATGTCAGTATATTCCTCATCAGCAAAACGTATTAGATTGTACTTATTGTCTTTCATCTTTGGATACCAATAAACTATAAATTCATTATACTCTTTTGGTATTAGACCCATTTTTGAAAGAGTTTGTTGTAGGAAGTTTACAGTATCTTCACCTTTTACAATGAACCCCTTTGAAAGATCGTAATCAATTTCCTCATTAGGTAGTCCCTCCCAGAATATATAACTGTATTCTTTTCCATCCGAATCTATTATTGTTCCATCAGGATGAGCTGTGACTTCCCAACCCTTCATATCATAGTTGTATTCAGGATAATCAACAACTAACTCTCCTTTGTAATCCAGTTGTACCTTAACTTTTTCGGTTTGTGTTGGGTATAGGTAGATTACGGGTTTATCATGTGCAGGAGGGGGGACATAAGGTGTATATGGTGTTCCCCCACTTATGTGGCGCGGGCAATAATTAATTGCCCAATTAAAAACATCCGCAAGCTTTGTGTAATTATTAGTCCCTTCAAACGTAACGTGTTTTCTCTCTAATTCAAGATTCGCTTTTTTCTGCGCTGCTGTTCGGAACGGCGGAACCCCTGACATTTTATATCCATTTGTCCATTTTATGGTATTGAAGTAGTTTGCAATCCCTGACTTTTTTGCTGCGGTTATTTCGCCTCCGTTGGCGACATATTTCAAGAAACCGGCATTTGGAAGAAGTTTGATAAATTCCGGTGTAAGAAAACCAGCTGCATTGTAAGGTGGATCATACAATAAATAAGTGACATTGTTTGTGTATGGACCGGAATATTTATAGTTCCACGCTCCAATAGCAGCAATCGAATGAGCGGTTACAAGAATTTTGGTATTTTTATCTTTGGCGAGAGTTTCAGTGATTTTTTTGTTTATTGCCTGCCCATTTATCTTTGCACTATTTGACTGGGGTAGTTTGTAAAATATTTTATCTATGTTGTCACATTGGACTGATTGAAGTTGTTTGTTAACCGCTTCAGTGAAAGACCCTGTAGAACCATATCCATTTGCAGCAATTATGAGAACTTTGTTATTAACATTCATTGGTAGAGACACGTTTGCTGCGTCATTTAGACCACCTTTATAGTTTAAAAATAGAAAATTTATTAAAACCACAAAGCCGGTCCCACCTAAAATTATTCCTGTCTTTATTAAAAGGTTTTTCATTAGTAATATTATTGATTAGTAAACCTTAACTATTATATAGTCAGTTACTGATTATATAAAGGTCGACTATTCTTGTCTCTTTGGTCTATATTGTAATGCTTCAAGTATATGAGGCATTTTTATCTCAGGGCTTTCTTCAAGATCTGCTATTGTTCGAGCAAGTTTTAACACTCTGTGATATGCTCTCGCTGATAAATTTAGCTTTCTTGCTGATGTATTTAAAATTTCTTTTTCTTTTTCACCGATAGTGCAAAATTCGTTTACATCTTTTGAATTCATCTCGCTATTTGCCGTAATTTTTTTGCTGGCGTTCAAAAATCTTTTTCTTTGTATATCTCGGGCGTCACTGACTCGTCCTTGCATCTCTGGTGTTTCTTTCTTTTCCCTCTTCTCGCCGAGCTTATCATAATCAATCTGTGAAACTTCCACCCACATATCTATTCTGTCTGCTATTGGTCCAGAGATCTTCCTTTGATATCGAAGTAAATCGGTAGGTTTACAGATACATTCTTTATTCTTTGAACCAAAGTTCCCACAAGGGCATGGATTCATTGCGGCGATTAAAATGAAACTTGCCGGAAAGGTGTGTGAACCTTTTGCACGTGAAATACTTATCTCTCCTTCCTCAAGAGGTTCACGAAGCGCTTCTATGACTTTCCTATCAAACTCTGGAAATTCGTCTAGGAATAATACTCCTCTGTGCGCGAGCGTCACTTCGCCGGGCTTTGGAATTGCACCACCTCCGACGAGTGAAACATAAGATGATGTGTGATGCGGAGACCTGATCGGTGGTTTTGAAATCAAATCTTCTTTTAGAATCCCTGCAACAGAATGAATTGAAGTGATTTCCAAAAGTTCGTCAAAAGAAAGTGGAGGTAATATGTGACAAAATGCACGTGCGAGCATCGTCTTTCCGGTTCCTGGGGGTCCAAACATCGCGATGTTGTGTCCACCCGCTGCGGCAATCTCAAGTCCCCTCTTTGCAGTTTCCTGTCCTTTGATATCTCCAAAATCAATATCATATTCTTCTAGACAATTTTTCTCTACACAAGTTTTTGGTTGAAGAAGAATTTTTTTGATGGTCTTCTCATTTGCTGTATATTTTGCCGATCTCTGGATCCCCGCCTTCGCGGGAAGGACAGAAGTGGATGCTGGTTTTTCATTAATATGTTCAATAATCTCTTGTAAAGTGCCTGCTCCATATATTTCTATACCTTCTATGAGTCCCGCTTCCCTGGCATTTTCTTTAGGTAAAAATATTTGTTTAAAACCCGCATTTTTTGCTTTGGAAATTATTGGCAACACGCCGGTTATTCTTCGGAGTTTACCATCAAGCGAAAGTTCACCCAAGAAAAGTTTTTTCTCTGGATCAAATTTTATTTCATCACTTGCGATAAGGTATGCAAGGGCAATAGCGACATCAAATGCAGGCCCTTCTTTCTTTATATCAGCAGGTGCAAGAAAAACTGTTATCTTTTCGTTCTTTGCTTTAGGAGATTTATAGCCGGAGTTTTTTATAGATGCAGAAACTCTGTCTTTAGATTCTTCAACTGCTTTATCTGGAAGACCAACAACGGAGAAAGAATGAAGTCCTTTTGAAAGATCTACTTCAACATCAATAATTTTTGCGGTAAGACCAACAGTTTGCGCGCTATAAGTTTTTGCAAACGACATTTGCAGAAAATTATATCACATAAAACAAAAAACACCCGAAGGTGTTTTTTTAAGATTATGAATGCTTTATACAATTCTTTGCTGCTGGGTTTGCGTTTAGTCTTTCTTCTGGTATTTCTTCCCCATCAACACTACATTTTCCATAGGTTCCATCTTCTATTCTCTTCAAAGCCTCTTTTATTTCAGTAAATCTTATTTCTAGGTCTTCTGTGATAGCAACATTTGTTTCAAATTCTTCTATCTTGTCTGCATTATCATTTGGATCCGATTCATCATCTGCATCTTCAAGATTTGTTGCAACTGCTTGCCAGTCGTTTTTAACACTAGGATTTTTTTGTGCAACTGTTCCAAGTTCCCCTTCAACTTTCTTTAATTCTGCTTCCAATATTATTTTGTATTTATTTGTATCTATCATAATCAATATATTATCATAAGGGTTATTAAAAGCTAGTTATTTGACCTTATGCTTACTCCTTATCTCCTTAATCTCTACTTGGTTTTCTTCTTCCTTTTTCTTTTTACCTTCTTCTCCTATCTTCTTTAATTCCTTTTCTGTCATCTTTACTAGCTCCTCTGCCCTTTTTGTTAGATATTCTTCGGTATTAAGCTTTGGGTCATCCAGCACGTCTTCTAGCATTGCATGAAGTATGAAACCAATCTTCGGTCCAGGTTTCTCGCCAAGTACTTCCATAAGTTGTTTACCATCAAGTTTGAGCATTCCAACAGTGATAGGGTCTCTTACAGCCTCATCAATCATTGCATGATATTTCCTTAGTCTATATGGATCTTCCTTTTCTTTACCCATTCCTACCCTGTCACAGATTCTCACATTCATAAGATCCCAAATATTATCTTTACCCACCTGAGCAATGATTCTTCTAACTGCAGAAAGACTTATAAGTTCTGTGTCTGAGAAAAACATATGCCATCTAACTAGTTTTGTCGTTTTTTCTATAATTTTCTTTGGATATCTGAGATCATTGAGTATTTTTTCTGTAAATCTTGCTCCCACAACCTCATGCCCATAGAATGACCATTCTTTGTTTGTACCAGCACGTCTAGCTTTTGGTTTACCAATATCATGTAAAAGAGCCGCTAGCCTAATCTCGAGCGAATATTTCTTGTCTGCTGCACACTGAAGAGCTTTTAGCGAATGTTCCCAAACATCATAAATATGTGCCCCACCCTGCTCTATACTTATTGTTTTTTCAAGTTCTGGAATTATGTATTTGAGTACGCCAAGCTTATAACAAGCATTCAATCCCCTTTCAGGTTCGTCTGATGTTATTATCTTAGTAAATTCTTCTCTAATTCTTTCTTTTGCTATTTTTTCCAAAAGTGGCGCATATTTTATGATTGCTTCTTTCGTTTTATCTTCAATTTTAAATCCAATCTGAGTGGCAATTCTGACTGCACGCAAAATTCTAAGGCCGTCTTCTGCAAATCTTTCTTCTGGTAGCCCAACTGTCCTTATTACCTTTTTTGTTAAATCTTCCTGTCCTTTATAAAGGTCAATCAAGTGTCCTTTATAGGTATCTGTTGCTTCGTCATAGCTGTGTAAGTGAAGTCCTATAGCATTTACGGTAAAATCACGTCTTTTTAGATCATCTTCTAGATTTTCACTGAATGAAACACTATCTGGTCTTCTGTTGTCTGAATATTCTGCTTCTAGTCTATAAGGTGTTATTTCAATAACCTTGAGTGTTTCATCTACTTGTCCGTCTGCTCCTGTGATTAGTGAAACGTCTTCATTTACAACACCAACTGTTCCGTAAGTGTTTTCATAAAAAGTCTTATCAAAAATAGCAATTATCTCATCTGGCGTAGCATTTGTAGTAAAATCCCAATCATTGGGTGCTCTGTTTATTAATATATCTCTAACACATCCACCTATTAGGTATGCCTCAAAACCGGCTTTCTCAAGCTTCTGTGCTGTTTCCCAAATTATTTTAGGAATATTTTTGAATTCCCCATCTATTTTGAGCATTTCAATATATTATATCAGAGAAAAATTATTTAAGTATTCTGTGCGAGATAGTAGTTGCTACCTATTTGTTTTATCGCACGCAGTCAAATTTTTTTCTCTTATTAGTGCGGGCGCCGGGAATCGAACCCGAATCCAATCCTTGGCAAGGACTTGTTCTACCATTAAACCACGCCCGCATTTATTTCTTTGACTTTACTATTATACATATAAAAAATTAAAAATCAAAAATATTAACAAACTTTTGATTTTTTATCATTTTAGCGTATGATTACCCTATCTCATACTTATTAGAAATGCTCTCATAGTGAAATGGATATCACAATGGTCTTCGAAACCATTATTGTAGGTTCGAATCCTACTGAGAGCACAAAATATAAACTGCTTAGGCAGTTTTTATTTTGTGCTCTCAAGCGAGTGATATGTATCACTCGCGAGTAGGATTCGAAGCCCTTTCCCCTATTTACGAGTAATTCTGATTATGAGTAAATGGGAAAGGGGTACTGACCGTGTAACGGTCGAAAAGTGTACTCACGGTCCTATATATCTCGCGAAAGCAATATTATTGTTTTTGTGTAGGATTCGAAGCCCTTTCCCCTATTTACGAGTAATTCTGATTATGAGTAAATGGGAAAGGGGTACTGACCGTGTAACGGTCGAAATTCCTACTGTTTTCAGCTTCATTGATATTTGTATAGTGTTCGAAGCCCTTCTTTTTTATTTACGAACAATTCTGATTATGTTTCACCCGAAACATTTAAAGACATTAGCTATTATTACTTTTAGAGACAGTTCTATAAAATTAAGGTCAAAAAAGTATAATAAAAGTCACTTTCTATATTTTTAGCCATTTTCTAAAGGAAAACTGTGGATAACTATGTGTATATGTTGATTAAAGACAATCTGAAACAATGCGCAAACAAGCCTATTTTATCGGTCCTTTAGTGATTATATGGCTATAAATATAGCTATTTTTAGGACAAACAGGTTAAAGACAGCTAATATCTCAAATAATGTTACTAAGTAACATTATTTGAGATATGTTACACACGAAACCTTTTATAGTTAAGATTGACAAAAAAGCTTTAAATACCTTAAAATAGAGTAAAATATGAAAGATAAGACTAAAAATAGGGAAACAGGAGATCTTGGTGAGGATATTGCCTGTATGTTTCTTATGAAACATAGTTTTGAGATTCTAGAACGAAATTATTGGAAGAAGTTTGGAGAATTGGACATTATAGCCACAAAAGGGAATAAACTTCACTTTATTGAGGTAAAAAGTGTTTCGTGTGTAACATTCCCAGATAGGGGAGAAATTGATACTCATAGACCTGAGGATAATGTTCACCCAGCTAAACTGGCTCGGCTAGCTAGAACAATACAGACCTATCTTATAGAAAAGGATGTTTCAGATGAAACTAACTGGCAGTTTGATTTGGTTACTGTTTATATAAATACTAAAGATAAGACCGCAAAGGTTGAAATGTTGGAGGATATAGTTATTTCCTAGTATTTCCGTATTACTTCCACTTTGTGTAATGAGAGATACCCGTTACTTCTGTCATTGCGAGGAGGTATTCCGACGTGGCAATCCAGAGATGGTTTGCTTCGTCATTTCATTACTCGCAAAGACAGAAAATTGGATTACAAAGGTTAAACCTTTGTAAAAAATAGTGTTTCTTATGAAACATAAAATACGGCTATAAATATAAAAATGCGAAGGACTGTCCTTGGTAAATGGCTTAAAATATAGAAATCCGGTAGTAGATTTTTACATAGGACTGTCCTATGTAGATTAACAGGGGTAAATCCTAAAACAGTTAAGAAACTGTTCGGGGAAATAAAAAACCGCCGCACAAGAGGGTGGCTTTCACAGCAACGAACTCTTATGAGACGGGTTTAAAGCAAAGATCGAGTCATCTACCATTTCCTAATCACTTACCGATTTGATAAATAAATTAAAAAAATTTGAGGTTAAGTGTAAGAAAGTAAATAAATAGTCTTTAACCCAATCAATCTTTATATATTTGAAGTCTGGCCGGACTTCTTGGAAAGAACAAACCTAAACAGTGCTGAGGAGACAGAAAAGGATTTGAGTTGCGTTCCTTTTCTTTATCCAGCACTCCTAAGTTATCTGATGTCTATTATAATTCTTATAAAGGACATGTAAAGGACAAAACTGTGGATAACTCACAAAAACAAAATGTCTTTTATAAAAGGACAAAATATAGCTATAAATAAAGTTAGAAAAAAATACAAAAATTATTTCTTTTTATTTTGTTAGAAAAAACAAATTGAAATTAATTTTTTTATATAAAAAAGCGAACCATTTTTGTGGTTCGCTTGGGTGTAACTTTATAGAATTATGGTCCTAATATATCAAGTAGGGGAATACTTTCGAAATCCAGTATTTTTAAATCTTCTTTTTCGGGGATTTGCCAGTGGAGGATATTCAGATGACATCTTATGAGGTTCGCGAGGTTTTTCTCGTTAAACTCAATTGCCCACACTGTATTTCCTTTAATATACCGCACGATTAGAATTGGCGTTTCCCAACCGCTGGAACATTTTTTGTGATAAGTGAAAAGTGTCCCGATGTCCAACCTCTTAAAAACTTCTCTTCTTTCAGCTAGTTCTGCCTTCGTACCGATATTTTGGTATTCGTGAACGAAATGCCGGCAAAAGTGCGTTGGGTTTTGGGGAACAACAGTGGCAATCTTCTTCATTTGGCTCCTTATTTTGAGTAACTGTTTCTAAGGCTTAAATTAGCACTATTTTCATATATGTCAAATTTAAATTAAAAAATACTTGACGATACCCACAATAGTATTATAATTAGGTTGTGATTGATTGAAACTTTGTTTCGGTAATCACAAGATCAGTTGTTGCTGATCAGTTCTTTCGAGGATAAACAATTATTGTTACTCTCCTGTCTTGGTTCGATTTACAAGTGCCATTTGGCCACCAGACATTAAACATATCGTTTTGTTCTTTCTTTTTTCAGCAATTCTTTTCTCTCCGCTTTTCCGTTGCTATTCGTCCAGTTTGCTTGCAATCTGGACTTTACACAGGCTTCACTTCGGTGAGCCTGTTTTTTTTATATAAAAAAGATACCTCAAATTCATTTGTTGTTTAAGTCTGATTTTTTAAAATATGGTATGATAGTTGTAATATTAATGATATAAAATTATGTTTGAAAAATATCTAAAAGAAATTGGTTTAAGTGAAAAAGAAGCTTTGGTTTATTTGGCTCTCCTTGAAGGCGATGGTTTTTCTATATTAGAACTTGCTAAAAAAACAAAGATAAACCGAACAACTATATATCCAATCATAAAATCACTTTCTGAAAAAGGTTTAGTTAGTGAAACAACAGTAAATACAAAAATAAACTATCAAGCTGAATCACCAGAAAGGCTGGAAACTTATTTAGAGAAACAAAAAATCCTTCTTGAAGAAAATTCAAAGAAAATTAAGGATATTATCCCTCAACTTAAGAGTGTTCAACGAGAAATGGGAGAGAAACCGGTAGTTAGATATTTTGAGGGTAAAGAGGGGATAGCAAGCGCAAATGAAGACCTTTTTAAAGATCCAGACCCTGAGGAAAAATCTTACATGATATATTCTAAGGATCTTGTGGATGAAGTATTCAAAAAAGAAGAAACTCTTAAATTTAAATCAAAGAGAATTGATAAAAAGATAATTGGTCTATCTGTTTATACATATAAGAATGGTGATATTCCAAGCGATGAAACGTCCACTAGGTTAAAGATTGATGCAAACAAATACCCAATAAGTTGTGATATTTCAGTTTACAAAGACAAAATAAGGATTGCGACTTTGAAAAAGAATTTGTCTGGTATTTATATACAGAGTGCTGATTTGGCAGAAACACTCAAAAGCCTTATAAGATTAATTCACGATACAAATAATAAATAAAAAAAGGGGTGTCTCGACGATATAAAATCATCTGACACCCCACCAACATTTGTTTTTTGGGAACCTCACTGGGTTACCCATCGCTCGAAAACGCACTTTATATACTAGTCTTGCATTGTTACTTTCTTTCGTTTTTCTGTTTTTTTTACTTATTTTTGTGAGCAATCATCACTATATCAGTTGAACCGTTAGGCCCCTTAAAGAATTTTAAGGGGGCAACGGGCCTACTGACTAGTCATTCATGCACACCTCCTAAGTTTTTGGTTGATCTCGTGTATAAAGTTTCTAATATAGAGTATAGCAAATCTAGATTAATTGTCAAGCACTTTTGACAGTATTTAACATTTTGTATCAATAAAAGTCAGAATACCCTATATTTATATAGGTTTTTTAGATAAAAGCACAAAATTTAGTGTTTTTGGTCAAAAACACTATAAAATTAAGTGAAAAACGAGTGAAAAGAGGGTGTAAATTAGTGTTATATGTTTATAATGATTGACACTATATACTATAAATAAGATAGTGTTAAAGCCATAATAATGATGTACAAAAAAGAAAATGTAAATCTGTCTTGACAAAAAAACACTTTTCCCTATAATACAAAACAGATTCGAAAACGTGTGGTGTTCTTTTAAAAACGGAGGTTACTATGAGATATGTAGAGTTTTTCTTTGGTACGAGAGTTCGTGGGATTATAACTGGGGTAATTGCTTTTATTCTGGCAATTATGTTTTTTTGCCCACCGGTAATATCTACAGCAATCTGGAGTGCAGTACATGCATTCATTGTTGCATTTACTTTGGCCCTAATACCATTGGTTGAACCTGTTGTGATAATTTTAACCATCGCAATTTCAGCCAGAATATTTATGGGAAGTTTCAATAAATAAGTTACGAAACCAAACACAGAAAGGAGATCAAATGGATTATTTTATAGTTGATGGCGTTGTCTATACGAGTCGCGAAGATGCGATAGACGCAAAGCAGAAGTAACGTCCTGCTATATCTCGGGGAATTCTACTAACCCGTTGCCACAAATTCCGGTGGTGTTAAAAAAGGAAGTCAGATTGTATCCATGGTGATTACTGACTATAATAAAAAATCCACACTGGAGCCTGCAGAAGCAGAACTGCACTTGGGTTAGATGCATCTAACCCTTTGTCGCAAGATGTGTGTCTTGCCTGATGAGTCCAGCCTAAACTGTAAAACAGTCGGCCCAAAAGGACGAAACAAAGAGTAGTTTATATCAGTATTCTATTGGGGATAACATTTATGTTAACTCCTCTGTCTTGGTTCGATTTACGAGAGCCATTTGGCCACCAGACATTAAAAATTTCGCCCGTTCTTTTTGTCGGCACTTTATCCTTAGTTATTGAGAACTTCGGACTTTCCACAGGCTTCACTTCGGTGGGCCTGTTTTTTGTTTTTTTAAAAATATAATGATAAAATAATCTTGTGAAAAAACATCATAAATATATTTTTGTCACCGGTGGTGTGATGTCAGGAGTTGGAAAAGGAATAGCCAGCTCGTCTATTGGAACCCTTCTTCAAGCGAAGGGTTTTTCTGTGAATCTTTTGAAAGTGGATCCGTATTTAAACGTTGATGCAGGGACAATGAATCCGACAGAACATGGAGAAACTTTTGTTTTAAATTCTGGACTTGAAACAGATCAAGACATGGGAAACTATGAAAGATTTTTGCATAGAGATTTAACTCACGATGATTACATTACATCTGGTATGGTTTATCAGCATGTTATTGCAGCAGAAAGGGCACTCAAGTACGGTGGACATTGTGTTGAGGCTATCCCACATATTCGTGATGAAATAATTAGAAGATTTGAACATTCTGCAAAAACAAACAAGTCAGATATAACTGTGGTTGAAATTGGAGGGACAGTTGGGGACTATCAAAATATTATGTTTATTGAAGCTGCAAGAACTATGAAAGTTTACCATCCAGATGACGTTGCTTTTATAATGGTGAGTTATATGCCAGTACCTTCAAAGCTAGGTGAGATGAAATCAAAACCAACTCAAAATGCAATTCGTCAGCTAAATTCTTATGGAGTAAATGCAGACATTATTATCGCAAGAAGTGAAGTTCCAATGGATCAAAAGAGAAAAGAAAAAATCGCCGTGTCTTGTAGTATGCCAGTTGAACATGTAATTTCCGCACCAAATATTGAAAGTGTTTTTGATGTGCCACTTAATTTTGAAAAAGATAATTTGGGAAATATTTTGCTCAAGCTTTTGCGTTTAAAGAAAAAATCTAATCCTATCGGAATGAAACAATGGGAAGATTTTGCAAAACGTGTAAAGAGTGTGAAGAAACCTGTAAACATTGCAATTGTAGGAAAATATTTTAATACTGGAGATTTTGTTCTCACTGATGCATATGTTTCGGTGCTTGAAGCGATAAAATATTCTGCATATAAGTTAGGTAGAAAGCCTGTAATCCATACTGTAAATTCAAGAGATTTTGAAGGCTCAAATGTAAAAAAGTCTGCATTTAAAGAATTAGATAAATTTGATGGAATAATTGTACCGGGTGGATTTGGTGAATCGGGGATTGAAGGGAAGCTGTCTGTTATAAGATATGCACGAGAAAAAAAGATTCCATATTTTGGTTTATGTTACGGAATGCAACTTATGGTCATTGAGTATGCAAGAAATGTTTTAGGTTTGAAAGATGCAAATACTGCGGAAATAAACAAAAATGCAAAAGATTTGGTGATAGATATAATGCCTGATCAAAAGAAAAAAATCGCGGAGGGGAATTATGGTGGAAGTATGCGACTTGGAGCTTATGAGACAATTTTGAAGAAGGGGACAGTTGCACAGAATGCATACAGTAAAGAAAATGTTTCAGAAAGGCATCGTCATCGTTACGAAGTGAATCCAGAGTATATAAAAAGAATAGAAGATGCGGGCCTTGTTTTTTCAGGAGTTTCACCAAATGGGGAACTAATGGAAATTGCGGAGCTTCCAAAAACTAAACATCCTTTTTTCCTTGGCACACAATTTCATCCTGAATTTCTAGCACGACCACTTGCACCACACCCACTTTTTACAGAGTTCATAAAAGCGGCCATAAATAAGAAAAAATAATTATAAAAATGAAAAACCCGAACAGAAAAGTTCGGGTTTTTCATTTAAAAAATTACAAACTGGATTGCCACGCTTCGCTCGCAAAGACAAAAAAGATGGATTCCCGATCAGGTCGGGAATGACAAGAGAAAAGTGAGTATGCTTTTAATTTATTTCCAATAGTACTGGACAGTGATCACTTCCCATTACATTGTCTAAGATTTTTGCGTGTTTGATTTTATCTTTTAGGTCAGACGAAACGAAGAAATAGTCTAATCTCCATCCGACATTTCTATCTCGTGCAAATGTTTTCATATCCCACCAAGAGTATTTCACTTTTTCTGGATGAAGTGTGCGGAAAGTGTCTATCCAACCAAGTGATATAACTTTATCTAACCAATCTCTTTCCGTTCTTAAAAAACCTGTGCGATTTTCATTTTCTTTTGGTCTAGCGATATCTATTTCATTGTGAGCTGTATTTACATCTCCGCAGAAAATTACAGATTTTGCTTGTTTACGAAGATTTTCAATAAATTTTAGGAATTCATCATAATATTCCATTTTATAATCCAATCTGTCCTGTCCACCTCCACCATTTGGAAAATATATATTTAACAAAACAAAATCTTTAAAATGTACAACGAGAGTTCTTCCTTCGTCGTCAAATTTTGGTATTCCAATTCCGTATTCTACTTTTTCTGGTTTAATTTTTGAATATATTGCGACCCCGCTGTAACCTTTCTTGCCTTTTGAATGATCAAAATAGCCGAAATACCCTGCAGGGGACTTTAGTTCCTCTGGCAAGTCTTCGGGATGTACTTTTGTTTCTTGTAGACAGAAAATGTCTGGTTCTATTTGATATATTGACTCAAAAGCGCCTTTTTTGAAGAAAGCTCTAAGTCCGTTTACGTTCCAAGACAAAATTTTCATGTTTAAATCATAGCATGAAAATAGTATAAGTATAAAGGAGTGATTTTTCCTATTTCAAAAATGTAAAAAGGTTACCGACAAAGGGGAGAGTTTTTTGTTCGTTATAGATTACGTTTTTAATTCCTGTAACAAGAAGCGCTAAAACAAAGATATTCCAAATCCATTTTACTAAGACAAGTATTTTAAACCAGAAAGGTAGTAGGTCTAAACCAAAAGCACCAATAAGGGCGACAATTGTAAGGATTATTCCTTGATTGACGTGAAAAATTAGAGTTTGTGATTTGTTTTTTACAAAAATGAGAGGGAGAAGGAAGAACACGTAAGCTAATATACTCCAAAGTTTATCGTTATCTATTGTGCTGCTTGTTTGATTATTGTTTGAGTCCATTTTTTTGTTTTGTATTTTTATATAATATTGAGAATATTACCAATCAAAGGCAACTTTTTCTCTTTATTGTTACAGACATTGACTATACCTATGATAGTAAAAATAAGGATTATGAGTTTCCAAATATCAACAGCACTTTTTGTTATAAACGGAAGTAAGCTCATTATAAAATAGCCGAGTATAAAAAGTATAGAAAGTATTATGCCTTGGTTTATATGGAAATTGAGTGTTTTGCTTTTATCCTTTACTAAAAAGAAAGGGATTAAAAATAAAACTGGTATATAGCAAATTGCTGACATTATCTTTTCATTTTTATTTGCTTCGTTTATCGCAGGGGTAGTGTCTTCTTTTTGAGTATTCTCTTGTTTTTGTGTGTTTTCCATTCTGGTTTTTATATTAATGTTAATTAAATGAATTATATTCTTATTTCACTAAAAATCAATCTGTCAGATCTTTGTATAAAAAAAGCTCGAGTTTCCTCGAGCGTGATACTTTTTAAGACAACATCGGGTCTTTTGTCCCTGGGTTTTTGGAATGTATTTTGTCCAGGACCTTTGTAATTGATTCTCCAATACCACTGACTATCAACGTGTTTGTTGCGACGCAATTGTCTGGAAGATTCTCACTTACACCTAAGAAGGTGTAAACCTTTTTGGGGTCAAAAGTCATGCCGATTTCGTGTAAATGACAAAAAATAACAAGGTCAGCCTCTTCAACTTTTGTCGTGTAATTGATATGAACTTTATTGTTCGATCTGTGTAGGACACGTTTTAACATGTTTTCCACAGTTTCATCTTTTATCGCAATACAAACCAAAATAGTTGGTTTATTCATCAGTTAATCCATTCTAAAGAACGTGGTTTTTTATAAAAAAATTCTATGTTATATATAACACAAAAGTGACAATATGACAACCCTTATATAAAATCCTAGTCTTTAACCTTTGTTGTGGAACTTTTTGTGTATATCACGAAGATGTTTATCTGTGACGTGCGTGTAGATTTGGGTTGTTGCAATATTTGAATGCCCAAGCATTGCTTGAACTGAACGTAGGTCAGCTCCATTACCAAGAAGATCAGTTGCAAAACAATGGCGAATTACGTGAGGTGTAACTTTTTTTGAAATACCAGCAATTACTGCATATCTTTTTACGATTCTTTCTATTGAACGTCGAGTAAGGCCATCATTTTCACTTTTATTTCTCTTTTCATCATTAATTTTTACAAACATGGCATCAGACATATCTTTTCTTATCGCTAGATATTCTTTAATTGCTTTTTTTGCTTCATCTGAAAGAAAAACAACACGAACCTTTCCACCTTTTCCACGGATAGAAAACTCATCTGAGTGCAAGTCTAGATCGTTTGTTAGGGAACAGAGCTCAGATACACGAAGTCCAGTAGAGAAGAGGAGCTCAAGTATGGCTTTTCCACGAGCTTTTTTTTCGGGATTCTCTTCAGAATCAGGAGCATTTAAAAGTCGTGTAAGTTCATCTCTGTTTATAACATCAATACTTCTTTCACCAACTTTTGCGAGTTCTATTTGGTCTGCTGAAAGAGATTTGAAACCACGTCTTGCAAGGAATTTAAGAAAGGTGCGCAGAGCTATCAGATAATAGTTTTGCGTTCTTTTTTTCATGGTATCGCCAGTTGCTTTGTTGTTTCCGGCAGATTGGCGATTTAGCCAAAGTCTAAACTCACGGATTTTTGTATCTGTGATATCTTTTGGATCAGTTATTTTTGTGTAGTTTAGAAAAACTGTAAGATAATGGTCGTAGTTTTCAACGGTGCGTATGGCACGACCACGTTCGATTTCAATATATTCTAGGAATTGTGTTTTAAGTTCCGAAAGGTTCATGTTTGTTTTCAATTGTATCATCTTTTTAGTGTCGCACAATAAAAAACATAAAACATTGCTTTTTTTGGCTTTTATGCTATACTCTTTCACATGTTAACAAAAACAAAAAAGCAGAAAATCATAAAAGAAGTGGCTATCCACGACACAGACACAGGCTCTCCTGAGGTTCAAGTCGCGATGCTTACAAAGAGAATTGAAGAATTAACTAAGCATTTAAAGAAAAATGCTAAAGATAATCACTCAAGAAGAGGACTTCTCGGAATGGTTGCAGAAAGACAGAAACACATGAAATACCTCATGAAGAATAATCCAAAGAGATACGAAGCAATATCTAAGAAAGTAGGACTAAAGTAATCAAAAATTAAAACCGCTTTAAAGCGGTTTTAATTTTTGATTACGGTTTTACCTTTCTGTCATCCTCGCGAATGCGGGGATCCAGGATTATCCAACCAAGATGGATTCCCGCCTGCGCGGGAAAGACAAAGAGTAATACATGGAGAATTTATCATGATGAGTTATGATATACTTAGTTAGTAGAGGGTCGATTTAATAAAAATAATTTTAATAAATATGTCAGTTATAAAACACAAAAATCAAAGAGTCGGTATTTTTATAGATACACAAAATCTTTATCATAGTGCAAAAAATTTGTATGGAGCAAAAGTTAATTTTGGTCAAATAATAAAAGATGCTTTAGGCGGAAGACTTTTAATAAGAGCTGTTGCTTATGTTATAACAACAGAAGGTGGAGATGAGAAAAGTTTTTTTGAAGCTTTAACAAAGGTTGGTATTCAAACAAAGACAAAAAATTTACAAATATTTCCAGGTGGCGCAAAGAAGGCAGACTGGGATGTTGGAATGGCGATGGATGCACTTGCTCTCGCACCTAAGCTTGATGCAGTAGTACTTGTAACAGGAGATGGAGATTTTATTCCTCTTGTAGAACATTTACAGATAAATGAAGGTTGTCAGGTAGAGGTGGTTTGTTTTGGTAAATCAACTTCATCAAAGCTTATAGAAGCAGTTGATGACTTTATAGATTTAGATTTGGAGCCAAAAAAGTATTTGATAGGAGGAGGAGTGAAGAGATAAGAATAAGTATGAGTATGTAGTATAGGTATTAGTATGGAGAAAAGAAACAAACCAGCGATTTCGCTTTGCGAAATCGCTGGTTTGTTTTAATTACCATTTTTATACTATTGCTTTTTATGTTTATATATGATATAATAGTATGAGAACATCTTTTAAAAAAGGAGTGCACCAATGAGAGCGATCGATTATGCGCGTGAATTCAAATCAAAAGGATCTACAGTGGAGGCCTTGTGTGACGTTGTGAATGGAATGATGTCTGAAGTTGAAGCTTTACGAAAAGCTCGAAACACCATGACACATGATGGGATCACCTCAATTCTGGATGAAATTTCATTGAAGTGGCAGTCTTTTGTTCGAGAAGTCGTTTACACAAATGATGGAATCCAGATCAGGCCTGACGGGTTTGAAAAATCCATCAAATTAAAAATGCCAGGGGTGTATTCTCTTTGGAAAAGATAAATTGTCGTGCTCTTCAAAAGCAAATCCCCCAGAACCATTTTATGGTTCTGGGGGATTTTTTCTCCTCCCTATACTAACCTCTCATACTATTTATTCTGTTTCTCAAACGCTTCCACCAAGTTTTGAAATAAAGAAGCGACAGTCATCGGACCAACGCCTCCGGGGACAGGGGAAATCGCAGAGACGATATCTTTTACCGAATCAAAATCTACATCGCCGTAAATCTTTCTTGTGCCATCATCTTTTATTACGGAATTTATTCCTACGTCTATTATTACTTGTCCTTCTTTTGTGTAGTCAGCACCGACAAGTTCTGCTTTACCAATAGCGACGATAAGAATATCAGCTTCTCTTGTGATTTTTTCTGGGTTAATTGTTTTGCTGTGACAGACCGTTACTTTTGCTCCTTCATTTTTTATTACGCTTGCAATTGGTGTTCCTACAAGACGAGATCTTCCCATAACAACTACATTTTTACCTGTGACAGAAATATCGTAATAATTTAAAAGTGAGAGGACACCTCTTGCAGTGGCTGGAATTATTCCCTTATTTGTATTTTTTTCTAGATCTTCTACGTTTTTAGCACATACTCCATCGACGTCTTTTATTGGATCAATTTGCTCTATCGCCTTAAACCAGTCTAGGGGAGCAGGTAATGGTGCCTGTATTATTATGCCGTTTGCTGTTTCATCAGTGTTTAGTTTGTGTATTCCCTTTGTTAATTCTTCTTGTGAAACGTCTTTTTGAGGAAAACTTACAATAAAAGCATTTACTCCTATTTTTTTGGCAAAATCGATTTTTCTTTTTACATAAATATCAGAATCTGGATTATCGCCTATTTGAATTATTGCAAGGCTAGGCACAGAACTAAAACCAGAGACTTTCTCTTTCAATTCATTCATTATTTTATCGCGAACGACTTTTCCATCTAATATCTTTGGCATATTGTCATCGTATATTAGCAAGAAAGTATATTTTTTACTATAAGTTTAGTCCTAAACAAAGTTGGTGATATATGTTATCCTAAAATTGTTTAGTAATGAGTTGAAGTTTATTAATTTAATATAGCTTGGTTTGTGAATAAGCAGTTTGTCCGCTAATTGCGGGTAATCTGAAATTTACAAGTCAAGCTAACAAAAGAATGATTAAGAAAGAATTTTCGATGGAGCTAGGCGGAAGAAAGCTTACTGCCGAGTTTAATGATTTGGTAGAGAATGCGAGTGGATCGGTAATTTTAAGATATGGAAATACCGCAATACTTGCTACTGCTGTTATTTCAAAGAATCTGAAAGAAGGCGGAGACTATCTTCCTCTTACTGTAGAGTTTGAAGAAAGATTTTATGCTTCTGGTAAGATTTTAGGTTCAAGGTATGTCAGAAGAGAAGGAAAGCCATCTGATGAAGCTATACTTTCAGGAAGAATTATTGATAGAACAATCAGACCTCTTTTTGATCAGTGGATTA